>CAWBXL010000045.1:0-10082 GCA_963792305.1 uncultured Acidobacteriaceae bacterium | reverse complement strand
GTAACGTTTAGCGGAACAGGCCCAAGCCAGCGCCACGGACGGCCAAGGGTTTGAGTAGCGCGAGCGACAATCTGATTTAGCCGCAGGCTCGCCGGCCAGAAAAGACGAAGCGAGAACTCTCAGGAATCGTAAATCCGGCATGACTAAACGCGGCAGAATACTCCAACCAGTCCGACCTTTCGCGAGCGATCCTGCGCGTATCGCAGCTCCGCTCCGCGACGAAATACAGTTAGTCACGTTTCCCTGGGTTAACCCGAGAGCGCCAAATCGAACCCAAAGGTTCGATAGAACCTGGTTGGAGCATTTCGCCGCCGCGCTCCATATTTATCAGTTCGCAGGTGGTTGATAGGCCTTTCAATGACACGTCTGATTATCGCCACACCGCCACCCGCATCAAGTCAAAATGATGATCGTAAGTCCAAACCTCCAACTTCAACCGCATAGCTAACGCTGCCCGTGACTGCATCGAATAACGTGATGTGCTGGTCCGGAAGTGTTCGTACCCGCGCGACCGCCTCACGATAGTCTTCAGCGGTGGGATTCACCAGCGAGGCATCGGCCATATAGGTGAGCCACTTGAACGCGGCATCCGTGCCCATGTATCACCAGTTGGTGAAGTTGGTGATGATGGTGAAAAATTGGATACAAACGAGGTTTTTAAGAGGGTTCGTATCAGGGCATCGGCTTCAGCCATGCCAATCTCAAGCTGAAGCCACGACGGCGCCCATCGGGTGCAACCACCGCGAATGCTGGCATTTTCTGTCGCAGTTGCGCCCGATGGGCGCCAACATCAATACCGAACATGAGCGCATGGCTGAAGCCGATGCCCTGACACGAACCCCTTGCAAACGCTGTTCAATCCTCATAAATCAATGGCTACAACTTCATGGTCCAGAATAGAAGGCACGCTGATTCTCAATTCATTGCTGTCTTCAATGTGGGAATTCGTACCCGCGACTAGCAATTGTGCTTTCCTCGCCCGCATCCCTTGTGGCAACCGTAACTGATCTTCTGTTCACCCACCGGAAGAAACTCACGGTAAGGCCCCTTCATCGCCATAGGATTGTTCAGGTTCACCAGATGAATGACAATCGCATCCCGATTGCGCCATGCCGTGACTTCAACCAGCCCCGGCCCTGACACTTCGACTATCGGAGATTCATCCGTCGCCCAATTCACCGCATTGTCGTAAGAGCTTAAAATGATCCTCCGCTAAAACTTCCCAGTACGTCCGATCAATGTCCCAGGGAAAGTAAGCCACGCGCCCTGCCCCGACTTCTCGTAGATAAACGCCGGCGATATTTGTCTTAGGCTGGCGCGGAAACACTTTCTCCATCGGCAAATCGGGATAGCTCGGAACCAGCGTCACCGGCATTTGCGGAAACTTTTCGCGCGGTTCCACTTCCAGTCGGGATACGCCGTTGATAATGCGCGGCGCATCTTCCAACCCTTTGAGCAGGGGATGATGCGGCGCGGCCTCATGCTCCAATGTCGAGATACGAGTTCTGCATCGGCCCTTCCGTTTGTCCGGTCCACTTCACGCCCAGCAAATCAGCCAGGCCAAAATCTTTACGCCGCACTCCCCATTCGTCATAAAGGCTGGTTTCATAGGTGGCGATCAAACTACCGCCGTTTTTTACAGAACGCTCGAAGCTGATCGCACTGCGCCTCACTCAACGCAGCAATGTTCGGCAGGATCAATGTCTTGAATTGCTTTGTATGTGCTGCGTCCAACAACCGATCATGCACCATCTCAAAAGGGACGCGTGCTTCCACCAACGCTTGATACCAGCCAAGCGCATGATCTTCCACCTTGGCATTGGCATGTTCGCCGCCGTAAAACCACGCCGTCTGCTGCGAATAAGCCAACGCTACGCGTGCAATCGGAGTTTCTGCCGCAGATATGTTTCGTTATTTGCATGCCAATCATAAAGGTCTTCAACAGGCTTTCAACCATCGCGGATCATGCAGCGCACCACTGAACTTGCTGAACCACGGCCGCGCGCCATTAGCGATTCCATCCAGGGCCCAGATGCGGATTTCCGCATCACTCTGCACGCTGTCCTTCCAGCGATATTGCTCTTCCAGGCCAACGCCGAACAGCCCAACCATGGGTTTGTTTCCCAACACCGCGCGAAACTCCTTAGCAGTCTTGCCATTTCTCCAAGGAGGCATCACCCCGTGTCGCGCCTGCCGGTCGGCAACCAGCATTGGCACATGCTGCGCCAAATTTTTCTGTTTCGAGCGGACTCATCGCGCCACCGCCGTTATTCGGAATCACACAGGAATTCGGATTGATCTTGCGCGATTCACCATCCCAAAGCTGCCACAGGTCCATACAACCGTTTCTGCCGCCAGACAATGTAGGCTTTGCGTGCCGGCTCTTGCGGATCGGCAGTCCGTGGCAACTCAAATCCTGATGCATCCTTGAAATTTTTTTGGCAATGCATGCAGTAGCAATCGCCAGAACCATCCCACCGGTTCACAAAAAATCCATCCATGTGGTAACGGTTCATGAGTTCTTTCTTTACTTCGGTCATGAACTCAAAGTTGTAAGGCCCATATCCGCAGGTCACCCACATCTCCGGCGAAGCCCAATGCCGGCGCGGCTTTCCGGCAGCATCGACGGCAATCCAATCCGGATGCGCCGCTTGCACATCGTCATACGTTGCGTGCGGATCGGTGCGGACAATCACCACCATCCCTAATTTGCGGCAGCCGGAAATCAATTCGCCGAGCACATCGCGATCTCCCAACCACGCGCTGCGATGATGAAAGGGAATTTGCGTGGGGTAGTACGCGACACATCCGCCGCCACTCAGGCAGGCCGCATCCGAACGGGTGCGCTTGAAATAATCCAGCCAGAAAGCTAGATCGAACTTTCCCGGATCATCTTCGACCAGCGTGAGCTGTGCCCAGCGCATGGGCTTATCGATCCATGAAGGGCTGGATGCAATTATTCCCGATGCTGGGGCAGCCTGCCCGAATGTCGGTGCGAATTGGCCCAGAGTTACAGCAGCGCCTGCGATTGCGGTTTTCTCTAGAAATTCCCTGCGAGTGAACGGAGGTGTCATGGCAGACATGCTACTCGATGCGAGAGATTAGGTGCCATCGAATCACGCGGGCTGTGCTAACTTAGCTACTTCGCGTCATGAGCCCGATGAGACTCCTTTGCGTCCCGCTTCTTGCAATCGTCCTGCTGTTCTCACCTTTGTCCACCAGCGTGAGTGGTTCGATGGAATCAGCCCAGGCACAGCTCTTTGGCTTCCGTGATTCTGCCCCAGAAAATACGGTCGAGTCGCGTTTTCTGGCGGTTCCTGACCGGAAGCTCGCCGAAGAGCACTTACGCATTCTCACCCAGGCCCCGCATATGGCTGGCACGCCGGAAGACAAAGCCACGGCAGATTACGTTGCCAGAAAATTCCGCGAAGCAGGTCTCGAAACTGAAATCGTCGAATACAAAGTCTGGCTGAATTACCCCGCTGAAATCAGTGTGGATGTGACCGCTCCCGACGGCGTTACCATGCACGGCCCATCACGCGAGCACGTAGATGGAGATCCTTATCAAGATGACCCCCGCGTGGTCATGCCCTTCAATGGCCAATCTCCGTCA
Organism: uncultured Acidobacteriaceae bacterium; assembly: GCA_963792305.1. Taxonomy (GTDB): domain Bacteria; phylum Acidobacteriota; class Terriglobia; order Terriglobales; family Acidobacteriaceae; genus CAWBXL01. Next base: position 6,469 of record CAWBXL010000045.1, on the reverse strand, counting down.
GGAGACGTAGAGACTGAAGTGGTCTATGCCAACTACGGGACGCCCGAAGACTTCAAAAAGCTTGCCCAGTTGAATGTGGACGTCCGCGGCAAGATCGTGCTCGTCCGCTACGGCCAAAATTTTCGTGGAGTAAAAGCGTTGCTCGCGCAGGAACACGGCGCCGCCGGAGTATTAATTTACTCCGACCCCTATGACGATGGCTGGCGCAAGGGCGATAAATATCCCAAGGGCCCATGGCGCCCCGACCGTGGAGTGCAACGGGGTTCGGTAGGATTCATCTTCAACTTCCCCGGCGATCCTACGACTCCAGGCGTTGCTTCATTGCCATCGCTTCCCGATGAAAAGCGTGCCAAGCCAGAAGATGCGGGGGGAATGGGGAAAATTCCCAGCATCCCTCTCTCGTATGCCGACGCTTCTCCAATTCTCGAGCATCTGGCTGGTCCGGAGTCTCCGCGCGACTGGCAGGGGGCATTGCCGTACACCTATCACATAGGCCCCGGCCCAGTGAAAGTGAAGATGCACCTGAAGCAGGACTACCAGTACCGCACCATTTGGGACGTGATCGGAAAAGTTCGCGGTTCCGAGTGGCCTGACGAAACGGTCGTGGCCGGCAATCACCGCGACGCCTGGGTTTACGGCGCGGTAGATCCCAATAGCGGCACTGCTGCGATGCTGGAATCAGTCCACGGCGTCGCGGAGCTTCTAAGGTCAGGCTGGAAGCCCAAGCGCACAGTCGTCTTTGCCAGCTGGGACGCAGAAGAAGAAGGCCTGGTCGGTTCCACTGAGTGGGCAGAACAACACGACTCTGAGCTGGCCCATGCAGTCGCCTATTTCAATATGGATGTAGGTGTTTCCGGCGCCAAGTTCGGAGCATCATCAGTACCCACACTGAAGCAGTTTGTACGCGATGTCACCAAGGTCGTCGCCAGTCCCAAAGGTGGGACGGTCTATGATGTGTGGCTTAAAACCAGTCAGCCCGGAACGGAAACCCCGGACAACACTGGAACCAATTTCCGTGCGCCAGTAGCGCAAGGAAGACAGGATGCCGCCGTAGGCGACCTGGGTAGCGGTTCCGACTACACCGTGTTTTTGCAACATCTAGGCGTTCCTTCCACGGATATAGGCTCAACCGGAAACTACGGTGTCTATCATTCGGTCTTCGACAACTTCAACTGGTTTAAAAAATTTGGCGATCCAGATTTCACCTACGAACAACAGATGGCGCGTGTCTTCGGGATCGAAACCATCCGTATGGCGGATGCCGACGTGCTCCCCTACGACTACGAAGCCTACGGAAAAGAAATCGTTAACTACATCGAAGCCGCGCGAAAAAAAGCGGAAAACGAATTTGGCGCCAACGCCTTGCAGTTTGACGCTGCTCTGGAAGCGGCCCACAAGTTCGAGCACGCTGGAGAGAAGATATCCGCCCATCAGAAAAAGGCATCCGGCGATTTTCTTCGGCTGAACCAGACTCTACGTCAGGGGGAAGCCGCACTACTGATTCCCGAAGGGTTGCCGAACCGTCCCTGGTTTCGGCATGCCATCTATGCTCCCGGGCAATATACAGGCTATGCCGCTGTAGTCATTCCCGGAGTGAACGAAGCCATTGATAAACATGACCTTGATCGCGCCAGGCAGCAATTGCAATTGCTCACGTCCGCGCTTGATCGCGCTGCCAAAGTATTGGCGGATTATCGCTAATTAAAGTCCCAAGAAATTATCCTCGCGCAGGAAAACCGCCAGACATCAGTAGCATCAAAACGTTACTTATGCCGCTAGTACGCATCATCACCCGCCTTCGCGAATATCCCACTGAATTGGTTAGAGACTTACGTACTCGGGGTTTTGAGGTAGAGACATGCCTTTCCCGGGATGAGAAGCAGGAAGCCGCGGATCTGGAAATTACTCTCGACCAATGCTCCCCGGAGGGAATGTCCGAATCAATTTCGTATGCACTTGCCAACAAGGATGTGATCATTTTGGCGGATGCCAATGCCAGCCGCGGGAGAATCCGCTCTATCGGCATGGTCTTGATGAGTGCAGAAGCCGATGTTCAGACGGCCCGCAAAACGGCTGTGCCTGTTCAATTAAATGAAATTTACACAGCATTGCTGCGGGGACGGTTACAGCCGCGGTACATCGTTTTCCCCACGAATTGGGAATCCATATGGCAAAAAGCTAAGCTGGCCAGTCATCAACAGCTTGGAAGGGCATGGAAATACTCGTACACAACCGGAAAGAATTTAGGGGAGTTTAGTAATCGAACAATTTCCGAGGCCAGCATCTGGGCGAGATCTAAAAGACGGACCTGGAGTAATAGAGTAAATTCGCCAAAAGTTGAACCGGATTTAGTTCCCAGTATGTTTAATTTGTCGGGCGATATTGATGTCCCTGCTGAATTGCCTCCACAAATGCAGGAGGTGACCCAATCTGTTAATACGAAAAGTAGGAGTACTTTCAGTTTTTGGAAGCCGATTGGAATCGGCGCAGTTGCGATCTTGGCGGTTACTTTGTGGCTCCACGCCTTTTCGCAACCTGCATTGAAAGCCGACCATACTTTTGCGGAAAGCAAAAAGGACATGAACGCTCAGTCCCAAACCATACTTCCGGCAACGCAGGCGGTACAGAAAGTTGGAGTATACGACGCGGCATCAGCCACTAAAATTCTGGCGAAATCACATGTCAGCAATGACGACCCCTTCCAAGAAGTGGTCGTGCGTCATTTCGCTCAGCCAAGCCCCAAGGGACTTCCCAAGGATGGGATCAAGCGTAGGGTGGTTGTTGATTGACGTGCCGTGATTACTTGATGGATACCAGTTTGTCTACCAACTCTGAATAATCTTTCTTCTCCAGCCCATGCACCTGCTTGTTGTACTCATCCACCTTGGACGAATAGTTCATCGAGCAGAATTTCGGACCACACATCGAGCAGAATGCCGCTTCTTTGTAGTGTTCCTCGGGCAAGGTTTCATCGTGCATGGAACGCGCCGTCAGGGTCAAGTGAGAGCGCAAACCCACCCTAAGACATTACTTGCGTCCGGGCAACGTAAAATTAACGATGATCTCAACACCTACAGTCACAGGAGTGCCGTCGGTCCGTTTATAGGGAGTGTAGCTCCATCCCGATACTGCCTCGACAGCACTGTCTACGAGTAGTGGATGACCCTGGAGCACATAAAGCTGATCGATCTTGCCCTCGTGGCCGATCTCTGCGGCCAGCACCACGCTTCCCTGAATACCAGCCGCTCGAGCTAAGGTCGGATACGTGGGATCAACGCGATTAACCAGTTTGCCGCCGGATATCGGGCCTGGTGAACTCTGGAATCGGTCGAACCGGTTGTCAATTGCGCCATTGGTCCAGTCCGGTGCGAACTTTGCCAGCGAAATAGTTTTTATTAGATCTTCGAGACGTTCGTGTGAGGGCGCCGACACAAAGAATTTCAGTTCGTGACTACGAAGCGGGCGGGCCATAATAGCAACGTAGTGCTTCTCGTCGGCAGACTTATACTCATCCGTGTCGAACCCGATAAGATCCCCGACAGTGACTGTGTGTCGCGTTTCCACTATTTGCCAGCCCTTTTGGTTCATCATAATCTTTACTTGGTCGAGGTATTGCCGCCAGGAGTGGTCAGAGTGCGCAAAATCCTGAGCTGACAGCGAAACTTCCTCGCTACTCTGACTTCCTGCAGGCAGCAGATTCAGCAGCACGTAGTAGTGCGCACCCGGCGCTGGGACAGGAGCATCTTTAATCGTCCATTCTTTCGGGAATTCCCAAGTGAGTCTAAAGAATTGGTTTGTGTAAACATTCCCCTGTGTTGATCCTGGATCAGGGGAAGCTTGAGACTTGAGTGTTCGAGGCAGGACGGCGAAAACCGCAAACAGTGCAAAAATGTAAGCTCGTTGCATACGAACCGTTCTAGCGCATTATTTAATGGAAACCAGCTTGTCCACCAGCTCGGAATAGTCCTTCTTTTCCAACCCGTGCACCTGCTTGTTGTACTCGTCCACTTTGCTCGAATAGTTCATCGAGCAGAATTTCGGACCACACATCGAGCAGAATGCCGCTTCTTTGTAGTGTTCCTCGGGCAAGGTTTCATCGTGCATGGAACGCGCCGTCTCCGGATCGAGTGAGAGCGCAAACTGCTTTTCCCAATCGAACTTGTAGCGGGCGTAGCTGAGGGCATCATCTCGGTCGCGTGCGCCTGGGCGATGGCGTGCCAAATCCGCAGCATGGGCAGCGATCTTGTAAGCAATAATGCCGTCTTTGACATCTTTCTCGTTGGGCAGTCCGAGATGCTCTTTGGGAGTGACATAGCAGAGCATGGCCGCGCCGTGCCAGCCGATCATGGCGGCTCCGATGGCGGAAGTGATGTGATCATACCCAGGCGCAATATCGGTGACTAGCGGCCCAAGGGTATAAAACGGAGCTTCGTAGCAAAGCTCCTTTTCTTTATCCACTTGTTCTTTGATCTTGTCGAGCGGAACGTGGCCGGGGCCTTCGATCATGACTTGTACGTCGTACTCCCACGCTTTCTTCGTCAGTTCGCCCAAGGTTTTGAGTTCTGCAAACTGGGCTTCATCGCTGGCGTCTGCAATGCAACCGGGACGCAGTCCATCGCCCAGAGAAAAGCTGACATCGTGTTTGGTGAAAATCTTGCAGATGTCGTCGTAGCACTCGTACAAAAAGTTCTGCTTATGGTGATAGGCCATCCACTGCGCCAGTATCGCGCCACCGCGGCTCACAATTCCAGTAATACGCTTTGAAACCATCGGCAGATACTGAATGAGTACACCGGCGTGGATAGTCATGTAATCCACCCCTTGTTCCGCCTGCTCTTCAATGACCTCCAGCATTACGCTGGCGGTAAGGTCTTCAATCCGCTTTACGCGCGAGATCGCTTCATAAATCGGCACGGTTCCGATAGGCACCGGAGAATGCCGCAGAATTGCTTCACGAATCTCATGAATGTTTCCACCGGTCGATAGGTCCATCACCGTGTCCGCGCCATAGTGGACGGATGTGTGAAGCTTCTTAAGTTCTTCGTCAATATTCGAAGTGACGGCAGAGTTGCCAATATTCGAATTGATCTTGCACAGAGAAGCCACGCCGATACACATCGGCTCAAGTTCCGGATGATTGATGTTGGCCGGAATAATCATGCGGCCATGTGCGACTTCGTCACGCACCAGCTCTGCTGTCAGCTTTTCTTTGCGGGCGATGTATTCCATTTCCTCGGTTATCACACCCTTGCGGGCGTAGTGCAACTGGGAAAAATTACCGTTGCTGTTTTCAGCCTTGCGCCGTGCAATCCACTCCGCGCGCGGTTTGAGGACAGAATGCCCGTTACCATTACCGTTCGTGCCGTTGTTTGAATTCATCGCCATCCTGCCAGCTTTAATAAACGTCAATTATACGCTGTGAAATTGTGGAATCGTGGAAGGGGAACAATTTACTCTTGAGGCTTAAATGTTGTTCTCTGCGACCTCTGCGGTTTAAGATTTTTGCAGCCGCAAATCCAAAACCCTAAACCGCGAAGAGCGCAAAGCTCGCAAAGGTAAATTTTATCGCGATGTCGCCGGAGCCAGTGACATGCGAGGTGGTACGCTCGCTCTGTTCTTCTGTTTGCGCTCAGCAGCTTTTCGTGCGACCAAATATAGGCTGATGAAAGTGAGTACCGGGAGGGCCACCTGACCCCAGCCTGTGAGCACCGGATTGTCGCGCATCATGAATAATCCCAGGAAACAAAACGCCACATGCGTGCAGAACACTGGAAGAGAGGCCTGCCCCATAATTACCAGCGGACGGAATGCCAACTTTTTCAGCGACTCCTGAAAGCGAATCAGCAATGCGGAAACGCAAACAAATTCGATGGGACGGACGATTCCCAAATGCCATTTGTCGAAGGCAGGCTCAAATCGCCCCAGTCCACGCCATAATTTAGCGAATAACGCAGGCTAATCAAAGCCGCAACAATGATCGCCGCCGGAACTGTAACCTTCCGCGCCCATTCGCCGACCGGAAAGTCATCCTGTGCCCAGCGCACACCGCACCAAAGTCCGCCAACCCAAACCAACTGCCAAGCCCAAATGTCGAATGCTCCCATTTCATGTAGGGGGATACGAAGTCCGCCATAGCTCAACAAGTTGTAAAAAGCCTCGCGCAACCCCAACTGCGCCATCAGCCAGATCAAACCGCTTCCCGCCAGAATGTATTTCCAACCAAACCGCCTGCCAATGCTAAGCGCAATCGGCGAGAGTCCCATGAAAATGACATACATGGGCAAAATATCGAGGAGTGGCGGGCGATAGCCCAGCAACGCTGCGTCCACAAATGCCCGTTTCGGCCCAACTGAAAAGTAATAGTCGAGCATGTTGTGAAGTCCAGGATGGTTGGGCCCGCAATCAAGGGTGCTGCCGAGAAATGCCAAGCCCACCATCAACATGTGATAGCCGTAAATTTTTAGGGGCG
>CAWBXL010000044.1:0-21590 GCA_963792305.1 uncultured Acidobacteriaceae bacterium | reverse complement strand
TCTCAATTTGACGCAGTTTCGCGTGTCGTTGGTTGAATGGCAGCATGCTCTGGATGAGAACCGGGCTGTGCCCCCGTTTCCCAAATTGGAAATTGTCGGCTAGAGACCATTTGTTAAAATTGCATCTCTCGTGATCAACCTCTCGGCGAAGCGACGCCCTGCGCCCACAGGCAAGTTCGATGCGGTACCTATGCTGGATCTATCCCGCCAGTATTCGCAGATTCGAGAAGAGATCCTAAGCGCGGTGGAGCGGGTTTGTGCTTCGCAACACTTTATTCTTGGGGAAGAAGTCTCTGCTCTGGAGAAAGATGTTGCTGCATATACCGGCGCGGTAGATGGTGTGGCTTGCGCGTCGGGCACCGACGCTCTTTGGCTGGCTTTGTTGGCAGCTGGAGTTCAGCCTGGGGATGCGGTCGTCACTACCGCTTTCAGTTTCTTTGCATCGGCTAGTTCGATTGCACGCATTGGGACGCGACCGGTTTTTGCGGATATTGATCGGCAAAGCTTCAATCTTGATCCTGCCAGCCTCGCCGCAAAACTCAAGGCTCACGGATCGCGAGTGCGGGCAATTCTTCCGGTGCATCTGTATGGGCAGTGCGCCGACTGGACGCGATTGCCGCGCTGGCCGCGGAATTCAACATTCCCATTGTCGAGGACGCAGCGCAAGCGATCGGCGCGGCTTGGAGAATCAGAAGGCCGGATCGCTTGGGCTGGCGGCAGCATTCAGTTTTTATCCGACAAAGAATTTGAGCGCGTATGGAGATGCTGGTATGGTGACCACTCTTAATCCGGAATGGGCCGAACGCATGCGGCGGTTGCGAAACCACGGTAGTCCGCAGCGGTATCTTCATGAGGAACTTGGATGGAATTGCCGTATGGATGCGATCCAAGCGGCAGTTTTACGGGTGAAATTGCCGCATATTGAAGAGTGGAACCGGAAACGGCGAGAACGGGCCTGTATTTATGACGGCTTACTTGAAAAAGCTGGATTAGCCAAGCGTGGAGCGCAAGAATTATCTGCTTCGGCACCGGTGGTGCTGCCTTATGTTTCCGCTTCAGCGCATCACGTATTTCATCAATATGTGTTGCGTGTACAGCGTAGGGATGAACTTCGCACGTTTTCTCGCCGAGCGCAAGATTGCTACTGAGATTTATTATCCAATTCCATTGCACTTACAGCCTTGCTTTGAGTATCTGGGATATCGCGAGGGAGATTTACCGGAGTCGGAACTGGCCGCCAAAGAAGTTTTGGCGCTGCCTATGTTTCCTGAGTTGACTGAGGATGAGCAGAAGTGGGTGGTGGAAAGTATGGCTGAGTTTTACAGTTAAGCTAACGCTTTTATTTTGCTTAATGATGCGACTTAGTCGGTTGTTCGCCTGGAGCTAATACTCTTCGTACAATGGGATTGTTCAGTTTGTATTTACGTTCTGTGACATTGCCGCTGTCGTCAACGGCGCGGAGAACAAATACGGGGAGATTTCCTTCTTTTTCGAAATCCTCGTGCGTGACCGTAACCGGTAAATTACCGTTTATGCGTTCACGGTAGGCTGTTTCGTAGCGGTGTTTTTTTATGTTCCAGGTAAATACTTTGATCTGATTGTAGTCGGTGGGTTGGCCATCTTTGTTTTCATTTAATAAAACCAGATACTGAGAGACTTTGTTTTCTCCATCCTGAACTTCACTCAAGACAAATGATGCGATAATGCGCTGGCCTTCGGCATATTGCGCGATTTCCAGCGGTACATCCACATCAATCATCCGACCCAGGGCCCATCCCAGGTGGCCGTCGGGGTCGCGCACCAGCCACCAGTCTTCCATGGGCTTGGCGGTATCTTGAGGAGGCTTGGCTCCAGGCAGACGCTTTTCGCTGGTGGAGCGTTTTAAGACTGCAAGTTTTGAGCCTGGATTAATTTGGTAGAGGTGCTCGGTGTCGCGTCCGGGCTCCAGATGCAGATTGGTTTCGTTGCGGGTTACAGCTGTGGCCTGGATTACTGCGTTCTTCTGGTCCTGCGCCAGTTTCTGGAAGCCATCGTAAACTTTTTGGGTCACCAGATAACGCTGCTCGACCCAGCCCTGTATGCCGCCGGCAGTGCGCACCAGGGCAAAACGCTTATCGCGATCCATGATTTCTACACGCTCAGCATTTTTGACGGTACCAACCTTGTTATACATCGCAGCTACACGGTCCCGCAGGATAGCTTGAGGGGCAGAGACATAGGCGGGTTCGCCTTTGTGGTGACTGCGTCCGCAGGCGGTGGACAGCAACACCACAGCCAGCGCTAGCGCTGTACTGCGTCCCAAGGGCCGGGTCAGAGTTTTCACGGGGTCAAAGACAATATAGCAGCCGTTGGCCGCTGGGTCGCCAGGCGTTGGCCTCGGTTGAAACCTTAGTCATCAACAGGGGTTCGGGGGCCCTGGCCTTAGTTTCGTTGGCGGCGAAAACCAAAATCTTAAAACGCAGAGCGCAAAGAATACCCGCCAAAGTCGCAGAGAAAAACTCTTAATCTCCGAATGAGATGCCAATGGCGCGAGCGGTGCGGACTAACTCGCCATTCGGATCAACTGTTTTCATTTTGCCGATAGCTTCGCGAATGTCTACTGCCTGGATGCTTTCGTTACGCAGGCATACCATCTTGCCGAAATTACCCTGGGCTATCAATTCCACGGCGGCTACACCGAAGCGGGTCCCAAGAATACGATCGAAGGGCGTGGGAGTACCACCGCGCTGGATATGTCCCAGCACGCTGACCCGGACTTCTTTGCGGGCGCCTGCGGCCACGACTGTGCCGATCAGATTGCCTACAGTTCCTGTGCGACGATTTTCTTTGAGCTCGGGAGGAAGCGTCACACCTTCCGCTACTACAACAATGGTAAAGTGCTTGCCGTAGCTTTCGCGGGCGGTCACATAGTCGCAAATGCGCTGGACGGTGAAGGGGATTTCTGGAATCAGGATGACATGCGCGCCTCCGGCAATGCCGGCTTCCAGTGCGATCCAGCCAGCGTCTCGGCCCATGACCTCAATCACCATTACGCGATGATGGGATTCGGCCGTGGTGTGAATTTTATCCACGGCATCTGTGGCCGTGGTTAATGCCGTGTCGAATCCGAATGTCACTTCCGTGGCGGAGAGATCGTTATCAATCGTCTTAGGGACGCCCACGATCTTCATACCTTTTTGGAAAAGTTCCAACGCAATGGTCTGTGAGCCATCGCCGCCGATGGTGATGACCGCGTCAATGCCCAATTTTTCGGCGTTGGCGAGGATGTCGGGGGAAATGTCCCGGACTACTTCTTTGCCGTTTTCAATGGTCTTGTACTGAAATGGATTGCCGCGGTTGGTGGTGCCCAGGATCGTGCCACCGCGTGGCAGGATACCGCTGACGTGCTTCAGCGTCAGTTCAAAAGCTTTTTCCGGCCAGATTAGCCCGTCAAAGCCATCGGGAATGCCAATGACCTTCCATTTGTATTTCAGGATGGCTGCTTTTACAGCGGCGCGGATGACGGCATTGAGGCCGGGGGCGTCCCCGCCTCCGGTTGAGATGGCGATGCAACGGATGTCTGACATGTTTAATTTTTGGGGTGGGCCGCTCGCACGGCCACCTTCCATAATACTGTCTCACACAGATTAATGGGAGGTTACCGTCGGGCGTATGAATTCGTTGGATAGCGGCTATTTAATTTTGCTGGCCTTTTATTGATTCACCGTAATCTGAATGCTTCCGGGAGACCCAGTGGTTGGTGTAGCGGTGATGGTGACGGTGCCAGTTCCACCAACCAGAGTACCGCTCGCCGAAGTTGAATTGGTACCGCTAATAGTCATGATTCCGGTATTGCTGCTGCTCCAGTTGGAAACGGCAGACGAAGTGAACGAAATGGTGGTCCCAATTGGAGAAGTAGCGAGGCTGAAAACGGTGCCGTTAGTACACGAAGTACAGGTCACGGTGGTCGGGGTTTGTCCGACAGTTACAGATACCTGACCGCTAATAATTCCATCAGTGGCCGTGATCACAACGCCACTTGTGGTCATTGTAGTTTTAGCCGTCGCCCTACCCTTGTTGGTTGTATTGTCAACTGAAACTTGAGTGTCATCGGCCGAACTCCAGCTTACGGAACTGGTCAGGGTCTTACTGCTGCCGTCATCAAAGTTTCCGGTCGCGAGTAGTTGAAGGGAGTTTCCGTTGCCCGTAATGTTCGGTGAATTCGGGCTGGCGCATGCCGGGCAGGTCACAGTGATGCCGGTCAATGTTGGATTGACGAAAAATCCCTTGCAGCTGATTGCCCCTGCCAGCAAAAAGAGAGCGGCTACCGAAGCCACTGCGCGAAACTTCCACTGAAGACTTGACATAGCCGTCCTTCAAGCAACCTTAGGAAAATTGTAGCAGACTGATTTTCTTCTGTTGGCACGGAATGACATCCGTTAGTACAACTCGTTAACCTGCTTTAATCCAGGAACGCGCCGCCCCACTCAACTTGCGTCCTTTGTTTCTAGGATGCGTCTTTTTACGACCCGGTTTCGCCAAACTACACATCTTTCAAGACTTTCCACACCTCGGCGGTTGTCGCCCGATAATCTGTTAGGCTCGGGCAAGGTTTTCTTCCATGAAAAAGGTGGTTGGGATCTATTTATGTGTGTGGGTGTTGGCTTGCAGTGCGCAGGTTCGCACCCCGGTTGGAACTGAGCAGAAGATTTGCGCAGAGTGTATTCGCCGGAACATGGAATATCTGGCCTCCGATGAATTGCGGGGGAGAGGAAGCGGGACCGAAGATGAACATCGAGCGGCGGAATATATAGGAGAGCAATTGAAGGCTGCCGGGATTGCACCTGCGCACGATGGAGAATATGTGGAACGGGCGGCCACCGTACACCACACGGTCAATGCGCCGCCTCAACTTAAAATCCTGACCGGAGCAGAGAACAAGACATTTATTTACGGAAAAGACTTTCTCAGCGTCTATTTATTCGCCGCCCGGGTCGCTGGGCCACTGCTAAAAATCGACTCCGACAACTCTGACGGGAAGGTAACGGCAGGATCGTTTGTGTTGGTTAAGGGAAAAGACGCGCGCAAGGAACGTGATGTGGCATTCGCGGCAATCGAGCATGGCGCTGCGGCAGCTTTGGTCCCGCTGTGGATAGCAGTGCTGAATATTTTTCGTGGGGAGTTGATCATTTGCCCACGCTTCCTCCTACGCTGGAAAACCATGACACGGTGGATCTCGGCTCCAACCTGAACGTGTTGGAACTCAGTAAGGACGCTGTTGAATACTTGACGCAGACTCCTGACGGCACACATCTCGAGCTAGTTGTTCCCACCGCCGACACTGCCGGTTATACTGTGGAATGCAATCGGTGTTTTGGCAGGTGCGGATGCCGCACTGCGCAATTCAGCGGTATTGTTTTCGGCGCATCTGGATCATCTGGGGATCGGCGCGATGGTAAAAGGCGACAAAATTTATAACGGCGCGGATGATGACGCGTCCGGTGTAGCAGCTGTTTTGGAGATTGCTCGCATTCTCGGTTCGGGGTTGCATCCGAAGCGGACTGTAATCTTTGCGTTTTTTGGCAGCGAGGAGACCGGCGGATTGGGAGCAACTTATTTCTGCGATCATCCTCCCATGCCCCTGTCGCGGGTTGCCGCCAGCATGGAGTTGGAAATGATTGGGCGGCCTGATCCTGTTTTAAAAAATGCTCCACTCTGGGTCAGTGGATGGGAGCGGTCTGACCTTGGTCCTGCGTTGGTGCAACATGGAGCGCATCTGGCAGCTGATCCGCATCCCGGAGAAAGTTTTTTTACTCGCTCAGATAACTATGTTTTGGCAAAACGTGGAGTTGTAGCACATACGATTTCCAGCTTCGGATTGCATAACGATTATCACCAGCCTAGCGACGACCTGGCGCACCTCAATTTCGATCATTTGGATACGGCGATCAGTTCTCTTCTTACACCAATCGAGTGGCTGGTAAATTCGGATTTCAAACCGGAGTGGAATAAAGGCGGCCAGCCATAGAGTTCGAATGCTGGCCGCCTTCGTTAATAGAATTCCAGTGCCGTTATTTCACCGCTACATTGATCGAGCTAGAGAATGCGCCACTGCTGTCCCACCCTTTGACCGTAATGCGGTGCGTCCCAGTGGATAACGCTTCCTTAACATCAACTGTCTTTGAGGCGGTGCTGAACACAACACTTCCATCAACGTAAATCTGAGTGACACTGTAATTCAAGTTTGTAGCCGCAGTAGCGATGATTTCGACCGATGCCTTTCCACCGGTACTGGTAAATGAAGCTCCATTTTGAGGCGCACAAATATGCACCGTGCGATTTGTGCTATTGGTACAGGAAGCCTGCACTGTGAGATTGATCAGGGAACTGAAAGCGCCAAGATCATCCCAGGCTTTCGTCGTGATGCGGTGGCTGCCAACGCTTAGATTGAGGTTGGTATCAAGCAGATCATCTGGAGTAAGGAACTTAACAACGCCATCCACATAGATTTGCATGGCATTGATCGGCAGCTTGTCCAGGGGAGTTCCAACAAAATGATAGGTTCCGTTTCCAAAGTTGTACCCACAGAAGGCAAGCGAACGGTCTGTGGTGAGGCCCGCGCACGTAGGATCAGTCGCGGTCGTGTTGAGCCACAAGTCGGTGCTGTTGGGTCGAACCAACGCGATGTCCGCACGTCCGTCCTTGTTGTAGTCACCCCAGACCATGTCCAAGACCCAACTTGCCAAAGGCGAGGTTTGCGTCAACTGGTAGGTGCCATCCGGTTGGCCTTTGTAAAACTGCATCGTCAAAGTTTCGTTGCCAAAGTCATCGAAGCTATCAATCATGGCAAGCCCATCTTTGATCCCGTCGCCGTCGAAGTCAACGAATGCACCCGCCTTGAGGATGCCGCCGGGTTCACCCGACAATATCCCAGCCACTTGTTTTGATTCGAAGGTGCCATCTCCATGACTGAGAAATAACACCAGAGCGGAAGAACCTGCGCCGTGCGGCGCGCTTCCCTCGCCTACGGCAACCACATCGTTCTTGCCGTCATTGTTTCCTTCAGTCAAGCGCAGATTCATATCTGAGTCGTAACTTGTTTCAATATCTCTGTGGAACGTGAAGTGGCCGGTGCCATCACCCTTGCCGACAATGACCGCACTAAAGCTGACGACAAAGTTCGGGCAATCCGCCGTGATGAATAGGTCGGGTACTTTATCTCCCGTAAAATCGGCGGCGATCGCCCGGCCATTGAGCGAACAGGCGTTGCCTTCGCTGGAATTAAAATCTACGTTGTTGTTGACTACCGGTGCGGAGAATCCACCGTGGCCGTCGCCCAAGTAAATGGATACTTGATTCCCTGTGCTGCCGGTAGGGGCACCACTACCAACTGCAAGATCAGGATTGCCGTCACCATTGAAGTCAGCTGCCGCCACCCATGAACAGGCGGTTTCAATCGTACGCAAGAAGCTCAGAGAACCGTCACCGTTCCCTTCAGAATTTCGACACCACTGTTGGCGCAGCCTGCGACATCCATCTTGCCATCGCGATTGAAATCCGCTAATGCAGCAGTACCGAAGATCTGATTGCTGAATGAGTGGGCGTGAGTGACATCGAAAGTGCCGTTATCGGTGTTGGGAATTACAGTGATGTCATTCCCGCCATAGACGAGAAGATCGGGGAATCCATCACCGGTAAAATCGGCGCGTTCGACTTTAAGGCCGGTGACGTTGTAAGTACGTTTCGACCAGGTGAGTTGCGCGTTCATGGATGCGGGAAGCACAAGACTGCATAGAAGCAAAAAAACAAAGGTGATGCGCATAGTTGCAGATACTCCGAAGGCCCGAAGAATTTCTTATTTGGGCCGCGGCTTAGAAAGCAGACAGGAACAAAATGGTTGCGTCCGAGTTACCCTTGAAGGGAATAAATACAGGCGATTACCTACATTTCTTACAGACTGGAATGTACCTGGAGATGTTTCGTTAGTGAGTTCTTTTGGCTTTAGCGATGCGGTCATCGATGGGCTTGCGTCCAGCGAAGCCCTCGCTGGGTGTGTGCCAGTGGGTGATTCCCTTTTCGCCCAGCTTCCAGCATAGGAGAACCGTGCGTCCTTCTACTTCACATGGGAAATCCAGTAAACCAATGTCGAGATCTTTTACCTGCACTCCCATAGCGTCGATTTCCGCCAAGGTATCTTTAATCCGATGGCCGGCTTTTTCGCGCTCGGCTTTGCGGCGGGCGATCTGGACTATGTTCAGGTTCATACCGCCGGCGAGAAATACCCGGTGTGCAGTATCCTGCATTTCGGCGTCCACGGTTTCAATCAGCTTTTTGGCTTCGATGGAGGCACGCAGTAGAGACTCTAAGATTGGAAGTAGTGTTTGTGCTTCTTCCAGGGTGAATGTGCGATCTGACATGTTTATCTATTGTATTGGATGTGATGTGGACATGGAAGGATAGGAAACATTTGGTGGCGGCGTTCGTAATCTGGTTACGGTTACTTGGCTGCCGGGCAGGCGCGGACAGGAGTGTCCGCGCTACGCGATCTCAAGCATTCTGTCCAGCGCTACTCTGGCCCAGTGTTTTACATCATCCTTCACTTTGATCTGATTGACGACGTTGCCTTCCACCAAGTTTTCCAGCGCCCAGCATAGGTGTTGTGGAGAGATGCGGAACATGGTGGTGCAGAGGCAGCCGGAGTCGTCCAGCGTAATTACTTTTTTGCCTTCTGCAGCAAACTCTTTGCCCATGCGGTTGACCAAGTGAATTTCAGTACCTACGGCGAACATTGTTCCTGACGGGCGCTTGCTTAATCATCTTTAGCAGGCCTTCGGTGGAACCTATGCCATCGGCTTTTTGGCAGACTTCCCAGCGGCATTCAGGGTGGACTACTACTTTTATTCCAGGATATTTGGCGCGAACGTTGTCTACGTGTTCGGGTAGGAATCGTTGATGGACTGAACAGTGGCCCTTCCAGAGAATTACTTTGGCATTTTTCAGGCGATCCGGGGCCAGGCCCCCATTGATCATGTATGGATCCCACACGACCATTTCGTTTAGCGGGATGCCTAAGTTGTATCCGGTGTTGCGGCCGAGGTGTTGGTCGGGGAGAAAAAGAATTTTTCCATTTTTGGCAAAGGCCCAATTGAATGCGCCTTTGGCATTCGACGATGTGCAGACGACACCACCGCGTTCTCCGCAGAAGGCTTTGATGGCGGCGGTGGAATTCATATATGTGATGGGCGTGATGCCATCGCCTGCATCGTTTGTCAGTCCTGCACGCACCAGGTTCTCCCAGCAATCTTCAACTTGAGTGATCTCGGCCATGTCGGCCATGGAACATCCAGCGTTGAGATCGGGAAGAATTGTGGCTTGGCCGGGATGCGCCAGGATATCGGCACTTTCCGCCATAAAGTGCACGCCGCAGAAAATGATGTACTTCCCTGCTGTGGCAGCGGCCTCCTGCGCCAACTTATAGGAGTCTCCGCGAAAATCAGCGAAGCGGATTA
Source organism: uncultured Acidobacteriaceae bacterium (assembly GCA_963792305.1). Taxonomy (GTDB): domain Bacteria; phylum Acidobacteriota; class Terriglobia; order Terriglobales; family Acidobacteriaceae; genus CAWBXL01. The sequence continues at coordinate 12,102 of CAWBXL010000044.1, read as the reverse complement.
CTTCATCACGTTGATAGTGGTGTCCCAGGATTACGCAGTCGCGCCCCAAAGCCGCGCGGGCAGCGGCGATACGTTCGTCCATGGTGTGGTCGGGAAGAACAAGATAGTTTTCTGAACTCCACAGTTCTACTGCTGTTGCCATAATTTGTCCTGCTTTCAGCTCCAGACACGCACGGACCCCACTGCTTCGGTCCGCTCAAACTGGAACGGGGATGTTGAAAGCCTCTCAGCGACTCCAGCGGATTCACTACTCGCCTTCGGCGAGCCCAACCCGCGGGGATGTTGAAGCCACTTATTGCCTTACCGCTTATTGGATGCTTCGCGTCTGTGGAGGTGTCAAAATCTTTCACTACCACGGCTTAGTATCCATATATATTTTGCCCTTTTCATGGGGCATAAGCAAGGGGCACCAACCCTTAGGGACTGCCCCAGTTTGGACTGACGCATTCCAAAACAATGCGGACTAGTTAGCCTTCTTTTTGTAGCCTTTGCATTGAATCACAGGAAGACGTGGGTACTTGGGGAAGGTAGGGTCTTTCTTTGATAGCTCACACAGATGGAAGGTTGATCCACGGTCGTTATTAATGCGCTGGGCGTAGACGCAATCCGCGCACAAGCCAATGCGGTTGGCTTCTTGTCTGGTTAACGGCATTTGGCGGCGATCAGGGTAATGTCGTCGTATTGCCGGCTGGGGCTGAATTGGCGGACTTCCTCCGCGATCGCCGATACCAACGCTTGCGCGGGCAAATTATTATTGCGTTCCAGCAAATCGGCCAGGCGCTGCTGGCCAAACTCTTCGCCTGAATCATCGAACGATTCCGTAACTCCATCGGTGTAGAGAATCATAGTGTCCCCGGGATACAGGCGGCGCTCGCCCATCCAGCAGTCCCACTCTTTGAATAGACCTAAGACTGTGCAGGTGGAATCTAACTCTTCCAAGGTTCCATCGGTGCGCAATAACAACGCAGGCAGGTGCCCGCAATTGGAGTAACGCAGGCGGCGCGATTTGTCGTCGTATTCGGCAAAAAACAAGCTGGAGTAGGCGCTATCCACGGTGTTTTCGTAGAACAGATCATTTACCGAACGCAGCAGACGTTGCGGTTCTACCGCGGCGGCGCACTGGCTGCGGAGGTTCGCTTGCAGGTTGACCATCAATAGAGCTGCGGCAATTCCTTTTCCTGAGATGTCGCCGAGAACCAAGCCTACCCGTTCGTGGGCCAAATGAAGAAAGTCGTAGTAGTCGCCTCCTACTTGTCTTGCCTGGATGCACATGCCCGCGTAGTCGAGTGTCTTGAGCTGCGGCAGGTTTTGTGGAAAAAGCCGGGCTTGCACTTGCTTGGCAATTTCTAATTCCTGGGCGGCACGGCGTTCGGCTTCCTGTCTCTCTACTAATGCGTGGCGCTGTGCTTCGATCTCCTGGGTCAGCTCGTCGCGGCCCGCCAACGCGAATGAGTTGCCGTCTACGTCTTCGAAAGTGGTGAAGGTCCCTCCCCATGTCGGAACTATGGGCGGATGGTGAAAATGGACGCCTCGTTCACTCCACTCGGCATACTTGGCGGGAACGTCGTCGGTTACAAAAACTACTCTCGTGGTTTGCCCGATGAAGCCGTATTCCTTGGAGTCTGCTTTTGGAGTAACCATTGCCAGGGCTGGGCCTCCATAGGGAGGGGCGACGGCGGTCCAGCGTCCGCCGGGGAATTTCACGTCGGCAATCAGGGTGAAGCCAAGTTGGTCTACGTAGAACTTGAGGCTACGGTCCTGGTCACGGACAAAGATGGTGATGTGGTGCAGGCTCAGGTGCGGGGACTTGCCGAGCTTAGGAGTGGTGCCTGCCAGCCAGTTGTGCGTGTTCCCCATTTTAGGATTATAAGGGTTCAAAAATTTTGTTGAGTTTAATTGTCGAGGACGGAGCGCACTTTTACTAAGGAGTGCATGTTTAGTGAAGGGCTTTTCCAAAAGATTTGTCTCGGCTTCAAGGACCCCGTGATTGGCGACCAGATCGCCTGAGTATCCCGACATAAAGAGGACCTTCAACTTGGGCCGCAACATTTTTAAGCTCGCCGCAAGCTCGCCGCCGCTCATGGTAGGCATGATTACGTCGGTCAGCAGAAGATGTATAGTTTTCTTTTTCTTGGCGATTGCAATGGCGTCATTTACATCCAGCGCTTCCAGGACGGTGTAGCCGCTCTCCTCAAGTAGATCCACTACCAGCTCACGCAAGGACATGTCATCTTCTGCCAGCAAAATTGTTTCTGTGCCTTTGGCAACTGGCGGTTCAACTCTTTGTTCGATCAGCGGCGTTGCAGCTTGTTCCACTCGCGGAAAATATATTTTAAAGGTCGCACCTTTTCCCGGCTCGCTGTTGACCCAGATGTAGCCGTTACTTTGCTTCACAATTCCGTAGACCATCGAAAGTCCGAGGCCAGTGCCTTTGCCCGCACCTTTAGTAGTGAAAAATGGTTCGAAGATGCGGGACATGGTTGGCTCATCCATGCCGAAACCTGTATCGCTTACCGAGAGCATCACGTATGAGCCGGGTACTACACTTGGGCGATGTTGTGCATGGTCTTCTTTTAATTCAACGTTGGCGGTCTCTATGACGATTCGCCCACCATGCGGCATGGCATCGCGCGCATTCACTGCCAGGTTCATCAGGATTTGTTCTATTTGTCCTAAATCGGCTGTAATGCTGCCCAGGGAAATGCCGGGGACCATGGAAAGAGTTATGTCTTCGCCGATCATTCTCAACAGCATCTTGCTTACGTTATTTACTACTGCGTTAAGGTTCAGAATCCTCGGCTGCACAATTTGCTTACGGCTGAATGCCAGTAGCTGCCGCGTGAGACCGGCCGCTCTTTCGCAGGCTTTTCTGATTTGTTCAATGTGCTTTTGCCCGGCGTCTGCGGGATCAACACGGTCTTGTAGAAGTTGAATGTAGCCTACGATCACAGCCAGCATGTTGTTAAAGTCATGGGCCACACCACCAGCCAGCCGTCCAATAGCGTCCATTTTCTGCGCCTGACGAAATTGGGCTTCCAGCTTCAATGCTTCGGTCACGTCGCGTGCAATCGTCAGCACACAGGACTCTCCCCCAACTTCGATGAGGTCGGCAAACAGTTCCACTTGCCTCAGTTCTCCGGTACGGGTACGGAATGTTGTCTGGAAAGCTTTCACCTGGCCAGAATCTTTCAACATCTCGACGAATGTGTCCCGAGCTTCAGTTTCCACCCATAGATTTAGCTCATCCACGGTGCGGCCAATTACTTCTTCACGGCTGTAACTCGACAACACGAGAGCCGCATCGTTGACATCCAGATAGCGGCCATCCGGACGCGTGGTGATGATGATTGGCAGAGGACTGGACTGAAAAGCTTTGGCGAACCTTTCTTCTGACCCACGCAAGGCCTCATCGGCCCGCACTTTTTCGGTTATGTCACGGATATTGTTGACGATGGCGCCAACGTTGGGATCATGAAGCAGATTAGTGATTTTTCTTTCAATCACCCGCCAGGAACCATTCTTGGACCGCAAACGCGTGCGTCCACTTATGGTTTCGCCCGGATGATCGAGTACCTGTTGATAAGTCTTTCGCACCTGGGCACGATCGTCGGGATGTACCCATTCGAAGCCATCACTCCCCGTAATTTCATCGGGGCGGAAACCGAGAATGTGTTCCACCGAAGCGCTGCAAAACATTACCTTCCATTCTTCGTCAAATAAGACCACTGCATCGCTGCTGTGTTCAATCAAAGCGCGGAACCTGGTCTCGCTGGCGCGAAGCTCATCTTCCGCTTTTTTTTGCTGTGTGATGTCCCGCGTAATCGCCAGCGCTGCCCAAATGTTGTCGCTTTTGTCCTTTAGCGGAGTCGCATGGGATTGCAACCAGCGGCGCGTACCTTTGAATCCTGTAATCTCATAAATCAGCGTAGCGTCCTCACCCCGGAACACTTGCTGAATAAGATCACGAAAAGGTTTGTAATATTCCCGTTCACGATCTTTTCGATCAAGCGTTTTCCTATTACCTGGCCGGGAGAATCTGCCTCCATGATGGCAAGGCCTGCGGGATTCATTTCCAGAAGGACGCCTTCGGCGGATAGCAGCTTGATACACTCCGGCCCGGTGTTCACGATTGCGCTCAGGCGGGCTTCGCGGTCCGCCAGTGCGTGCTCGGCAGTTTTTGAATCGTGAATATCAATGCCGAAGCCGATCCATTTTTCTACTTTGCCATTGGCATTTTTTATGGGGATTCCCTTGGCCAGGTGCCAACGATATTTTCCATCCTTGGCGCGTTTGTAGCGGAATTCGGATTCATACGCTTTACCGGTGGCCAAGGCGTTATGCCAGATGCGGTTGGCCAATTCCCTGTCATCTTGATGCAGCAAAGTATGCCATTCATTGCGGTAGGTCTGTTCCACCGTAAAACCGGAAAATTCATACCAGTGGCGGTTGCAGAAAGTGGTAGCTCCCTTTGCATCTGCAATCCACACCCATTGAGGGAAAGTCTCGATGAGCATTCTGTAATCGGCGGGGGTGACCTGAGTAGGTTTGGGGTGCGTGCTTGCAGTTTTGGTGGAACCGTGTGAGCCGGAAGTGGCCTTACGGCTTTTCATTAGGATCCTCTTGTACGGGCCGGAACCTACAATTGGCGGAAGCATACTCCGGTCGCTGAGGATTTGCCAGCATAGGTAAAAGAATCCTGCATAGTAAGGTTGGTTCTGGCCATAACCAACAGCTTCTTCGGTCTTGTTACGTCTTCAGGACAAAAAATATGGGCGCTCCAGAGGAGCGCCCTGTTTAGTAATTCATTGTTATTCCTAAAATTCAAACCGTAAGCCAAGCTGAGTGTGAAGTGAAGGAATGGCTGCTGCACTGAAGCCAGAAACGCCGCCGGCGGCTGCATTGCTAGGGCCAGAGCAGAAGGCTGCAGGTTGATTGAAGGTAGCTGCGGAAGCGCTCTGCTCGAAGCTGTTGCAGAAGTTCGCACGGTTGAACAGATTGTAAAACTCGGCGTAAAGCGCAACCCGTGCCCGCTCCCCAAGGTTGAAAGTTTTCGCGGTACGAAGGTTCATCTGGATGAATGCCTTACCGGTTAGAGTGTTGGGCTTCATCATGGTGCAACCGAGGTCGAGAATAGGACTGGCCACAGTGCTACCGACGCAAGCGCGGTCAATAGTGACTCGACCATCGCCGTTAATATCGGTGCCAGCCAGCAAGCTATATGGTTTACCGGAGGCGGCCTGGAAAATCGGAGCCAGTTCAACGCCTCCGGGCAGTTGAAAGACACCGCTGATGGTTACGCGGTTCCTTTCGTCAAAGTTAGTACGGGCAAATTCATCCCCCGAAGCAAATTGTTGGTCGGCCGTTACGGCGATTCCGCTTCCGCCGTAGGATGCTACTGGAAAGCCACCCCATGAACGTGACGATGAAATCACGTAGCTTGCCTGGAAGGCGTAACGCTTGCTCATGCGTTTACGCAGCTGAATATTGACTCCGTCATAAAAAGAACGGTTGTTGCTGCTGTACTCATAGATCTGAGCAAAACGGCCTGCGCCAATTCCTGCGTCGTCAAATGCGGCGTCCATGAGACGGGCATTTTCGTTACCTCCGCATCGTGGATCCGCAGGATTGCCGCCGTACTGCGTATTGCAAACCGTCCGGATGGTCGGATTGCAATACGCAGTACGGCGGCGATCCTGCGGATCCACGATGCGGAGGTAACGAAAATGCCCGTCTCATGGACGCCGCATTTGACGACGCAGGAATTGGCGCCGGAGGGTTTGCTCAGATAAATAAGTACAGCAGCAACAACCGTTCTTTTTATGACGGAGTCAATATTCAGCTGCGTAAACGCATGAGCAAGCGTTACGCCTTCCAGGCAAGCTACGTGATTTCAGTGCGTCACGTTCATGATTGTTTTTCCCGTGGCGTCCCTGCCGCAGAAGCGGAATCGCCGTAACGGCCGACCAACCGGGGATGAATTTGCCCGTACTAACTTTGACGAAAGGAAAGATACGCATAACATCAGCGGTGTACTTTCAACTGCCCCGGAGCGTTGCGACTGGCTCCGATTTTCCAGGCCGCCTCCGGTAAACCATATAGCTTGCTGGCTGGCACCGATATTAACGGCGATGGTCGAGTCACTATTGACCGCGCTTGCGTCAGTAGCACTGTGGCCAGTCCTATTCTCGACCTCGGTTGCACCATGATGAAGCCCAACACTCTAACCGGTAAGGCATTCATCCAGATGAACCTTCGTACCGCGAAAACTTTCAACCTTGGGGGCGGGGACGGGTTGCGCTTTACGCCGAGTTTTACAATCTGTTGAACCGTGCGAACTTTGACGACTCAGCGAGCGCTTCCGCAGCTACCTTCAATCAAGCTGCAGCCTTCTGCTCTGGCCCTAGCAATGCAGCCGCCAGCGGCGTTTCTGGCTTCGTGCCACAGCCATTCCTTCACTTGGCACTCAGCTTGGCTTACGGTTTGACTTTTACGAATAACAATGAATTACTAAACAGGGCGCTCCTCTGCGGCGCCCATATTTTTTGTCCTGAAGACGTAACAAGACCGAAGAAGCTGTTGGTTATGGCCAGAACCAACCTTACTATGCAGGATTCTTTTACCTATGCTGGCAAATCCTCAGCGACCGGAGTATGCTTCCGCCAATTGTAGGTTCCGGCCCGTACAAGAGGATCCTAATGAAAAGCCGTAAGGCCACTTCCGGCTCACACGGTTCCACCAAAACTGCAAACACGCACCCCAAACCTACTCAGGTCACCCCCGCCGATTACAGAATGCTCATCGAGACTTTCCCTCAATGGGTGTGGATTGCAGATGCAAAGGGAGCTACCACTTTCTGCAACCGCCACTGGTATGAATTTTCCGGTTTTACGGTGGAACAGACCTACCGCAATGAATGGCATACTTTGCTGCATCAAGATGACAGGGAATTGGCCAACCGCATCTGGCATAACGCCTTGGCCACCGGTAAAGCGTATGAATCCGAATTCCGCTACAAACGCGCCAAGGATGGAAATATCGTTGGCACCTGGCAAAGGGAATCCCCATAAAAAATGCCAATGGCAAAGTAGAAAAATGGATCGGCTTCGGCATTGATATTCACGATTCAAAAACTGCCGAGCACGCACTGGCGGACCGCGAAGCCCGCCTGAGCGCAATCGTGAACACCGGGCCGGAGTCTATCAAGCTGCTATCCGCCGAAGGCGTCCTTCTGGAAATGAATCCCGCAGGCCTTGCCATCATGGAGGCAGATTCTCCCGGCCAGGTAATAGGAAAACGCTTGATTGAAAAGATCGTGAACCGGGAATATTACAAACCTTTTCGTGATCTTATTCAGCAAGTGTTCCGGGGTGAGGACGCTACGCTGATTTATGAGATTACAGGATTCAAAGGTACACGCCGCTGGTTGCAATCCCATGCGACTCCGCTAAAGGACAAAAGCGACAACATTTGGGCAGCGCTGGCGATTACGCGGGACATCACACAGCAAAAAAAAGCGGAAGATGAGCTTCGCGCCAGCGAGACCAGGTTCCGCGCTTTGATTGAACACAGCAGCGATGCAGTGGTCTTATTTGACGAAGAATGGAAGGTAATGTTTTGCAGCGCTTCGGTGGAACACATTCTCGGTTTCCGCCCCGATGAAATTACGGGGAGTGATGGCTTCGAATGGGTACATCCCGACGATCGTGCCCAGGTGCGAAAGACTTATCAACAGGTACTCGATCATCCGGGCGAAACCATAAGTGGACGCACGCGTTTGCGGTCCAAGAATGGTTCCTGGCGGGTGATTGAAAGAAACATCACTAATCTGCTTCATGATCCCAACGTTGGCGCCATCGTCAACAATATCCGTGACATAACCGAAAAAGTGCGGGCCGATGAGGCCTTGCGTGGGTCAGAAGAAAGGTTCGCCAAAGCTTTTCAGTCCAGTCCTCTGCCAATCATCATCACCACGCGTCCGGATGGCCGCTATCTGGATGTCAACGATGCGGCTCTCGTGTTGTCAACTTACAGCCGTGAAGAAGTAATTGGCCGCACCGTGGATGAGCTAAATCTATGGGTGGAAACTGAAGCTCGGGACACATTCGTCGAGATGTTGAAAGATTCTGGCCAGGTGAAAGCTTTCCAGACAACATTCCGTACCCGTACCGGAGAACTGAGGCAAGTGGAACTGTTTGCCGACCTCATCGAAGTTGGGGGAGAGTCCTGTGTGCTGACGATTGCACGCGATGTGACCGAAGCATTGAAGCTGGAAGCCCAATTTCGTCAGGCGCAGAAAATGGACGCTATTGGACGGCTGGCTGGTGGTGTGGCCCATGACTTTAACAACATGCTGGCTGTGATCGTAGGCTACATTCAACTTCTACAAGACCGTGTTGATCCGCAGACGCCGGGCAAAAGCACATTGAACAAATCAGAAAAGCCTGCGAAAGAGCGGCCGGTCTCACGCGGCAGCTACTGGCATTCAGCCGTAAGCAAATTGTGCAGCCGAGGATTCTGAACCTTAACGCAGTAGTAAATAACGTAAGCAAGATGCTGTTGAGAATGATCGGCGAAGACATAACTCTTTCCATGGTCCCCGGCATTTCCCTGGGCAGCATTACAGCCGATTTAGGACAAATAGAACAAATCCTGATGAACCTGGCAGTGAATGCGCGCGATGCCATGCCGCATGGTGGGCGAATCGTCATAGAGACCGCCAACGTTGAATTAAAAGAAGACCATGCACAACATCGCCCAAGTGTAGTACCCGGCTCATACGTGATGCTCTCGGTAAGCGATACAGGTTTCGGCATGGATGAGCCAACCATGTCCCGCATCTTCGAACCATTTTTCACTACTAAAGGTGCGGGCAAAGGCACTGGCCTCGGACTTTCGATGGTCTACGGAATTGTGAAGCAAAGTAATGGCTACATCTGGGTCAACAGCGAGCCGGGAAAAGGTGCGACCTTTAAAATATATTTTCCGCGAGTGGAACAAGCTGCAACGCCGCTGATCGAACAAAGAGTTGAACCGCCAGTTGCCAAAGGCACAGAAACAATTTTGTGGCAGAAGATGACATGTCCTTGCGTGAGCTGGTAGTGGATCTACTTGAGGAGAGCGGCTACACCGTCCTGGAAGCGCTGGATGTAAATGACGCCATTGCAATCGCCAAGAAAAAGAAAACTATACATCTTCTGCTGACCGACGTAATCATGCCTACCATGAGCGGCGGCGAGCTTGCGGCGAGCTTAAAAATGTTGCGGCCCATTGAAGGTCCTCTTTATGTCGGGATACTCCAGGCGATCTGGTCGCCAATCACGGGGTCCTTGAAGCCGAGACAAATCTTTTGGAAAAGCCCTTCACTAAACATGCACTCCTTAGTAAAGTGCGCTCCGTCCTCGACAATTAAACTCAACAAAATTTTTGAACCCTTATAATCCTAAAATGGGGAACACGCACAACTGGCTGGCAGGCACCACTCCTAAGCTCGGCAAGTCCCCCGCACCTGAGCCTGCACCACATCACCATCTTTGTCCGTGACCAGGACCGTAGCCTCAAGTTCTACGTAGACCAACTTGGCTTCGCCCTGATTGCCGACGTGAAATTCCCCGGCGGACGCTGGACCACCATCACCCCTCCCTATGGAGGCCCAGCCCTGGCAATGGTTACTCCAAAAGCAGACTCCAAGGAATACGGCTTCATCGGGCAAACCACGAGAGTAGTTTTTGTAACCGACGACGTTCCCGCCAAGTATGCCGAGTGGAGTGAACGAGGCGTCCATTTTCACCATCCGCCCATAGTTCCGACATGGGAAGGACTTTCACCACTTTCGAAGACGTAGACGGCAACTCGTTCGCGTTGGCAGGCCGCGACGAGCTGACCCAGGAGATCGAAGCACAGCGCAGCGCTTTAGTAGAGAGACAGGAAGAAGCCGTGCGGCCCAGGAACTAGAAATTGCCGAGCAAGTCCAGGCCCGGCTTTTTCCGCAAAATCTCCCGCAGCTCAAGACACTCGATTACGCGGGCATGTGCATCCAGGCAAGACAAGTAGGAGGCGACTACTACGACTTTCTTCATTTGGCCCACGAACGGGTACGCTTGGTTCTCGGCGACATCTCAGGAAAAGGTATCCGCAGCTCTATTGATGGTCAACCTGCAAGCGAACCTCCGCAGCCGTTGCGGCGCCGCGGTAGAACCGCAACATCTGCTGCGTTCGGTAAATAATATATTCTACGAAAACACCGTGGATAGCGCCTACTCCAGCTTGTTTTTTGCCGAATACAAACAAATCGGGCCGCCGCTACTCCAATTGCGGGCGCCTGCTGCGTTGTTATTGCGCACCGATGGAACCTTGGAAGAGTTAGATTCCACCTGCACAGTCTTAGGTCTATTCAAAGAGTGGGCGCTGGATGGGCGAGCGCCGCCTGTATCCCGGGGACACTATGATTCTCTACACCGATGGAGTTACGGAATCGTTCGATGATTCAGGCGAAGAGTTTTGCCAGCAGCGCCTGGCCGATTTGCTGGAACGCAATAATAATTTGCCCGCGCAAGCGTTGGTATCGGCGATCGTGGAGGAATCGCCAATTCGGCCCCAGCCGGCGATACGACATTACCCTGATCGCCGCCAAATGCCGTTAACGAAGCAAGCCAGCGAACAGTCATAGCTCAAGTACGGCTAGACGCTATGCCCAGCGCATTAATAACGACCGCAGATAGACCTTCCATCTGTGTGAGCTATCAAAGAAAGACCCTACCTTCCCCAAGTATCCACGTCTTCCTGTGATTCAATGCAAAGGCTAGTAAAAGAAGGCGAACTAGTCCGCATTGTTGTGGAATGCGTCAGTCCAAACTGAGGCAGTCCCTAAGGGTTGGTGCCCCTTGCTTATGCCCCATGAAAAGGGCAAAATATATATGGATACTAAGCCGTGGTAGTGAAAGATTTTGACACCTCCACAGACGCGAAGCATCCAATAAGCGGTAAGGCAATAAGTGGCTTCAACATCCCCCGCGGGTTGGGCTCGCCGAAGGCGAGTAGTGAATCCGCTGGAGTCGCTGAGAGGCTTTCAACGTCCCGTTCCAGTTTGAGCGGACCGAAGCAGTGAGGGTGCCAGTGAAGAGTCTGGAGCTGAAAGCAGGACAAATTATGGCAACGACCTTTGAGATGATGGAGACCCATCGAGAGCTTTCCTGGGCTACCCGGCCACGCCGTGGATGAAAGTGTAGCCGCCTTGCGCCCGGCTTTGGAACGCAAGCTGACAGTGCTTCCATGGTCACCGCTATCAGCCAGATGAAGTAGTCAACTGAGCTGCATCTCAGCGGAGGCTTCCTCTAAGAAGTCACAAGGAGGCCGCAGCCACACAGGGAAGTGCACTGACCTCTCAATGCACGTTCACTGCTATAACGAGAAGTCCCGATCGCGTCCCCCCTCCCGGCCAAGCGGGAATTTTTCCGCAGTCTCAACGCTGGCCTGTGCCAGGAGTCGGCTGGTTAGCCAGGACCGCTCAAGTTGAAGATTGCTGGGAGAACCTGGTGCGTGCAGGACTGACAAACGATGCAGGCGACGGCATCACGCCGAATCACGTATATGAATTCCACCGCCGCTATCAAAGCCTTCTGCGGAGAACGCGGTGGTGTCGTTTGCACATCGTCGAATGCCAAAGGCGCATTCAATTGGGCCTTTGCCAAGAATGCAAAAATTCTTTTTCTCCCCGACCAACACCTCGGCCGCAACACCGGATACAACTTAGGCATCCCGCTAAACGAAATGGTCGTGTGGGATCCATACATGATCAATGGGGGCCTGGCCCCGGATCGCCTGAAAAATGCCAAAGTAATTCTCTGGAAGGGCCACTGTTCAGTACATCAACGCTTCCTACCCGAACACGTAGACAACGTTCGCGCCAAATATCCTGGAATAAAAGTAGTAGTCCACCCTGAATGCCGCTGGGAAGTCTGCCAAAAAGCCGATGGCATAGGTTCCACCGAAGGCCTGCTAAAGATGATCAAGCAAGCCCCGTCAGGAACAATGTTCGCCGTAGGTACTGAAATTCACCTGGTCAACCGCATGGGCAAAGAGTTTGCTGCAGAAGGCAAAAAAGTA
>CAWBXL010000043.1:0-12703 GCA_963792305.1 uncultured Acidobacteriaceae bacterium | reverse complement strand
AGTGGAAGGCATTACGGTTCCCGGGGACTTTGCACCGAGTATCGGTAAACCTCACATTCAGCAATTGGGGATGGGAGAGCTTCCCCGGCCCGCAGATCCCTTCTTTTGACAACGCAGTATCGGGAGAGTTTGATTCACGCTGGGTCGCACTGGATGGCATCGTTCATCCCACGCGACGGGATGGAAACGGCCACATCCTTTTTGACTTGTACACCAACCTTGGCCCTATCACCGTACACACTCCGGGCTCAACTGACCGTGTGCAGTTAGAAGAATTTGTAGACGCTCGGGTGCGATTACGGGGAGTCTTAGGAGGGCTGTTCAATCAGCACCGTCAATTGACCGGATTTTCACTTTATCTGAACGGATTGCGGGATATATCAGTGTTGCAAGCAGCGGCCATCGACCCTTTTGTGCACAGCCTCCGTCCCATCAGCGATCTACTGAAATTTTCGCAGCATAGCGATCCGAACCGCCGGGTGCGTGTGCGCGGTATCGTCACACGAGGCAGCACCAGAGGTGATCTCTACATCCAGGACAACACCGGAGGGTTGGAAATACAAACCGACAACGATCCGGTGGCCACCGGCGATTTGATTGACGCAGTTGGGTTCGCGTCATTCGGCGAATATTCTCCTGTCTTGCGCGACGCGAGCATCCGCAAAGTTGGCGCTAGCTCCATGCCGCCTGCTCCTCAGATCACCCCGCTACAAGCCCTAAGAGGGGACTACAACAATCGTCTGGTCACAATTGAGGCGCAACTCCTGGGGCAAGCAAACGGCGCTCACGAGCAAATCTTCATTCTTCGAGAAGGAGATTTCATTTTTAACGCGCAACTGGAAAAAGATTCGATATCACAACCAGCGAATCTTCGAGATAATAGCGTGGTACGGCTGGTTGGAATTTGTGCTGGACAAGCCGATCCCGCCAAGGTTGACGCCAACAAGGGCCGGATACTGGTTTCCTTTCGCATTCTGTTGCGCTCAGCAGGCGACATTGTAGTGGTCCAGAACCCTCCCTGGTGGAACATGGAGCATCTACTGGCGGCGCTGATTGGCTTTGTCGTCCTTTCCGGATTTGCCTGGGCGGCGATTTTGCAGAAGAGAGTAAAAATCCAGACGACGGAGTTGGAGAAATCCAAGCAGGCGGCGGAAAAAACTAAAGAGTTAGCCGAACAGGCAAATCAAGCCAAGAGCGAATTTCTGGCCAACATGAGCCACGAAATTCGCACTCCGATGAATGGAATCATGGGCATGACGGGCCTGTTGCTGGATACAGAAGTGACCCCTGAGCAACACCACTTTCTCAGCATGATCAAGACGTCGTCTGAATCCTTACTGACCGTCATCAACGACATTCTAGATTTTTCCAAGATCGAGGCTGGCAAGCTCGACCTTAACCGCGTGACCTTCGATGTCTATGAGTGTGTGGAAAATGCTTTGCAGACCTTTGCCTTGAAAGGCCAGCAGAAAGGTCTTGAGCTGGTGTGTCACATACTTCCCGGAGTTCCAGAATTTGTCGTGGGCGATCCGGAACGGCTGCGTCAAGTTTTACTGAATTTGGTGGGTAATGCCATTAAGTTCACCCATCAGGGACAAGTGATGGTGAAGGTCAGTTTGAACCTTCTCGACGATACGTGTGCTCATTTGCGGTTCGAGGTTGTGGACAGCGGCATAGGCATTCCAACCCATAAACAGCAACGGATCTTTGAAGCGTTTGAGCAAGCTGACAGTTCCACCACGCGCAAATACGGTGGTACAGGGCTGGGCCTCACGATTTCGCAGGCGCTGATCCGGATGATGGGAGGAACCATTGGCGTAGATAGCGAATTGGGAAAGGGAAGCACCTTCCACTTTGACCTCTCATTTCAAAAGGGGGAGGGTGTGCAAGTGGCTCCTACGCGCACGGACAAATTCCAGGATGCTGAAGTGCTTGTGGTGGATGACAACCCCGCTACCCGTGTAGTGGTGAGCGAAATACTGAAACGGTGGAAGATGAAACCGGCGGAGGCGGAAAGCGGTGAGGCCGCCGTAGAGATTGTGCAGGATGCCATCCAAAAAGGGACGACATATCGGGTGGTTCTGCTCGACAGCAATATGCCAGGGATGGATGGTTTTCAAACCACAGTGAAACTCCGCAATATTCCAGAATTTTCCGGGCAAATTGTCATGATGCTGGGGTCAGCCGCTCCGCAACAGGATGCAGAGCGTTGTCTGGCTATTGAAGTCTCGCACTATTTGGTAAAACCAGTAAAACTGCAGAATCTACTGGGCATCCTGCGCACGGTCACTACCAGACCTGAAGACATAAAAGAGACGACTACTCCACTTAATGAATTTGGAGATCAAATCGCTCCGCCACAGCGTATTTTGCTGGCAGAGGACAACCCTGTGAATCAACAACTGGCGGTCCGCCTGCTGCAAAAGATGGGACATACAGTGATGCTGGCGAACCATGGGAAGGAAGCATTAGAGCTGCTCGAGAAGAACAATTTTGACCTGATCCTTATGGATGTCCAGATGCCCGAGATGGATGGTTTCACCGCCACTACAGCGATTCGTGAGCAAGAAAAGACAACTGGTCAGCATATGACCATCATTGCCATGACGGCGCGGGCCATGAAGGGTGACCGCGAAAGTTGTCTTGCAGCGGGTATGGATGACTATATTTCCAAACCAGTCCACCGCAAGGAACTGAACGATGTCATCGTGCGTAACCTTATCGGCAAGCCGGTCTTGACGCCGGTAACGCCGATCAATGTACGCGCAGCCTCTACCCGCGCTTAGCCAATAACTTTCCGGCAAATTACCCTTGAGTTATACCAGTTGTTAAGATTACTCTCTGTTTTCTGCCCGTAACCAATGGGCGAAAGGATGACCCATGCGAAAGTTCATGTTGCTGGTGATTGTGGTGTTGGTTATTTGGGCATTTCTGCTTGGCTATTGGCCACAACGTAAACAGGCCCAGGCCTTGGAACAGGAGAACATACAGATCAAGAATCAACTCGCCAGCGCTGACGCGTTGGGCAGGATCGCGCGCCTGGAAAATGAACTACTGGTGCTGATCGAGCAGACCGAAGGACAGAATTACGGCGAAGCGCAAAAGCTCTCTAATTCTTTCTTCGATGAAGTGCGCAAAGAAATTGACCGTGACAAGGGTGCGCCCTACGTATCGAAACTGGAAGGAATTCTGGCGCGGCGCGATGCAATTACTGCCGGTCTGGCACGGGCTGAAGCTCCAACCATTGGAGCCCTACGCCAAAGTCTGACTGAGATGCGTGAGTTGGTGCTGGTCCTTTCTCGCTGAAAGAAGTACATCGGCGAATACGAAGCCATCCCGCGTGACTACTTCTCCACTCTGGATCGGAATCGCGGATGTGAACATCGGGCCGGCGTACACGAAGGTATGAAATTCTCCGTTCTCTCCACAGGGATCGGTCCCGTGCGGAAATTGAGCCAGCAATTCCCTACTGATGTCCTGACCGGCAAAGTGTTCCGGTAGCTTTTTGGGATCAACACAGACGATACGGGCACGTAACCCTTGATCCAACATTATCTCGATCAACTTTTTTGTGTCTAACCCCCAGACCGGGAAGATCGGTCGTAGGCCGGTATTTTTCAGCCGGACTTCCCGATATTTGCGGACGTCTTCCAGAAAGAGGTCTCCGAAGGCAATGCCCGTAATTCCCTGCTCCACGGCCTGAGCGCACGCCCGACTCATCGCCGATTCATACTCTTCGTTTTTGCACGGCCATGGTAGGGGGATTTCCCATAGTGGCAGTCCAGTTGCCTGCGCTTGCGCACGCACCAGATCTCGGCGGGTACTGTGCATAGCTACGCGGTGGAAGTGCTCGTTGATGGTCGTCAACAACCCTACGACTTCTACTTCATCCTGCTGACGCAGAACATGCAGCGTCCACGCGCTGTCTTTACCGCTGCTCCAGGAAACCAGTACTTTGGGCTTCAAAATGTCCTCCATGGGACTTTCATTCTACGCGGTGGATGCGGATACAATAGTGGCGATATGTCAGCTACTCGTACGGTCCATCCAGAAACGGTATCCGCGGGAATTCCTGAAGTTCCACTGACGGTTGAGGGATATAGCGTTCTCCACCAGATGATGCGCATCAATTGGACGGCGTGGCGTGCGCTTCCCGTCACACTGCAAGCTGAGATTATCGCTGAGGCAAGCAGTGTGCTTTCAGGAATGGAGAAAAATGCGAATGGGCAATCGGCGCTGTTCTCCTTGCTTGGGCACAAAGGCGACCTAATGGTTGTCCACTTTCGGCAGGCATTTGATCAGTTGAACCAGGCGGAGTTGCAATTAGCCAGGCTGCGGTTAAGCGATTATCTTGAGACTACCTCTTCGTATCTGTCGGTCATTGAGCTGGGACTGTATGAGTCCACCACCAAAACTTACAAGGCGCTGGCTGATAAAGGTCTTCAGCCGCACTCTGAAGAATGGAACAAAGAAATCAGCGAAATGCTGCGCCGGCAGAAGGAAGCAATGCATCCCCGATTATTTCCCGAGATGCCTGGACACCGCTACATCTGTTTTTATCCCATGGACCGGCGGAGAGGTGAGAACAAGAATTGGTACACACTTCCCATTGAAGAACGCGCCCGGCAGATGGGCGAGCACGGGCTGGTGGGGCGGCGATATGCGGGTACTGTAAAACAAATCATCACGGGCTCAATCGGGTTTGACGATTGGGAATGGGGAGTGGATCTGTTTGCCGATGACCCGCTTGTATTCAAGAAACTCATTTACGAAATGCGCTTCGATGAAGTGAGCGCAGTGTATGCGCTGTTTGGACACTTTTACGTGGGAGTGCGCTGCCCCGCAGCATCCCTTGGTAAATTGCTCGAAGGCGAAGTCCCTAAATCTTAAACAGCGAAGGACGCAAGGAGCGCATGGCAACCCTCGGCCTAATCGAATATAAAGACGCGAGTCCGGAAGTCAAAGCCGTTTATGACGACATCATGACCACGCGCAAGACGGATTGGATCAACAATTTTTGGAAGGCATTGGCCAATGATCCAGTCACACTGAAGCGGACTTGGAACGACATCAAGCAGATTATGGCTGCTGGCGCACTTGATGCTGTGACCAAAGAAATGATTTACGTGGCAGTGAGTGTAAGCAATCAGTGTGACTATTGCATTGCCTCACACATTGCGTCGGCCAAGAAAAAAGGCATGACCGATCAGATGTTTCGGGAGTTGATAGCGGTGGTGGGGATGGCCAATGAAACCAATCGCTTAGTAGCAGGATATCAAGTAGAAATTGATCCTCAATTCAAGACTTAGTTTTACGTTTGGATTTCTTCTGATTCGTTTTGCTTCCAGCGAAGTTAAACTCATGCTGTTTCATGTTCACACGCCGGCCGCGGAATGTTACTCCCTCCGCTTCCAGACGAAGACGCTGCTCAATCGCATAATCTCCACGTAGTTTGATTTCGCCTCCGGCGCCGACGATCCGTTGCCAAGGCAAATCAAAAGCACCGTGGAGGGTCCTTGCCACTAGGCGTGAGTATCGCGGATACCCTGCGGCACGCGCGATTCCTCCGTAGGTGGACACCTTCCCTCGTGGCACCTTGCGGATGGCAGCGACAATACGGCTACGCATTTTCATATGTTTAAAAAATCCAATACTCTTTTAATTCCTTCAGAAAATTCCTGCGTTTCAGCGATCAGGCTGACGATCAGATACCCATCACTGGAGAAATCATAGAAATATCCGGGATGTACCAGCACCGACAAATTTTGCATGATGCCGATGGCCAGATCTTCATCTGACTGTGTTACAGGCACGCGCAACACCGCGTACCATCCACCTTCAACATTTAGTCTCACACAAGCTTTCTGAGACCTTAGCAGGCGATCCAGCTCGGCCAAATTGGTTTGCACACGTTTTAACAAGAATTGCTGAACGCTCCTTCGTTGTTCCAGCAAAACCGGAGTGGCTAGTTGAATTGGCGCATTCACTGAGAGGTAGGTGTCCGCAATTACTTCCAGGCGCTGCATTGCAGCATGGAGCTGATCGGCCGGGCCACTGGCGGCAATCCAGGCCAATTTCATCTGCGGCAAAGCGGAAATTTTTGACAAGCCGCTGAGGGTAAAAGTTAGCACTTCCGTATTCGCGGCAAACGTTGGGCGACGCACATTGTCGTGCGCGTAGTCGAGAAACACTTCATCAACAGTCAGCGTGAGGCCATGTTCATTACAAAATTTATTCAGGGCACTTTGCTCGCTTTGGTGAATATATGATCCTGTGGGATTGTTGGGATGAACTAACACCACTGCCCGGGTTCGGGAGTTCACCGCCTTATGGAGCGATGGAAAATCAATTTGCCAGCCGTGGTCATAGATCAGCGGGTATGGCACCAACTTTACATCCTGTAAATCAGCAAGAAATTCGAATAGCGGATAGCTGGGCTTGGGGATAAGAATTTCGTCTTCCGGGTTGCACAGCAGGCGCAAGACGTAGGAATAGCCCTCGCTGGTACTGGTTGTGAGTATCAACGACTCTGGGTCGAAGTTAACTCCCTTGTATTGCTCGCGATAGTAGTTTGCTACAGCTTCTCGGGCACTCAGTAGTCCTCTAGGTTGTGGATCGTAATCCAGTGCTTTGGGGTTCACTAGCGATTGCAGGATTTCTTTATCATGATGAACTCCCACACGCGTGGGATTTGAGACGGTAAGGTCGAGCAGTTCCCTTCCGCTTTTTTCGAGTTCACGTTGGGCTTCCGTAAAACGGTTGTGCGTCAGCTTCCAATCGGTTCGCTTAGAGAACATGCAGTTTGAGGGTGCCCCGTCCTTGTATTTTTTGCAAGGGCGGAACACCTCAGGTTCACAATTTTTTAGGCTAATATAAAAGCGGGCGCCTTTCACGAAGAAAAGCAAAACCTAACAAAGTAATCCTGATGATGCAGCCTCCTCTCACTGCCTCCTTAGCTACAAGGCCTAAGTCATTCGCTTCCTCCCAGACCGGAAGTTTCGGGCATGACGTGCGCCATGCATCCATTACTTCGTCGTAAGTTTTTCCTCCTCCTGCAATCCACTCAAGCAGGTCGAGGAGCAGAGACTCGACAACTTTGTCCACCATGGAATCACCTCAGTCCGTTAAGCCACCGCAGCCGCGCGGATGGATCCTACTTTTTGACTTTTAATGACAAGTGCCCGGCACGCAACACGCCGGGCGATATAATCGGCATCCCTTCCAACTCCACTCACTGTTGCTGAAGTCATGGCATACAGGAAATGGAGACCGACAAAATACAAGCCGGGAACGCTGGGTACTATGCCACGATCGTGCTTTGGTTTATCGTCGTTTCCGAAGATTGGAAAATCAATCCACGAGAAACCGGGGTGATATCCGGTACACCAAATCACGTTCATTACATTGAGATTGCACCCATCGGCCAGTACAGGTTGGCCGTATTCGACTCCTACCACTTTAGGTATCCGCTGGATGCCTGCCTTGACCAAATCATCCGGCTTGACGCGGATGAGCGGCGCAGACCCCGACAATAGACGAGGACGATGTTTGCGGCCAATTGGTGTAGCCAGACTTAAAACGTAGTGACCTGCGAATCGCAGCATCCGCGTAAATACAAATCTGCCCAGCCAACTTTCGATGCGATAAGGAACGCTCCCGGACTCTTTTCCGGAGATCCATGTCTGATGGGTTTTGGCAACTTCTATTGCAATGTCAGCCCCTGAATTTCCCACACCAACCACCAGCACTCCTCCTTCTTGCAGTTGTGAAGGGTTCCGGTAGTCGTGGGAATGCAGTTGCACGATAGCAGGACTAAGCTCCCGGGCAAATGCAGGAGTTTTTGGCTTTTGATAGTTCGCCATCGCCACAACAACCTGGTCGCACTCAAAACGCCGTGCTCCCGACTGGACCACAAATCGTCCATCTTCCCGTAAAAGCCGGTCAACCTTCACTCCGGTTTGCACTGGCAAACGAAAGTGATGTGCATAGTTTTCGAGATAATCGGCCATCTCGTCCTTGGTCGGAAAAGCATCGCCACGGCTGGGAAATGGAAGCCCCGGCAACCCGTCGTAACGAGCTGGACTAAAAAGTCGCAACGAGTCCCAACGGTTGCGCCACGCATCGCCAACTCGGGGATTGGCGTCGAGAATCTCGAATGCGACACCGCGCTTTGCCAGATGATAGCCGACGGCAAGCCCCGCCTGACCTCCTCCAATGACAATTGTTTTATTTTGTTTATTCATACTCCCTCATTTCCAAATTGCTGTTTGTTTGTATCCAGAGAGTACGAGGAATGAAAATGGGCCGCATCGGGCGAAGTACCCATTTTTATGCGTGGTGTCGTATGGGTAATTCTATGTAGGGATCAGACTAATTCCTGCTGATATGCGTAAGCGGTGGCTGCGGCACGTGATGACAAGTCCAACTTGTTAAAGATATTGCTTAAATGCCGAGCCACTGTTTTCTCACTGATATTGAGCTTGTTGGCAATGGCGCGGTTTGTCTTGCCGGATGCGACCAGCTTGAGCACTTGAATTTCACGTTCGGTGAGCGGAGTTGAACTGACGGATTCTGCCTTTCGCAATAGTGTCTGCACGCGAGCTAAATCAGGTCTGGCTTTCATATGCTGAAAGACTTCATATGCAGCCTCTAGCTCGTGGTCTGCGGCCTCACTATCGCCTAGTTCGCGACATGCAATCGCAATGAGAGTTCGCACCCGCGCTGCCTCGTAAGGCGCTTCGAGTTCACACCACAGGATGTACGACTTCCTCAACGCGACCAGCGCGCCTTTGTTATCACCTTCTGCCAGAAGCACTGCCCCATCCGCATAAGCAGCTGTGGCATGCAGTAATGGCGCGTTATAACAGTGGGCTATTTCCGCGAGTTCGTCAGCAGCAGTTCGCGCAGGGATAATATCTTTTGTGGCGAGCAAAATTTCGACGTAAGCGTCCAAAACTCTTGCTCGGTTGCGAGGTTCTTGTACCTCTTCTACTACACGGCAAATTGCCGCTTTCGCGGCATCAAGTTGTCCCTGGGCAAAGCGTAACCGTGCCAGACCAGGTTGCGGTGTTTGCAGCCACCGGCTTGCTTGGCGGTACGCTTCTTCCGCTTCCGCAAATTCACCGCGGAGCCGATGAAGTTCGGCCAAGCGATAGAAAGCTGCACCGGCGGCCGGCTTTGGCGTGGGATGGGAGAACCGTTCACATGCCTGCTGGACCTCCTCAATAGCTTCCGGCCAAGCCCCATGCAATTGCAAAATCTCAGCACGATGCACCAGGCACTGCCCACGGTAGGAGACTATGTCAGGCTGTGATGCGCACCAGCGGTCTAAAGCTGAAGTCCACTCCTGCGCGCGTCGCATATCAAAAATTTCGCTACAGGCGTCGATCACACTGCAATAAACTCCGCCGGCAGTAAGCGGAGAAACCTCTCCCGCCATGACCGCAACCATTGCTTCATCGAGCAACGACACGCCGCGCGCGATTTCTCCCTGGCGAATCAAGGCGCGGCCCTGTCCCTGCCGGGCAAGCGTCACAAGGTCAGTGTCGCCGAATCGTTCACCAATCTTCGCGGCTTGGGCAAACGCTTTGTAGGCAGTTACTGCATCGCCTCCGTGCACCGAACTGTAACCCACAGGTAAGTGCAAATACCCTTTCTCCGCGCAGTCAGGACAGTCTTCAAGCAATCTGTCAGCGCGGGAGAGCCAACCGCTGGCTTGTGCCCGCTCGCCACTGATCAGCAAAGTAAAGCCCAACCAAAATGCGCAGCGGGCTGCTGGCTGCGTTTCACCGCGACCGAGAAACCCCTGGTGGGCCCGGGCCAGGAATTCTGCTCCTTCGGTTTCTCTGCCAATCAGATAGGCAGCTTGCCCAAGCGCGACAAGATCCATGGACTCGAGTGGCGTCTCGCGATCAGCAGCTGTTAGCTGAGTAAAGGCGTTGCTCCATGCCTGCTTACGCAACAGCTCCCGGCCGCGCTCAAGTGCCCGCGCTTTGGTAATGGAGTTTTTCACTGGCAATTTGGGAGCAGGAGAATTCCCACTAAAGTTTAGCATTCTGTACGGACGAGAAATGGTCTGGAAAACCTAGATATCAACCGTCGTACCAGAGTTTTTCGAAGCACGGTACATAGCTTCGATCAACGCAACGCTACGCCTGCCCTCGCGGCCGTCGCAGAGCGGGTTCCTATTTTCTTTAATTGCCTGGAGAAAATCTTCCAGCACAGACTGGTGTCCGCGGAAATCGCTGACTACTGGGGATGATGCGCTTGCATTTGTGTCGGGAGCGGCAACCGTGTTCATGCCAAGGGGAGGGTTACGCAGGTTTGCGGCGATAATTCGGTCATGCTCAAGAATCAATGTGCCTTCAGTGCCGGTAATTTCCACGCGGCGGGGATAACCCGGATAAGCAGCAGTTGTGGCTTGAAATACACCAGAGACGCCGCTGGCAAACTCCAGCAGTGCTGTAGCTGTATCTTCGACTGGAATTTTGTGCAGCTTGGTCGCGGTCTGCGCCTGAAGTCGAGCCACATCGCCGAGCAGCCACAGCAACAAATCAATGGTGTGAACAGCATGATTGATCAACATGCCTCCGCCGCCTTCGTGCGATGCCCCACGCCAGCGAGAATCACTGTAGTATTCCGATGGACGCCACCATTTTACTTTCGCATCCACAAATAAGATTTTGCCCAGAAGTCCTTGGTCAATCCATTGCTTGAGCTGGCGAATTTCTGGCTGTACCCGGTCTTGAAAAATTACTCCTAATTTCACGTTCGCACGATCTGTGGCTTCGATAAGGGCATCGGCGCGTTTGGTGCTGACGTCAATGGCTTTGTCAGTCAGTACATGAAGGCCTTGCTTAGCTGCCGCAATGCCCTGAGTTGCGTGTAAACCGGTGGGACTGCCGATTACTACCAGGTCCATGGGACGGTGAGCTAAAAACTCCTCGAAGTCCTGATATGGTTGGCCGCCGTGCTCACGACAAAGTTTGTTGACCTTCTCGGTGTTGCTGCCTTGGATAGCCGCAATTTCTACTCCGGCGATTGCGTGGGCGGCGCGGGCATGGGTCTCAGTAATATTTCCGCCTCCGATAAGTCCTATATAAATAGACATAATTTTTTAAGTTTTTGGTGACGCTGTGGTGAGCACACAACTATACAAAGGGATTCTCGATACGTATACCAGAGATCATGTGTTGAAGATTTGAATCGTCGGAAAGAATGCGTTCTGCTCCGCTATTTGCCGCCGAAGCAACAATTAGAGCGTCCCAAAACCCAATTCGGGTTTCATCTTCAATACGCAATGCAGACGCAATTTCTGCCGGAGTAGTTTCCGTGCACCAGATGGTATAGCTGCTCACGATTAACCGCGCCATGTCTTTGGGAAGTGGGGTGGAAATCTTGCGAGTCACGTCCACGTAAAATTCTTGCAACACTTGCGGGCTAAGAACGCCTGACCTTTCGTCCCAGAGTCTGCGTAGGACTGCTTTCGCTACTTCGTGTTTCGCCTTGGCATCCACATCATGCGCGTAAATCAGGATGTTGGTATCTACGAAAGTCTTACCGCTCATGCCACTGGTCTCGGTGGGCACGAATTACACCACCCAAATGGAAGCCCTGATCAAGCAGGGTCGTCGCCTGGCGTTCGGCCCTCTCGTAGGCCTCATCTTCGCCCACCATGATTTCGATTTGCTCTGCCAGTAATCGACTGATAGAGGTATCACGCCGTGCTGCCAATATCTTGGCTTTTTTTAACGTCTCACGAGTTAGGCTAACTGTAAGATTTTGCTTAGTCATAAAAATAATAACCACACGTATCACGTAATATACGTGTAACACGTAAAATACGTGAAGTCAATAATAAAGGAGCCGCTGCATGCGCATCTATCCGCGTCTTACAATGCCTTGTTCAGTCGCTGGTATCACTCGCAATGGTGCTAATCAGTTGTCAGACATTTGCGTCCGGACATGGCGCAAGATAGATATGCGCGTCCTACGATTTTTCTATTTCCAGGATTTCGTGACCGGATCTGTACTAAACGGAAAGGTTCCCGCCCTGCACTTTTTTGCCGCCGGACTTCTGATTCAGCTAGCGCGGGCTTTGCGGACTTCGATTGGGCACTACAACATCATTCCATCCCGATAGTTTGATTGCAGATGTTTTGCCATTTCTTTTGAACAAGAGCATCTTAATCAAGAGCATCTTAATATTGTTAGAGAATTGGCAGATTAGGAGCAGTCGATGACGCAGGAAGAAATCCGGCTCCAGGAGTCTACAGACCGCAAGAAGCACTGGAAACGCTGGGGTCCCTATCTCTCGGAGCGTGCATGGGGCACGGTCCGTGAGGACTACAGCGCGAATGGCACCGCCTGGGAATATTTCCCGCATGATCACGCCCGCTCGCGAGTGTATCGCTGGAACGAAGACGGACTGGCCGGGATTTGCGATCGTCATCAGAATATTTGTTTTTCCGTCGCTATGTGGAATGAGCATGATTCGATTTTGAAAGAGCGCACCTTCGGGCTTACCGGCAACGAAGGAAATCACGGCGAGGATGTAAAGGAATATTTCTTTGATCTCGACAGCACGCCAACACATTCCTACATGAAGTATTTGTACAAGTATCCGCAAGCGGCATTTCCTTACTAATTGCTGGTTGCCGAAAACAGCCGTCGCAATAAGCAACAATCCGAATTTGAGCTGCTC
>CAWBXL010000042.1:0-10592 GCA_963792305.1 uncultured Acidobacteriaceae bacterium | reverse complement strand
CGAACGCCTCGGTGCCAGCCTTCGCGGTCTTGAACCCGGACACGTCGATGCCGAGCTGAGTCAGGTTTCCCTCGCCCGCGTATACCGCCTTGATTGGCATCGGCGCCTTGAAATCCTCGAACGGAATCCACCCGTCTTCTCCGCGCAGCCGGCGCACTTCAGACGCATGCCGGGCCTCCACCGAGTGGATCGTCAACGCGGCGGTGAGGTACGCACCGTATGGCTTGAGCGCCCCGGCCTGGCCCTTGTACGCACGCACCCCGGTGTCCTCGAAGCCCTGCGCCAGGATCTTGAACACCTCGTAGTTCTTGAACGGATTGGGGATCGCGCCGCCGGCGGTAAAGTCGAATTCGGGTCTCGGTGTCGCCTGGTGTCCGAGGGTTTTCTTGAGGAAGGCGACGTGGGCGTTCTCGTGGGCCTGGATCGTCTCGAAGATGCGGCGATCCTTTCCGGCGGGAATGACCCCCGAGCGTATGCCCCGGTTATAAAACGCTGCCTCCAGGTATTCGAGCGTGAGCGCAAAGTTGAGGACGTCCACCACGGGATCGGGCAGCGACGAGCTGGCGAAGGCCTTACTGGCCGTGGCGGCCAGAGACAGGGGAACCGAGCCGAGCGCGAAGGCTGCGGCGAGGCGCCCGCCCGACCGAAGCGTTTCGCGGCGGCCGGCCAGGCGGTCGAGGCTGCTCTGATCCAGCCCGGCGAAGATACCATGCAGATCGGCGGTCATGAGTCCATCTCCTCGCTGGCGTTCCGCCCAGCCAACTGTCCGGCTGTCGGGCTGTGGGTGAGCGTGACGTCGGTCGCGATGAATGGAGCCGCACGCCGGAGCACCTGTTCGAAGGTGAGGGCAGCGTCGAACGCCTGGGGCGCGAACGAGCGACCCAACACATCCCGGATCGCCGAGGCGTGCCGGGCCTCGACCGAAACGATCTTGCCGGCGGCCAGGAGGTAGTCCCCATTGCTGAGGAACTGCGCGGCGCCGTTGTAGGCGCCAACCCCGGTATCCTCGAAGACCTTCGCGGCAACCAGAACGCTGTCACGGGAGCCGAAATCCACGGCGGAGAAGTCGACGGCGAGATTCGGAATGGCCGCGCTGCCAAGGGCGGCCCGGAAGAACTCGCGGTGCACCACCTTATGCTTCTTGATGGCGTACAGGATATCCTGCTCCTCGCTGGTCACTCCGGAATAGAAGTGGTCGACGACCTGAGTGTAGAGCGCCGCCTCGAGCGCTCGAGCGCGTAGGCGAAATTCAGGATGCCGAGATCGTTGTTGAGATTGATGGCGACCTGGCCCGCGGTGGCAGTCTGTGCCGTCGCATCGCTGGAAACCGGGGCGGTACTGGGTTCGGTGGGGGACTGGTCGCAGGCGATGAGCAGCATGGTGGCGGCGGCGGTTCCCGACCACTTCAGAAAGTTGCGACGATCGGTGGACGAGCGGAGCAGACCCGACCTCGACGGCGCGCTCGTCCTCGCCGCGAGTGGGGAGACGTGACCATGGTGTTTCCTCGGGTTGCCGAGCTGGCGGTGGATGTGAGCACTACAACGTCCGCTTCTGGGGCCCTTCTTCTCCTAATACGTCTCCACCCCAAAAAACGGATCCCAGCTTTTGAGATTTCCCAGGCCACCGACATCACCAAGATTTTGCGAGGTGTCAACGAATTCCAGCATTCCGGAGTGCCGCAGCAGGTCTTTTTTGGCCTCAAGGACATCGGTCACAGTTTCTGGACACAGCGCATAACGAGAGACTAGTGCTTGCGAGATCGCTCGTTCCGATTCTTCTTCGGTCAGGCCACGCAGGTTGGCGGCGATGGCGTCGAGCCCATCCGCATCCAGCTTCTGTTGGAACGTATGCGTCTTGCACATGCGCTGGAAGGTTTCATCCACAATCTGACGCAGACGCGCCTGATCAGGAAGAGGCAGATCGAGATACTCCACCAGACTGGCCAGTTCCGATGGCATTTCGATGGCTGGCGCGGTCAAATCACAGTTCGCCGGTTGGCAGAAAACTTCTGACCGACATCACGCAACCGTCTCACTATGACAGGGCTTTCCATGTGGCGATGGAAATCCTTGAGAATGAAGACTGCCTCCAGGGTGAGGCTCTCCATGTTGGCCAGGGCTTGTACCGGATCAGTAGTGTTATAAATCGAGGCCTTGCTGGATTCCGGCGCCTCGGGATCAATGGCATGCCGGGCAGCATTGATGCGCGACTGGAGGGCAGCTGCGGGCACGGCTGGCGCGTTGCTGCCGGAACGCATCAGCCCGTCGGCAATCGTCCACTCAAAGACCGCCATATTCAACTCGGCGCAGGCAGAGCGGACCAGATTTACGGCACGCATCTCTTCGACCGTCTCCATCACAACGATGGGCGTCGACGAGTTAATAAGGACTTTCAGCCGCTCTAAGGTGTCCGCCATAGGTTTGACCAGCCGTGAGGTACTCCCGTAAAATACCGTATTCGGCACCCACCGGAATATTTTCCAGGAAAACGAAGGTAACGACTTACATGGCAAACCATTTTTCGGCGCTCAAGCGCGCCCGTCAGACCGAACGCCGTACCGCCCGCAACCGGGCCAATGCATCAAGCCTGCGCACCGCATTGCGCGATTTTCGCGAAATTCTCGCCAAGGGCGATAAAGAAGCTGCCACCAAGGCATTTCCTAAGACCGTGTCTTTGTTGGATAAGGCTATCCAGAAGGGTACTTTGCACGAGAATACCGCCGCGCGGTATAAGTCACGGCTCAACGCGCGGCTGGTCGCGCTGAAGTAATTTTGTAATCGAATAATTTGCCACGGCAGGCCCAAAAAGCCTGCCGTTTGCACTTCTAGCGAAATCGCGGCAGCAGAAATCCAGTGTGCTGGCGATGTTCTTCAAACGAGCTGCCAAATTGCGCAATCAACATTTTCTCTTCTTTGTTCGCCTTGATCAGAAATCCGGTCAGGATGAAGCCTACCCCTAGCAATCCCCGTATTTCTCCAAAAGCAATCGCCGTCCCCATAGCTGCTAATAGAAGCCCGGAATAAATCGGATGGCGGAAGTACGAGTAGGGACCGGTGCGGATGAGTTCATGGCCCACTTTGATGGTAACTCGTGCGCTCCAATTTTCCGCCAGATGATAGCGGGCCCACAGACAGAGCCCGATTCCTAACCAAGTCATCACCCCACCGACAATGACGACCAGTAGAGTTGAGGGAACAAAACGCTTGTGTAGGAAAACGATTGGAATCGCGCTTCCGAACAGGCAGTAATAACCCAAAATCATTAGCACCATAACGAAATAACGAGAAGCGGAAGATTCTCTTTTCTCGTTGCTGCGGGTCTTGAAGGCGGCGATGAACCGGATAACTAGAAATGCGACCCAAGGCAACTCGACCAGATACTGGTGAATTGCGTCAAAACCCATTTCGAACTCCTTACACCGGCAGTTCTTCCTGCAACCATCCCGGGACTTCGACCTTGGGCTGGGCGGTCAGATCAAGCACCAGCTTCTCCAGAATCAGCCGCTTGCTCGGCGGGTTTGAGCGAAGAGCAAGGTCTGTTTTGGCTACCAAACGGATGGCGCGGGTTAATTCACGTTTGGATTTATATCGGCGGGCTTGCTTGATAATGTCATCCGCGGCAAACGGCGGCACGCGAAACCCCTGCCATAGTGCTGCCCATAACATACGTTGGTCGCGGACATTTCGTTCCATAATGACCAGCATTTGGCGGAAGGTTTTAGCCAGCATATAGAGATGGCCAATAGCAGCTTCATCGCCGTCACCCGTGGTGAGGATTGCATCCAGCATTTCCAGGGCGCGCACCCGATCTTTGGCGGAGATGGCGTCGGTCAATTCATACAGTGACCGTTGCTTGGCCGCCAGAACCATGGTCTCAACATCACCCAACGTGACCCGCTTTTTGTCCCCCACATAAAGAATGAGTTTCTCCAGTTCGTTGGAGACCATCATCATGTCACCGCCCAGCGCGTCTACCAGTTCTCGCGCCGCATCGGTATCGATCTTTACATCGCGAGTTACACAGTAATCGGTTATCCAGCGGACCGCTTCGCTTTCCTCCACTCGCGCGAGTTCGACAATGGCACAGTATGCGCCCATGGTTTCGCGGATGCGTTCGTAGCGCTCTTTGTCCTGCATGTCCATGCGCCGGGCATCGGCAGGGATGCTGATGTGGTCGGCTATAAAAATAATTACCGCGTCGGGATTGGGGTCTTTGCAGTACTGCTCGATGGCAGAGAGTTTGTCATCATGCGAGCCGCGGCCAAACATGGTCTTCACGCCTTTGACGAAAAACACCTGGAAAGGCGCCATCAGAGATGGCGTGCGGGCGCGGTCAAGGACCTCAGCTAAATCAGTTTCCGACAAATCGAAATCGAACAGGCTAAAATCACGAAGATCAGAAGGAACCAGATGTTCCAAAATGGCTTCGCGGCAGCGTTTGCGAAAGAAAACTTCGTCCCCAACGAAGACATACGCCGGACGCAATTTGCGCGATTGGACTTCCGTCATGAAGCGATCTGCCTGGGCGAAAGACCGCATCAAAAGCCCTCCAGCATATTGGAAACGAGAGTCCGGGCGAACTCCTGGGATAGCCGTTGCAATGCCGGAGAATCTTCCTCGAAGAAACTGGCAAGCTCCCGCGAGACCTGATACTGCTCGCGGAATACATACGACGGATTCTGATAGAGCACTTTCCCCTGTTTGTCGGTAAGCGCAACTTTCATGCTGACCGTCACCAACACACTGGCTGCGCGGCCGGTCTGCGAATCGTAGGTAAGCGGCGCAGTGTAGGTGGACAACACAGTGCCGTTTAACGTCGCATCCGCGGGATCGGTGGATGAATTCACGACGTGGTAGTGGGTGCGAGTCACCATCTCCCGCACCACAGCAGCAGTCAGTATTTGCTCAATTTTATAGGTTTGCGTTTGATTGACGAATGCTGGAATGGCTATCGTCTGGACGTTCGATGGAATCGTTGTGACATGTCCAGCGGTGTGATATCCGCAACCTGACAAAACAACTGCGGCCAGGATGGCTCCAAGGCCCATTCTCATTGGATCTTGCCTCGCGGACGAGTCGCCGCCATAGTCTCGGCACACTCAACCGCTGTGGTGGCGGCGATACGCAGATTGTCCGCAGCAGTCCACAGCCAGACGCCATTGGGATCATTGGGATCAGGCTTCACGCTGAGCAGAATATTTCCCTGTCCCGCCACACTTACATTGCTGGGGGCATCTTCCGCGGGCTGGGCGATATTCACATGTTCGCCGGATAACGCTTGCGAGAATTGTTCGACATCGACGACCCCGTCCATTTGCATGTGAATCGCAAAAGCGTATCCATGGAAGATTGGCGCTTGCAACACCAGCAGCGATGGCAAAGGCGCGCCGCCCCCACTTATACGCTGATAGTGTTTCAGAATGCGCTGCTCGACACTGGCCAACGGAGGATTGGCATGCTCTCCATAACGGCTGATCATATTAAAAGCGACTTGTGTATCGAAGATGTTTTTGGGCAATTGCTGGAATGAGAGCAGATTGACGGTTTGTTCGTGCAACTCGTCCATGCCCTTCTGTCCGTGTTCGGAAGCTGGTTCAAAGATGGTGGCAACTGCGCTTTTAATGGAAGAAACTTTTTGGGCGCGCAGCAGCAGCAACGCTAAAACCACTGCCGCAGGATGCGCTGCCACGGATGGCCCGGGTTGCAGATCCAACGTCAGCGTATGACCGAGTTGGCGTTCCACCCATGGGGAACGCACCACAGAGCCCGGCTCGTCTTCTAATGCGTAGGACAAATCAACAATGGCAGAGCCAGCATCCCGCACATTCTTCCAATTTCTGCGCGTGCAATCCTGGTCACAGGCAAAGAAAGTGAAATCCACTTTGTCGAACTGCTGGGAACGCACGCTTTGAATAAAGCTGACCTCGTCCCCAATGTTCTCCAACTGTCCGAGCGATTCATCATCATCCAGCAGCTTGGTATCGATTGACGGGAAATTACGGTCGCTAATCACCTCAGCGACTTCCTTCCCCTTCAGATTCGCCGCACCCACGATCGCCAGACGATAAAGATTTCCCGCCCTGACGGTATCAGCGTGTGGCGCGGCCGTTTTTGAATGTGTACTCACGAGGTCTGTGAAGCTTCCTTATACGTAGGCGGTGGCGGACTGCTCTTGCGGCGTAGCAGCCACTTCAAGCGCCAGAAAACGCCGGAAAATGTGTAGCACAGAGCAATCACGAACAAAACCCAGTTCGAGTAAAACAGGATTGCAGCCAGTAATCGCCAAACAACAAAATAAGACGGAAAGGCTGGCGGGCTTTTAGATCAATATCTTTAAAGCTATAGAAACGCCATGTGCTTACCATCAGATAAGCCACCGCAATCAGCAATAACGCCCAAGTCAACGCCGTATACCAGGAAGTAACCGGCTCGCCTCTGGAAAAGTGCACGATAGCGGCGATCACACCGGCGGCAGCGGGAATCGGCATCCCTACAAAATATTTTTTGCCTGGCCTTCCTGGGTTCGAAGGTTCCGGGTTGCTGGTGATGTTGAACCGTGCCAACCGGCTGGCGCCTGCCATCAGGAAGAAAAAGCTGGCAATCGCACCAAACTGACCTATACGCGCCAGTATGCCCAGAGAGGTCAAATCCAACTGCCGGAATCCCCAACTCCACGCCAGCAAAGCCGGAGCCGCACCGAAAGTGATGACATCCGCTAAGGAATCCAGTTCCCTCCCAAAATCGCTGGTGGTGCCGGTCATGCGGGCGATGCGCCCATCTAAACCATCAAATAAAACCGCAAAGCCAATCGCTCTCGCGGCGTAGTCAAAGTGCGAGGGATCAGCCGGACTGCCATGGAAAACTTGCAGGATGGCGTAGTACCCCAACCCGATATTCGCAGTGGTAAACAGCGAAGGCAGAATGTACATGCCCTTGCTCAGCCGACGGGGAGTTCGCTTCTTTTCCGGTCGCGGTATCACGGGAACTTCGGGATCTTCCATCAATGTGCCCCCCGTTCCTTGCGCTCCGTGCTGGCCATGGCAAGTTCCTTCGGATTCAGATACGCCAATACACTCGAGCCGCCCTTAACTATGTCTCCAACTTTGATCTGAAGCTTGGCATCGGGATCAAGTAATACATCCACGCGCGAGCCAAACTTGATGAGACCAATACGCTCTCCGCGTTGCACGCGGTCTCCTACTTTCCGGTTGAATACAATCCGCCGGGCCAGTAATCCGGCAATTTGTTTGAACACAACGATAGTTCCGTCGCCTTCGACGCTTACCGTATTGTGTTCATTCTGGTCCGCGGAAGCTTCGTTCATGGCGTTCATGAACTTGCCCTTCTGATATTTCACATCAGAAATCGTGCCCGCAATCGGAGACCGGTTGACGTGAACGTTAAAGACATTGAGAAAGATGCTGATCCGCGTGCGCTGGCTTCCATTCACGACCATAGGAGAAACACCAGTCACCTTGCCGTCCGCGGGAGAGACGACCGCTCCGGCAGCATCGCTGATTTTGCGCTCGGGATCGCGGAAAAACCACAGAAAGAAGAATGCCAGCAGTAAAGCAGGGGCTGCCCACAGGGGTGACGTAAGCCACCCAATCAATACTCCAGCGCCTACGAGCGGGAGCGCGTAATAGTAGCCGTCGGGAACCATGAGGAGATATTGGAATTATAGTTCAGGCGGGGAAGCTTACCTCTTGTTATGTTAAATGCTGGTAAAAACAGGGGTTAGCAGAAGGCCTCCGGCGCCTACAAATATCCTGTGGCGGCGAAAGCCGCATGTGCTTGGTCAAAATCTTAGGCTACGTGCACCTGCTGCTGATACTCCCGCTCAATAGATGCCATTTGGTCCTTGAGCCGTAGTTTCAGCTTTTTTAGCCGGACTTCTTCCAGCTGTTCATCTTCAGTCAGATAGCGTTTTTGGGTGAGTGATTCGAGACGTTGTTGGTACTGCGTGTGTTCCAACGCCAGTTTCTGAAACTCCTCATGACCGGCGAGGAGTTGGTCTCTCGGAGTGAGCATCCAGTAAGACCTCCCTACGCAATTTTCGCCCTTAAACTAACACAGGGCATACCCCTGTTCAATGCCAATTTTACTGTAGTGTTAATTTTCTATTATCAAGCCATGTGACCGTTGGTTGCACTGGCTTTGAGGCAGTTTAGGAAACCAGGAGGCGGTAGACCACCGCGTCTTCTTCAGGGTGCACATAGTAGCGCGGACGGCGACCAGTCTCAGCAAAAGCCCACTTTTCGTAGAAAGCGCGTGCCGCCCGATTGGATTCGCGCACTTCCAGGAATAAGGCTTCGGCTTTCTCTTGCCGTGCCATATCGAGAAATTGACCCAAAATGCTTGATCCAAGACCCCGACGCCGCATCTCGACGGTTACAGCAATATTTTCCAGTTCCCATTCAAGAGCAACAGCCTTGGCAACCAGGAAAGCCAGGAGCGTGGTCTGTTCTTCAACGACCAACACGACGCGCCGAGGTTGTGGGAGTTGGATCGCCTGCTCGTAGTGCTCCCGCGGCCATTGCGCAGCAGTCGGTGTTTGGGACGCGAGGGCCATCATCATGGATATGTCAGCGATGGTAGCGCGGCGGATAAGCAAAGGTTTGTCAGATCGGACTATATCGCGATAGTTCTAATTATTTTGCGGAAAAAATCTCAGCATCGGAACGACGAATGTAATTGGCTTCGAGGGCCTCGGGTGAAACTGTTTCTTTGTTTTCCAGTTTCCGCCATGCCAATCTAGCTATTACGTCGCTGCCCGGCCGGTTGATGTCCATAACTGTCGCGCCCGCTGTGCGAACGAACTCCACGATACTCGCATCAGGCGTGATAATTTTTTGATGACTTGCCGAAGCAAGGGCTTCTTGGCGCGTCAACAGGCGCTCGCTATGCATCACGGTTGTTGGTGTTAATTCATACTCGCCTACATAAACTTCTCCACGGCCTGCATCCATCATAGCCAGGATTTTCTCAGGACCAGGAAATGATGCAGCGATGGCCTCCAGCAAAGATACTGCGACGATAGGCTTGCCCAATATTTCAGCAAGTGCCTTGATCGCCGCCAACCCTACACGTAGCCCGGTAAAAGATCCCGGCCCGGAAACCACAGCAAATGCTCCCAAATCCTGTTTGCCAAATCCATGCTTAGCTAGAAGTGTGGCGATCTGTGGGACCAGTTGCGCGGAAAACGTTCCGCCCTCTAACGGCACAACTTCAAGAACATCGCAGACATCCCCCTGTCCGCACTGGGCCAGAGCGATGCTGCCAAATTTTCCAGAAGTATCAGCGGCGAGAAGAAGCATGTGGGCTTATTGATTTGATCCGCGTCAATTCGCAGTAAATTTGTTTTAGTGTGCTTCCACCAATTCCAATAACACACCGCCGGCACTGGAAGGATGTACAAACACGTAGCGATGCCCTCCAGCACCAACCTTGATTTCATCTGAAACTAAACGTACTCCATCTCGTTTCAACTTTTCCACTGAGGCCGTTAAATCAGGCACGCGCAGGGAAACATGGTGCAACCCTTCGCCTCGTTTGGCTAAAAATTTAGCGACAGTTGAATCCGCCGAGGTGGGTTCGAGCAGTTCCAGACGACTCTCGCCCACTGGGACCATAACTACCTTCACCTGTTCACCTTCGACCACTTCTTCGGGCGAGACGGTCAGTCCTAACTTTTCGTAAATTCCCTTGGCGGCCACCAGCGACTTTACCGCGATCCCGAGATGGTCAATCGTAAACATTCTGATTGGTGGAAGCCTCTACTTAAGGCCAGCAATAATTTCTTCCACCAGTGTATATGGATCGCGCTTATGTTCAGCGACTTCCTCAGCGTAATGCGAGAGTAATCCAGCATCGATACGGCCCTTGACCCTCTCCAGCATGCCGTCGCGCAACATCTCGATCAACCGCTCCTGCCAGTTATGCACGCTGCGCTTGAGAGCCAGGTTTCCCTTTCTTAAGTGGTCTTCGAACTGGCGAATCGCTCCCGCCAATTCATCGATCCCGTTCCCCTCGCTGGCCACAGTTTTCAGCACTGGTGGAGTCCAGCTATCGCTTCGCATAGCCAGGGATTGCAGAGTCTTAATCTCCCGTTCAACACGTTCTGCGCCAGCGTGATCGCTTTTATTGATCACGAAAATATCGGCAATTTCCATGATGCCGGCTTTGATGGATTGCACGTCATCTCCCATGCCGGGGACCAGAATCACGACAGTGATATCGGCCAAGCGAACTATGTCCACCTCATCCTGTCCAACACCGACGGTTTCGATTAGAACCACATCACGGCCAGAAGCGTCGAGCACGGCAGTAGCATCAGCAGTGGTTCGTGCCAGCCCGCCTAGCGAGCCGCGCGTAGCCATGCTGCGAATGTAGATTCCTGGGTCAGAGAAGTGCTCCTGCATGCGTATGCGGTCGCCAAGAATCGCGCCGCCGGTGTAAGGGCTGGAGGGGTCAACCGCGATGATACCGACAGTACGATTCTCTTTGCGATAGAGATGCGCAAGCTGATCTACAAGAGTGCTTTTCCCCGCGCCGGGAGCGCCGGTCAGGCCGATGATGCGCGCCTTTCCCGTA
>CAWBXL010000041.1:0-16115 GCA_963792305.1 uncultured Acidobacteriaceae bacterium | reverse complement strand
GCGCGTGAGGTCGTACTCGTTCATCTGCATGTACGGCATCGGACGCTCGCGGCGGATTCGTTGGGCGATGCGGTGAACGAGCGGGACGCGCCCGCGGATGCGTCGAGCGATGCGGCGGAGGAATGAGCCGGGACGGCGAAACGTGAAGTGCAGCGCGGCGACGCCGTCGAGGTGATTGAGCAACTCGTCCAGCAGCGCTTCGCCGCGTCGGACGGGGATGTGCTGGAAGACGATCAGCGAGACGATGAGATCGAATCGCTCGTCCGGAATCGTCGTCGAGAAGGAAGCATCGGGAACGTTCTCTCGCGCGATGCGCAGCATGCTCTCCGCGGCTCGACGCCGGCGACGCGGTCCCCCGTTTGGCCAGCGCGCGGGTGAGGCGTCCGACGCCGCAGCCGAAATGCGCCCCGCGCTTGTCATCTGCGACCGCGTGGATTTCATCCACAATCACCGTCTCAACATCGCGGAGAATTTTGCGGCTGCTCTCGGCGGTCAGCAAAATGTAAAGCGACTCCGGAGTCGTCACCAAAATATGCGGAGGCCGCTTCAGCATTGCACGCCGCTCGTGCATCAGCGTGTCGCCGGTGCGGACGGCAGTGCGGACTTCCGGCATCAGCAGGCCACGTTCACCCGCCATTTGCAGGATTTCACCCAGTGGCCCTTCAAGATTTTTCTGGATGTCGTTTCCCAAGCGCTTTAAGTGGAGAGACGTAGAGAACTTCAGTTCGATCCTGTAACCCCTCGCCCGCTAATGTCTTTGCGCACTAGCCGATCAATACAAGCCAGGAATTGCTGCCAGGGTTTTACCCGAACCAGTAGGAGCAGAGATTAATGTCGTGCGGCCTGCCAGAATATACGGCCAGCCCTGTTCCTGCGGCTGCGGTGGGAGTGTACCGAACTTACGGACGAACCACTCCGCTACGAGAGGATGGGCCCAGGCGAGAGCGGGAGAGGACTACGAACATCGCCTTTATTCTAACAATACGGAGTCTTCGTTAAATATTCGCCTGCCAATATCCAATAAATTCTGTTTGTAGTCGGTAAGCTAATTTGAATTTGGCGGCGCGTTCTTACTTGAGAGCCAGCGTGATCTTGATCGCATCTTCAACCCGCATCACCGAATCCTTGTCCAATCTTCCGTAATACCCCACGAAGCGGGAACTCTGGATAGCCCGGATCTGTTCCGTCTTCACTACGCTGTCGCTTTTAGCCCTCCACTCCCTTTCGGCAAGTAGACATGACTGGGATAAGTGCGCTTCACATTTGAGGCATCCGTCGCCGGTACGACAACTACCACCGGGCTGTTGGCATTGATGGAATCTCTGCTGACGACCACTACCGGACGTGTCCCCGCTTGCTCACTTCCCTCAGTAGGGTCGAGCCGGGCACTAAAAACATCACCGCGAGCGGGTTTTGGCAGCGCGGGTTTTGGGGATGAGTTCATTGGAAATTTCAGTTACTCGGGACGCTTCCCAATCGCTTTTCTCAAACTCTTGGGCCATGGCCACGGAATCGTGCTGATAATTGGGATCGTCCGCCATTTGACCGAAGGCGGCATCAATCTCGGATTCGGAAAGATGGTGTAGTTTTTCTTCGATGGCCCGGACTACAAACTCGTTAAAGCTGGAAGCCGTTTCTGATTTCTCCACCACCTGCCGGGCGCGCTCATAAACTTGTTTGGGCAGTCTGACAGTAGCGTTTCGATATTCCTTTCTTTTAGCCAAGGCCATGTGTAAATCTCCATTAAAAATACATTCACATTATACCATCAAATTACAGTGCAAAATTACAGTCACTTTAGGTGTAGATGAGCTTTCCCGCCGTATAATCCATGAACATGAAAAAAGTAGTTCATGCCGCCTGCCCCCATGATTGCCCCGATGCCTGCGGGATTTTGATCACCGTGGAGAAAGGCCGGGCAACGAAAATCCAGGGTGATCCTACAAACCCGGTACGCGAGGATTCCTTTGTGCTAGGTCGCAAATACCTGGATCGCGTTTGCTCGTCCGCAGAGAGTTTTATACCCAATGCGACGAGTTGAAGCCAAAGGTCCGGTCGCAGGCGAGTCGCTTGGCCCTACGCAATCTTTCCAGAGAATTTCATGGGATGAAGCTCTGGACGAGATTACTTGCCGCTTCAAACAGATTAGCGGTCAGTTCGGAAGCGAGGCTATTCTTCCTTACTCCTATGGTGGAACACTGGGTACGCTCAACGGTGCGTGCATGGACCGCCGCTTCTTTCATCGTTTAGGAGCATCGCAACTTTTGCGGGCAATTTGTTCTACGAAGCCGGGGAAGCCGGACTGAAATCGGTAATGGAGCCAAACTCGGCACTGAGCCCGAACAATTCAGCCATTCTCGTTACATCATCGCCTGGGCCGCCAATATTCACGGAAACAACGTTCACCTGTGGCCGTTTATCAGTGAGGCTCGGCGCGCCGGGGCCAAACTGGTCGTGATTGACCCCTATCGCACCCGTACTGCTGCTGTCGCAGATTGGTATCCACTATGACCCCGGCACCGATGCCGCGTTGGCCATGGGCATGATGCACGTCATCATCAAGGAAAATCTTCACGATGCCGATTATGTCGCGCGCTACACGCTGGGGTTTGAGGACCTCCGAGAGAAAGTCCAGGATTATTCACCGGCGCGCGTCTCGAAGTGGACAGGCATCAGAGCATCGGACATTGAGAAGCTTGCCCGGGAATACGCAACTACGCATCCCGCCGTCATTCGTCTGAACTATGGCGTGCAGCGTTCGGAAAACGGTGGAATGGCGACACGAGCCGTCACCATGCTGCCTTGCATCACCGGGTCGTGGAAAGAAGTAGGTGGTGGCTTGCAGATGTCGCTCAGCGGTTCCTACGGTTTCAATAATGATGATCTCGAGCGCAAGGACCTAATGCAGAAAGCGCTCGGCCGCCCGGCGCGGACCATCAACATGGTGGAACTTGGCGCCGCCCTAAACACATTCGCCGATCCTCCTGTCAAAGCGCTCTTTGTTTACAACTCTAATCCGGCGGCCGTGTGTCCGAATCACAATGACGTCATCCGTGGATTACGGCGTCCGGATCTATTTACAGTTGTTCACGAACAGTTCTGGACTGACACCACCGACTACGCTGATATCGTTTTGCCTGCAACCACATTCTTCGAGCACAAAGAGCTGCAAAAGGCTTATGGGCACTACTACGTACAAATGTCCCATCAAGCCATCGAGCCCCTTGGCGAGTGCCGGTCCAATGTTGACGTTTTTCAAGCCTTGGCCCACAGGATGGGATTCAAGGACGAATGCTTCAATGACTCGGTGGATCAAATGATGGACACCGCGCTTAAATCGAAAAATCCGTGGCTTCAGGGAATTGACAGGAAAAAATTGGAAAAAGAAGGTCATGTGAGGCTGGGGTTCGAAAAGCAGATCTCAGATACCAGTTCTCCGTTTCCAGCGTTTCTGCCATTTGCCAAGGGAAACTTTCCTACGCCCAGCGGAAAAGCTGAACTGTACAACGAAGCGCTTAAAGCCCAAGGATTGGATCCGGTATTGCAATTTGTTCCGCCAGACGAGTCCCGTCACAGTTCGCAAGCCAAGGCCTACCCTTTGGAGTTGCTGGCGCGCAAGGCGGATAACTTCCTGAATTCGACTTTTTCAAATTTGCCCTCGCGTGCAGAAGATGGAGGAAGTCGGCCTTCTCGAGATGAATGCTGCCGATGCC
This sequence comes from uncultured Acidobacteriaceae bacterium, assembly GCA_963792305.1. Taxonomy (GTDB): domain Bacteria; phylum Acidobacteriota; class Terriglobia; order Terriglobales; family Acidobacteriaceae; genus CAWBXL01. Next base: position 12,402 of record CAWBXL010000041.1, on the reverse strand, counting down.
ACCCCACGAGGTATTGCCGATGGCGATACTGTCCGGGCTTTCAACCGTCGCGGCGAGATACTATTAAAGGCACGTGTGGATGGGACAGTTCAGCCCGGAGTTGTTGCGGCGAGGCTCCATTGGGCTAAACTGGAAGCCGGGAAACGGAACATTAACGTCCTGACCTCAGAAAAACTTACCGACCTAGGCAACTCCGCCACGTTTTATTCCGTCTTGGTTGAAGTGGAGTGCGCTAAACCGGCTTCCTGAGTGTCGGGGGTATACGCCGGTCTTGGACGGTCTACAGTTCTCTACCGTATAATTGCCGTTTTGCAAAATCCCTTTGGCTGAGGTAGTGGCGATTCTTCGTTCTCAACAGGATAGCCCTGCGCAGAGCAGGCGCAGGTGCACATGGGCGCGAGTCCAGGCTCAGCCGCATCCATCTTCTTCATTCCGAAGTGGTTGCAGTCGTGTCGGCAAATTCATTATGTTGTCGACGGTATGGTTAACTCTGCTTTGCACCCTCGGTATGGGGCAGCAGGACCTGATCACTGGAATCGACGTTAGCGGAAATCACCGTATCCCTGCCGACACTATTCGGGCCCGGATCTTTACTAAGGCTGGCGACGTATACGATCAAGCCGGCCTTGAGCGCGACTTCAATGCCTTATGGAACACCGGCTATTTTGAAGACATACGATTCACGCGTGAACAAACCCCAAAGGGCTGGATTCTTCATATCATCGTCAAAGAGCGTCAGACAATCCGCGAAATCACCTATACCGGATTGAGTTCAGTGACTACCAGCGATGTTCTGGATGCGTTCAAACACACGAAAGTTTCTCTTTCACCGGAGAGCCAATACGATCCGACCAAGGTCAAGAAAGCAGAAGTGGTGATTAAAGAATTGTTGGCCTCGCGCGGACGCCAGTACGCCACCGTTCGCAGCGAAGTGCACCCCGTTCCCCCTTCTGCGGTCGGAATTACTTTTGTGGTGAAAGAAGGTCCAAAAGTAAAGGTCGGTAAGATCCATTTTGAAGGCAACAAACACATCAACAGCCGCACCCTGATCCACGCAATGAAGAACCTGCGTCCCTTGGGAATCCCACACTCGATTTTCCTGGAAGGTCTGTTCGCTAAGACCTACGACGGATCCAAACTCGACGAAGACACCGAGCACGTCCGCGAAGAGTTCCAGAACCGCGGCTATTACAAGGTGATTGTGCAGGACGCCGATGTCAAAATCCACGACACCGGACATAAGGGTTTTCACGTGCCTTTGATCCAGCACGGACCGGGCAAAACCGCCGATATCAACATTCCCATTGAAGAAGGCGAGCAATACCGCCTCAAAGAGATTACTTTTAAGAACAATAAAGCAGTGAGCAACACCAAAGCTTTACGTGCCCAATTCCCCATTAAAGATGGCGATATATTCAGCCGGGAAAAGATCGCCAAGGGCCTGGAGAACCTCCGCAAAGCCTATGGGACGCAGGGGTATATCAACTTCACCTCGGTCCCGACCCCGAACTTTGATGAAGACAAGAAGACTATCTCCCTCGATATTGATGTGGATGAAGGCAAGCAGTTCTTCGTGCGTCGCATTGAGTTTCAGGGAAACACCACAACCCGCGATAAAGTCATCCGCCGTGAAATCGCCCTGGAAGAAGGCCAGCAATATAACCAACAGCTCTGGGAATTCAGCATCCTCCGTCTGAACCAGTTGGGATATTTCGATCAACTCAAAGCGGATGATCCGAACGTGACTGAGCGGCACATTAATGAGAAGGACGGGACGGTTGATCTCACGCTCAAGTTGAAAGAAAAGGGAAAGAACAGCATCGGCCTGAGCGGCGGTGTGAGCGGACTCTCCGGTTCGTTTATCGGACTTAACTACCAGACCAATAACTTCCTGGGACTGGGTGAAACGCTCACTGTCCAGGTTGACCTCGGTACCCGGCAGCGCGACTTGCTGTTCGGTTTTACCGAGCCTTACATGTTTGACCGCCCTTTACAGCTTGGCTTTCAGGTGTACACCCGCAAATTCAATTACAACCAGGTGCGAGAAACCCAGATTCTGACCGGGCAGCAGTTGAACGTATCGCAGGCCATTCAGGACAATCTCCAGAATTACACCCAAAACAGTGATGGTTTCTCGCTTTCCTTGAGTTACCCATTAAAGCGATCGTTAAAGCGTGTGGGCCTTACTTATTCGTTTGACCGCTCTTCGATTTCTGCGTTGAGTGACGCGTCCAAGCAGCTGTTTACCAATCTTGCCTTCAGCGGTTTTAGCGGGCCGAATTCGCTCGATGGAATCATCACCAGTAAGATATTCCCGAGCTATACCTACAACACCCTCGATTTTTCCTATCAGCCACGGAACGGTCGCAGCGTTTTCTTGGGGCTGGAGTTGGCGGGTCTGGGTGGAACTGTCCGCTCAGTTAGGCCTGTCGTGCAGTACAAGCGTGCCTTCCCGTTGCAAAAGCGGCGCAATGCAGTTCTGTTAAATTTCCAGGGCTCGTTTATTACGGGTTACGGTGGAGTCGTGGCGCCTCCGTTTGAGCGTTTTTACGAGGGCGGAGAATACGACCTGCGTGGATTTGATATCCGCACAGTTTCACCAGTAGCTTTCCTGCCAGACAGGGCGACTATTCCCTTGCAGAACCCGGATGGAACGCTGGTTCCTTTGGATCCCGGCAATCCACGGCGTGGGACCTATAACGTACCGATTCCGGCGGAACGCATCGTTTTCCCCGGTGGAGATTTGAGTGCCATAACCAATCTTGAATACCGGATTACGATCGCGTCAGCAGTTACACTGGCCCCCTTCGTAGATTTCGGAATTGATCCCATCCTGCGCAAATCGCAGTTGAGGATCAACCCGGGACAACTTCAGACACTGAACAACACACTATTTGGTTGTCCGGCGCTGGACGTGGCTTTGAACTGCGTTGGACAGAATAGTCAGCAGTTCACGCAGATTCTGGAGCCGGTGAGTTCAACTAATTGGACGCCTCGCATGTCCTCTGGTCTGGAATTGCAAGTATTGTTGCCGGTATTGAATGCTCCGTTCCGTATCTACTATGCTTTTAACCCATTGCGTTTGAACACAACTGCCCAGTCGCCTGTACCGATTACCCGCGACATGTTCCCGGCAGGCGGCGCCGGCGACTTCACTCATGCCTTGGCGGTCGCCAGTTTTGCGCCTAAGTTTGATCTAAAGGAGCCTCGCCGGACTTTCCGTTTCACGGTGGGAACAACGTTCTAGTTCTAAGAAAGCTGATAGTTTGACGGAGGATATCGTTACTCCTATAATGGCGGGCATCCCGGCCTTGGGGAGATGGAATCATACGGGGTTGGGCACCTGCGCCTTCGAGTCCTGGCGCTGGCGGATCCGGCCCGCCGTCCCCGTGATACCGAGCAATCTGAAAAGGCAAGGGTACGGCCAAACAGTATCCGCGAGAGACATCTGACGACACGTCCCGAACAATTTCTCAAGGAGTTCAAGCAAACTATATGACCAGCATGTTTACGCGAATTTTAGTGATTGGCGCGTTACTTTCGTCCTTCATGGCCGTTGCCCAAACCGGCAGCGCGGCCTTACCGGCAGCTCCCAGTTCCGCTGCTGCTTCCGCGAATGAACCACCTGTTGCCACCGGAAACAAGGTTGCAACCATCAACATTACCGGGGCTCTTGCCGGCTGCAACGAGGGCCAGCGCGATTTTGGCGCACTGGACAAAAAGTTCGAGCCCCGGCAGGCCGAGCTCACAACTATGACCAACGAGCTCGAATCGCTGAAGAAGCAAGTTACGCCAACCATGGCTGACGCAGCCCGCGGCACGCTGATGAAGCAGATTGAGCAGAAGCAAAAAGCATTCGAGCGCACGCGCCAGGATGCAGCCGATGACTACCAGAATCAGCAGAACGAAGTCGCTTCACGGATTCTTGCCAAGATGGCCCCGGTCATGGTGAAGTATGCCGCCGACAATGGCTTTGGACTTTTGCTCGACACCACCAAGCAGTGGCCCGATGGGCAGGTAATTTGGTCCGGCCAAACTGTTGACATCACGAAGGCTGTTGTTGACCAATACAATTCCCAGTCGGGTGTGGCTGCTCCCCCAGCGCCTACCAGGCCAGCGGCAACAGCTCCGAGAACGGCACCCCCAGCCAGCAAGCCTGCTGCTCCTACGGGGACAACACCGAAATAACTCAGCGCGACACCACCACTTGTCGCAGAGTTCCTGAAAGGCCGCATGAACTGCGGCCTTTTTTCTTTGTCGTAACTAACCAAAGTTTTGTCCGTCAGCACAGCAGCGGTGTCATTAGAGATTAGCAGCACCAATCTCAGGAGGACGCCATGTTCGCTGATGCACTGCTCGATTCCCATCATCAATCGCGCCGCGGATGGGCCACGGTTACATCGTTTGGTATCCAGGCGATTGCGGTCGCTTGTTTGCTGATCGTGCCATTGTTCTATACACAAGTTCTGCCACACATCCGAGTAACGCCACCTATCGTCCTTGCGCCAATAGGTGACATCGCGCAACAGCCTGTGGCCAGGCCGACAACCGCGGGTGGGCCGTCAATTTACACAATTGCACGCAACGATATGCTGATGGCCCCGAGTCGCGTGCCGCCTGGAATTAATTCAAATCCCGACATAGGCGTACCCAATATTGTGATCGGAACAGGAGTGGGACGTGTCGGGATACCTGATGGAATACTAGGCGCCCCAGAAACAATGACTAGGCGGCCCTTGCCACCTCCTGTGGCAGAAAAACCGCCGATTGTTTCGCGCATGATGGAAGGCAGCTTGCTCCATCGGGTCGAGCCCACCTATCCACCGGTTAGCAATAGCTGCCAGAATTCAGGGCACAGTGGTCCTTGAAGCGGTAATCGGTCGCGATGGCACTGTGCAAAACCTGCAAGTACTGAGTGGCCACCCGATGCTAGTGCCAGCTGCCATCAATGCAGTGAATCAGTGGCGCTATCGGCCGTACATCTTGAACGGATCTCCGGTTGAAGTGGACACACACGTTACTGTGAATTTTGTTTTGTCTCGGTAAACCAGCCGACGGGGATAGATCGAGGTAGCACGGCAGTAACCTGACGCCTCGGCTATCCCCGATATAATCGGCATAAGTGGCTACTGTAGAAATTCAACGCCGTACCGCAACCCGTCCCACCTGGGCCGAAGTTTCCTTGGAAAATCTGCGGCACAACTTCCGCGTGGTGGAAAAACACGTAGGTTCGGGCGTGACTGTTTGTGCCGTCGTAAAAGCCGACGCCTACGGACACGGCGCAGTCGAATGTGCCAAAGCACTCGAGAGTGAAGGTGCGGCATGGTTCGGCGTCACTTCTCTGGATGAAGCGATCCCTTTACGCGAGGCTGGCATCGGCGGCGAGATTCTTTTGATGACCGGATTCTGGCGAGGCGAAGAGGAAGAAATCGTCCGTCTGAAGCTCACTCCAACCGTATGGGAGTCATCACAAGTCGAATTGATGGAGAAGGCCGCGGCACGCCTGAATACCCAAACCAGCGTTCACCTTAAGGTTGATACTGGCATGGGCCGACTCGGGATTGGTATTGATAGCTTGCCGGCAGTTCTGTTCGACCTTGAAATCATCTCCGCATGTTGTGTGTGAAGGCTTGTCCACACATCTGGCATCTTCGGAAATTCTTGATGCGCCATCCGTCGAAGAGCAAATCGCAAATTTTGAAAGTGCGCGGCCGGATCGTGCGCGAAGCAGGGCTCAATCCAAAATTTGTGCACGTGGCAAATACTGGAGCGGTGATCGCCCATCCTGAAACCTGGAACACGATGGTGCGCCCGGGAATTGCTCTCTACGGATACCACTTGTCATTCGAACGCGCGGGAAGGGAAGTCAGCGGCAAGAAATTGCGGCTTCCGGTGAAGCCGGTGTTGACCTGGAAGACACGCATTCTGGCTTTGCGTGATGTGCATGCCAATCAGCCTCTCGGGTACGGCGGGATTTACGTCACGAAAGCCCCCGCGCGAATCGCGGTGCTTCCAGTTGGCTATGCGGACGGCCTGAATCGGCAGCTGTCCTCCCACGGCCGGGTCATTGTTCGTGAAAATTTTGCTCCGATTGTGGGGCGGATTTCGATGGATTTGACCCTGGTGGACGTCACCGGACTACCGGGAGCTGGAGTAGGGGACGAAGTGGTTCTATTGGGCGCGCTCGAAGGGCTGAGCGTTGATGCCCGCGAGCATGCAGAACTGGCAAACACGGTTGTGTATGAAATTTTGTGTGGGATCTCAAAGCGCGTGCCAAGAAGGCATGCCTGAGCGTTTCCACTTCTATTCGAGCCCAATTTCTGCTGGTTCGCTGTCCACAATTGCGGTTTGGTGCACGCCGGCTGATCATTTTGCTTCCCTTTGTTATTCTCAAAGAAGATGCCATCTCGCTATGCCCAATGGATGTACGACTGGGAAACCCGCCTAACCTCTGTAGATAACAATCGCGTGGTCCGTCCGCTCGAATGGGGACTGGAATGGGCGCAGCAGTGGCCCTGCCGCAACGGTTATGCTCCTGGTCTGATACCGCAGGATGCGGAAAGATTCTTAAGAGAATATAACGAGCGCATCATCGCCAAGAGCGATGAATTTTATTCCTACCGTGTGCCGACGGATTTTCACCTGGAGCGCCGCGAAGTAAAGGTCCACAGCACCCGCGAAATCCCAGATGAAAAACTCGAGCAAAAGGTAAACGGGACCTATGCGGAGTTCCTGCGCTTTACTTCGCCTGTCCCAAGTCCGTATCCAGCAAATAATCTGGTCAACGCGCGCTGGTTCCCAAAAGCTGGCCGCCGGGCCGTAGTCCTGTTGCCGCACTGGAACTCGGATGCCTTGGCCTACACGTCTTTATGCCGTGTCATGAACTGGTTGGGAATTGCAGTGCTGCGTTTAACGATGCCATACCACGATATCCGCATGCCGGCAGAAATCCGCCGCGCGGACTATGCGGTTTCAGCCAACATCGGCCGCACCCTAGACGCCACACGCCAGGGTGTAATCGACATTCGTTGCTGCTTCGATTGGCTGGAGCAGCAAGGCTACAAACAGCTGGGAGTCGTCGGCACCAGCCTGGGCTCATGCTTTGCATTTCTGGCAGCAGCGCACGACGCACGAATCCGTGTTGCAGCCTTCAATCATGCGTCTACCTATGTTTCAGATGTGGTCTGGGATGGACAGTCCACACGCCATATCCGCGAAGGCCTGGAGCCATATATCGATCAAGACCGTTTGCGAGGCTTGTGGAGCGCGATTAGTCCTATGTCTTACTTCCGTCAATTCGCGCGCTGGCCAAAAAAGTCGCTAATAGTGTATGCAAAATACGATATGACTTTCCTGCCTGAACTTTCGCGGCAAGCGATCGATGCATTTGCCCGCCACGGGCTAGACCATAAAGTCGCGGTTTTACCTTGCGGTCACTACACCACCGGCGAGACCCCTTACAAATACATGGATGGATGGCAGTTGATATCGTTTTTGCGTACAGCTTTTGACAGTATTTAATTAGCTGTAAGTTAGTTTTTCTGCCCTTGCTAAAATGGTCTTATGAAGATTGCCCTCGGTTCGGACCACGCTGGGTTCGAACTCAAAGAAAAGCTGCGCGGCTACCTACAGAAGAAGGGAATTACTGTGGATGACCGGGGCACAAAGTCGCACGAGTCGGTGGACTATCCTGACTATGCGCGGCTGGTGGGCGAGGATGTAATCAACAGGCGGGCCGACTTTGGAATTCTGGTCTGCGGAAGCGGTATCGGGATGTCTATCGCGGCAAACAAGGTACCGGGCATTCGCGCGGTGAACGCACATGATGAAACCGAAGCCCATCTGGCCCGCGAGCACAACGACGCCAATGTATTAACGCTCGGCGGAAGGTTCCTGGAAGAAAGCGCGGCCCAAAAGATTATTGATAAGTGGCTGAGCACGCCGTTCGCAGGGGGACGTCATGCCACCAGGCTAGGAAAGATCAACGAGATTGAGCGCATGGAAGTGTCCAAGTGAAGACAGTTGCAGAGCAGCCGAACCTCGCGGTCTATGAGAACCGCAAGGGAAAATTTTTGATCACTACAGACCGCAATAGGTTGGATGTGGATGTTATCTATAATTCTTTATCTGAGAGTTACTGGGCCAAAGGTATTCCGTATGAGCTTGTAGTCCGCTCGATCCAGAATTCCCTGTGTTTCGGTGTATTTTCCGAAAGGGAGCAGGTGGGTTTTGCGCGCGTCATTTCAGATTTCGCAACCTAGGCATACCTGGCTGATGTTTTTATCCTCGAACCATATCGCGGACAGGGGTTGGCCAAGTGGTTGATGGAATGCATTGTGTCACATCCACAGCTTCAAGGTTTGCGCCGCTGGACCTTGGCTACACGCGATGCTCATGAGCTGTATGCAAAATTCGGGTTTCAACCCCTGGCGACGCCCAGATTAGTTTTATGGAACTGCACGACCCAGAGGTATACACGCGTAACTTATGAAGCTGATGTCTCAACCCTTGTCATTCCGAAGCCAGTTTATCGGTGAGGAATCCGCTACTTGTCGAAATGACAAATTACAATAGAGATCACAATTATGAAAACCATGTCGCGCCCGATGTATGAAGTAGATCCCGAAATAGCCGCAGCCATTGACCATGAAGCCATCCGCCAGCACGAAGGCCTGGAACTGATCGCCTCAGAAAATTTCGTGAGCGAAGCCGTGCTCGAAGCCGCAGGTTCAGTCTTCACCAACAAATACGCGGAAGGCTACCCCGGCAAGCGTTACTACGGAGGCTGCGAGTATGCCGACGTCGTCGAAAACCTGGCGCGCGACCGGGCAAAAAAATTATTCGGCGCTGAATATGCCAATGTGCAGCCACATGCCGGGTCGCAAGCCAACATGGCTGCCTACTTCTCAGTTCTGCAGCCCGGCGACACCATTCTCGGCCTGAATCTTGCCCACGGCGGACATCTTACCCACGGCCATCACCTGAATTTTTCCGGCAAGACTTACAAAATTGTTCCTTACGGTGTAACCAAGGAAACCGAAACCATTGATTACGACGATCTGGAAAAGCTGGCGGAGAAAGAACGTCCCAAACTCATTGTCGGTGGCGGCAGCGCTTATCCACGGATCATCGATTTTGCGCGCATGCGCCAGATCGCCGATAAAGTCGGCGCGCTCTACATGGTGGACATGGCCCACTTCGCGGGATTGGTCGCTGGAGGCGCGCACCCGTCGCCGGTTCCGCATGCGCACATTGTGACCTACGACTACGCATAAAACTCTGCGCGGACCGCGTGCAGGTATGATCTTGTCGCAAAGCCGAATACGGCCCAGCTATCGACAAGAATGTGTTCCCCGGGATTCAGGGCGGTCCGTTGATGCACATTATTGCGGCGAAGGCCATTTGCTTTCTCGAAGCCTCGCAGCCTGACGTTCCGTGATTATGCGCACCAGGTTGTCGCCAATGCCAAAGTGTTGGCCGAGACCTTGGCAGGGGAAGGTTTCCGCATCATCTCCGGTGGCACCGATACTCACCTTATGTTGGTGGATGTGTTTTCGAAAGGCATGTTCGGTAGCGAAGCCGAGAAAGCTCTGGGCGAAGCCGCAATTACCGTCAACAAAAACGCCATTCCTTTCGATACCAACCCGCCGATGAAGCCGAGTGGAATCCGCATCGGCAGCCCCGCGCTCACTACTCGCGGCATGAAAGAACCTGAGATGCGTCAGGTCGGCCGCTGGATCGCCGAAGCTCTAACCAACCGCACCGATGCTGCGGTGTTGGCTAAAGTCCGCAAGCAGGTCGTAGATTTGGCCGAGGTGTTTCCTCTGTATGCCGAGCGCCGCGCTCGTGCGCAAGTCGAAGTAAGAGGGTAACTTGAACGGTTCCTCTAAGGCCGCTACGGTGATTGCCGTTGCCCTCTGCGTCCCTACTTTCTTGTCTTGCCGTGGTCATTCACGCAAGCAGGTTCTTGAGATTGATTCTCGTGAGAAGAGTATCGTTACCGATCACGCCTGTGACGGACCTAGAAGCTCCATCCTAGCTGGAAGTCGCATAAGAGATGCCGAATTGATTGTGTTTGACGACGGCGAAACCCAGTATCACACTTCCGAAACAACGCTATGCGCCGAGGACCGGGAACAGTCCGTGCCGGACTCCCGTTGGGGATATCGGTGGCCGACTCGCACCGAACAGACTTTTTACGGCAAAATCAGCCGGCTCGATTTGTGGCGGTTGAAAAGATTATTAAATCGAGACGACGTTAAGGGATCTAAAAAGGCTACGCCAATTCCAGTATGGCCGTTGGTGATTTCATCATCACAATCAATCGTTCTGAGGGACAGCAGAAGATCGGAATTATTGGTTTCCAGCCCGCATTCCAATGGCCCCAGAATGTTCCACTCAAGGCGGTGATCTGTAGCGCCAAGTTAGTTGCCAAAACATTATCCAGTGCGGAAGTCGTCCCATCTTGGTGTGTGGACCCGCGGACGTGAAGCGGGTATATGCTGCGGGCTGCCTATGTGATTAAATTCCTCTTGTGAACGTCGCCATCGACATTCGGCGCATGAATGAGTTTGGTGTAGGCACTTATACACGAAACGTAGTCCGCGCTTTGGGGCGACAAGATCATGAAACTCAATACTTCCTGCTGGGATCAGCCGAACGCGCTGCGGAAATTGGTTTTCTTCCTCCCAATTTCAAAGTCATACCTTTACAGCAACCGGAAACTCCGGTTTCCAGCTATTTGCATTACCGCGCCACCATCAAACGTTTGCAGTGCAGTTTGGTGCATATTCCTCATCTGTTCTGGATGCCACGCCATCTGCGTTGCCCTTATGTCATGACACGTGCACGATGTTGCTCGAGCACCTTTCGCGGGCCGCGGGGCTCTCGGGAATACGACGTTCATTGCACTTCCAATTGACCCGGCAGGTGTTGCGAGGAGCATCGCGCATCTTTGCCGTTTCCACCTTCACCAAAAACGAAATCGTGAATCTGTTTGGAATCCCGGCCCGGCATATTGAAGTCATATATAACGCTATTGACGAGCGTTCCTGCACGGACATGCAAGCGACGCTGACCGCAAATTTCTAGCAGAGCGCTATCAGGTCTCTTATCCCTTCCTGCTCTATGCAGGGAGAGTCAGCCCACACAAGAATGTGGTGCGCATCATTGAAGCATTCTCCGCACTTAAAGCGGAGTTGGCGAAAGAGGACAAATACCCAGATCTGAAATTGATCATCATCGGAGACGAACTTTCAAAGAATCCCGACCTGCGCCGCACGGTAGTTCGCGGTGGAGTGCAGAATGACGTCCGCTTCATGGGATTTGTGCCTATTGATGTACTAAGAGTGTTCTACGACGCGGCCAAAGTTTTTGTATTTCCATCTCTCTACGAAGGCTTCGGCCTCCCGCCGCTTGAGGCTATGGCTCACGGCACGCCGGTACTAGCATCTAATACGTCATCATTACCTGAGGTCGTAGGCAACGCCGCAGTCATGGTCAATCCGGAAAATGTTTTTGAAATCATGCACGCGCTACATCGCGTATTGCTGGATCAAGTGTTGAGAGAAAAGATGAAAAAACGTGGCTACGAACAGGTACAGAAGTTTTCCTGGGACATCGCCGCGCGGGACTTGATCAGCACATATAAAGAAGTAGCAGGTGGGATGCGCTTCAAACCTCTGGTACAGAACGAACAGACAACCAACGTGGGCGCTGGCTGGGGAAGATAATCCAGCCAGCTTTCCAACTAATCTTTTTTCAGCAGAGACTGCCCGGGCGAAACCAGACTCAGCTTGTTCAACTTCGCTTCCAGGCGCGACTTATCTTGAGCGTTGCTGGCTTGGGCCAGACGCTTGCGCAGCTTTACGACCTTTTCTTTGCGGGCGCGGCGGCGGCGGATTTCGGGACGACGGCTAGGGGCTGACATTTGCTCTTGGTACTCCTCGGAATAAAATTAGGTGAATGTCGATTCCGGTAAATTATAGTGATAAAAAGGGTTATTGCCAAATCAGTCAGACCGAAGCAATCCTGTTTTGTCACCTGTATTTGCGATCCTCAGCATTTGAATTTTAGATGCCCGTAAAAAAACGTTATCTTGACACAGGTTTCGAGCATCTCTAGTATCGGTAACAATTATGCAGGCTCCTTGCCAGACGATGTGCGCGTGTTGTTGTACTTGTTGTTGTACGCGTGTGTCCTCTGGCGCGGAAAGGCTACTGCTGACCTAAGAATCCTCTAGAAACAGCACAAGTTTAAGCCACCGCCAGATGACAAGTCTGGCGGTGGCTTTTTTGTGCGTGTTTTTAAGTGTCAAGGGTCAAAGACGCTAATGAATCTGTTTCCTATCTTCGTCAAACTGGCTGGCCGGCGGTGCCTGGTCGTTGGAGCAGGAGCGATGCG
>CAWBXL010000040.1:0-18141 GCA_963792305.1 uncultured Acidobacteriaceae bacterium | reverse complement strand
GCTATTAGCTAGGAACCGAAAGCTTAAAGACTCTATGTGGCAGCGTGAAATAGAAAATTTCGGGTTTGCAACGATTCCTGACGTTATGGGGGAAAGTGAAATTTCGTCATTTCTTGCAAGTCTGAGTCGATGCGCTCTGCCTCGTACCAAGGCCGGTATCCGCCATATGTTGAGTGATCAGGCAGCCGCATCTATTGCTCACGACTCGCGACTGATGGCAATTGCTGGTGAGATGCTCGGTTGCAAGGCTTTCCCATTGACCGCGACTCTTTTCGATAAATCTCCAGCGGCAAATTGGTTAGTGATTTGGCATCAGGACAGGGCGTTGCCTTTGAAAAAAAAAGTGGAGATTACCGGCTGGGGGCCCTGGTCGGTAAAAGAAGGTGTAATTTACGCCCACGCTCCTGCAACCGCTCTGGAAAATATTCTTTCGTTGCGCCTGCATCTCGACGATTCGACCCTTGAGAATGGGCCACTACGCATCCTACCCGGAACACACAAGCGGGGAGTGCTCACAGACGGCGAAATTCAAGGATTTGCTAAACGTGTTACCGCAATCGACTGCGTGGTCGCACGCGGAGGGGTTTTGGCAATGCGCCCACTTGCGGTCCACGCATCATCGAAATCGGGAACACTTGTGCCGCGCCGGGTCCTTCACATTGAATACGCTGCTGCTTTGAACGTCGCGGAAGGACTGACGCTCTCCCGGGCATGATAGATTCACCGACATTTGCTGCGAGCCTCTGGTTTTTAGCTAAAGACTAAGAGCTAACAGCTAAAAGCTTCTTATGACTGAACTCGAACTACACGAACTTCGCCGGGAAAAATGGCGGCTGGATGGCAAGGCCATCCGCACCATCGAAGAAGCACGCGCCTTCCTCGAGCTGGTCGGATTCTGTTTGCTGTATCCCACGCGTCCTCCGACGCTGCTCCCCACTTTTCTCGGTGCATGGTCTGGATCGGACGTCAATCTTCCCACGCAGCAAAGGGCCTTTTCCGATCCGCGGGCACTCGAAGCCACCGACATGATGGTGCGCATGCTGCGGGAACACTACGCTTATGAAGCAACGCTGTTCGATGAGAACAGCACGTTCCTGGTGACCGGCTCGGTCTTCCCTTACTTCTACGCATTGGTGGGCGACCGCAACCCTAAACAGCCGCCGAAAGCGGGTTCGCGGGCTGAGTTTTCGCAACTGGCGTGCGATACCTTCGCTGCCATCCAGCGTGGAGGACCAATCTCCAAACAAAAATTATTGGAAACGCTCGGGAAAGGAGTTTCCACCACCGCCGTGGATAAGTCGCTCTCTGAGTTGTGGTCGAAACTTCGCATCACCCGCGTGGACTACAAGCCGGACGAAGGCGCTTTTTGGGATGTGCTCTATCGCTGGGCCCCGGATGCAGTGCGGGAAGGAATCGAGCTGTCGGTGGCAGAGGCGCTTTCGGCGCTGTTGTCAAAATATTTAGATTGCGTGGTGGCTGCGGATCAGGCGGAGATAGAAAGCTTTCTCGGAAACTTTGTTCCTCGTTCGCGAGTGAGAGAAGCGGTGAATGCGCTGCTGGCGGCGCGGGAGCTGGAGTTTGCGCGGGTGGGAAGCCGGACATTGATCCAGATTACGGCGCCGAAGATTGCAACACTCAGAGAAAAGCCCTTGAGATCAAGCTCTGGCAACAAATAACTGAATTCTCAATTCTGCACGGTGTCAATCTTCCCCGCAGATGTAAAGACATGACGGCGCATGACATCTCTGTATATCAGCTACTTAGAGATTGCCCTTCCGGTTATCTTCTAGAAACGTAGTCGACGTAAAATGCATCCTAAATCTTGTGGGCTCTGGCAGGTCTGCGGTGGAATATGAAGCAGTGCAAATTCAAATGGCGTTATTCCGCACTCATTGCGGTGATTCTTTGCGCTGGGGCTGCGCAACAACGGGCCAACGCTGAATTGCACTGGCAAAATCAGAAAAAAGAGCATTTGCGTATTCGCCTGGTGGCATTGGCGATTGCATATCCACGCTCAGGATATTTTCCCAGCCAGGAAGTTTTCGTGGCTGAACAGCAAATTGAAAAAGACGAAACCCGGTTGGTGAAGCTGGTTTACAACTTTCTTCCTTATCAACCACGACTTTCGGAATATGGGATGGAGTACACCACTGCGCACGAAATTCGCGCCACGCGCGACCCGGACTGCGATGAAATGTTGAACCATATGGGACCGCAGGGGACGTCCAAGTTCAAATACTCCGAGGATGCTCCCAAGCTGGATTTGGAGCACCAGCGCTTTCGCCTGCGTTGCTATGAAACTACTGCGGAAGATTATGATGCTCCGCTGAAGTAGCCTTCACGCTCACTTAGAGTTGTTCAGCGTATTCACGAGCGTATCCACGTCATACACGCAACCAGCCCACACCCCGCCGCTTTTCTGGATCAATGCTGCCCATAGCCGGGTGTCGTCTGGCAATTGCGCATCGGGAGCCAGATCGGCGCGCGGCGCACGCTTGGCCAGACGCCGCATTCCTTCCTGCGGACCAAATACTTCGTCGTTTTCTCCGATGAGATCAACCGTGGCTTCGAGTTTTACACGGTCAATAATGATTTCAATCAGATCGCCTTCTTTTACTTTTCCGACCGGCCCACCAGCGAGGGCTTCCGGAGAAACATGGCCGATGCACGCTCCGGTCGAAACTCCGCTGAATCGGGCATCAGTAATCACCGCCACATGTTTCCCGAAAGGAAGATGCTTCAACGCTGCGGTCACTTGATAAATCTCCATCATGCCTGTGCCCATGGGACCATTGCAGATCAACACAATGACATCACCTTCATGGATGCTGCCGTCCTTAATGGCGCGAATGCAATCCCGCTCATGCACAAAGACTTTGGCCTTGCCACGTTTGCGGTAGACGCCATCGGCATCTACAACCGTAGGATCGATGGCCGTGCTCTTGATGACCGAACCATCGGGAGCAAGATTTCCCACGGGAAAGCATACGGTAGACGTGAGTCCGGAAGATTCGGCGCGGTCTGGGCTCATGATCACGTCATCCGGGTCAATGCCATCGAGTTTTTTTAAGGTTGCGCGAAGTTGGTGCCGGCGGGGGCTATCCTGCCACCAGTCGAGACAGGCATCGAGTTTTTCTCCGCTGACCGTCTTTACGCTGGTGTCAATCAATCCTGCGCGGCGCAGATGCAGCATCACTTCGGGCACACCGCCAGCCAAAAATACCTGCACGGTGGCGAAATATTTTGGCCCGTTTGGCAATGCGTCCACCAAGCGTGGAACTTGCCGGTTGATTTCGGCCCAATCGGCTGAGCTCGGACGCCGCAACTTTGCCGCATGAGCAATAGCTGGAACATGTAGCAGTAGATTTGTCGAGCCACCAAAAGCAGCGTGCACAACCATGGCATTGCGCAGCGACGCATCGGTCAATACATTGCTTGTGGTAAGCCCGAGCTCCAACTGTCGCAACACCGCTTTCGCTGAACGTTTGGCTGCATCCAGCCAAACCGGCTGACCTGACGGCGCCAGTGCCGTATGTGGCAAAGATAGTCCTAACGCTTCGCCTACCACCTGCGAAGTTGCCGCCGTGCCCAGGAACTGGCAACCGCCGCCGGGGCTGGCGCAAGTGCGGCAGCCAACTTCCATCGCGTAGTCGAGCGTGATCTGCTGATGAGCATAGCGCGCCCCCAGCGACTGAATTTTGCCAGCGTCTTCACCATCTTCGGGAAGCAGCGTCACTCCACCCGGCACCAACGCCGTCGGCAAATCAGAATTCGCAGCCAAGGCCATCATCATGGCCGGCAATCCCTTGTCGCAGGTGGCGACTCCCAGTACACCTTTTCTTGTGGGGAGAGAACGGATCAGGCGGCGAAAGACAATTGCCGCGTCATTACGATAAGGCAGCGAATCGAACATACCAGTCGTACCCTGCGTACGGCCATCGCAAGGATCGGTGACTGCGCCGCTGAAGGGGACTGCCCCCAGTGCCTTGAACTCACGCGCCGCCTCCGCCACCAGCAAACCAACTTCCCAGTGTCCGGTATGAAATCCCAGTGCGATAGGCGTGCCATCTTCCGCGCGCAACCCACCGTGCGTGCTGAGAATCAGGATTTGTGGGCCGGAAAGCTTGTCAGCAGCCCAACCCATGCCGACGTTGAGGCTAAGTCCAAACACATTTCCCGACGGCTGGTTGATCAGCATGTCAGGCGTAATAGGCAACTTGCCAGCCGGGCCGGGCGCATGAGTCGAAAGGTTGTTGAGAACGCCGTCCGCGTTCTCCAGGACTGATTCAAGTGAGATAGGAATGGCCGCATCCGCCTTAGTGCGAAGATAACTACTAAAGATTAAGAATAATGCACAGGCAGGTTAAACACTATGCGCAGTCTTGGCCAGCAGCCCCAGTGGATTCATCTTTTGCGAGATAAACAGGGGCATAGAAAAATGGAAAGTGCTGCCCATATTCAAAGTGCTTTCCAAACGAATCGTTCCCTGCATCAATTCGGCCAACCGTTTGGAGATAGTTAGACCCAGCCCCGTGCCCCCGAATTGCCTGGTCGTGGAAGTGTCCGCCTGGGTGAAGGAATCAAAAATTATTTCCTGTTTGTCTCGCGGAATCCCTATCCCAGTGTCGGAAACAGAAAATTGCAGCAGCGGATTAGTGTCGGACTCGATTGCCGAAATCAGCAAGGTACGCTGCCTTGCCTGGTAAATTTGATGGCATTCCCCAGAAGGTAACAAAATCTGTGGTATGCGGGTTTGGTCACCTTCAATATGTTGTGGGCACTGGGGCGCGAAATCCACTTAAACATCAAGTTCTTCTGCTTGGCCGCAGAGCAAAAATCTGCACACAGGAAGCCACCATCTCGCGCAAATCGAATTCCATAACTTCCAAATCCAGTTTTCCGGACTCCATTTTTGAGAGATCGAGCAGATCGCACAAGAGCGTCAGCAAAATTTGCGCCGAATCGTAGGATGCCGAAAGCAACTCGCGTTGCTCCGGGGTCAAGGCTGTATCAGAGCGCCAGCTCGGTCATTCCGTTTACACCATTCAAAGGCGTCACGGATCTCGTGGCTCATGTTGGCCAGGAATTCACTTTTGCTGCGATCGGCAAATTCCGCCGCCTCCTTGGCCGTCTGAAGCGCCTGTTCGGCGCGCTTTCGGGCTGTGATGTTTCGTGAAATGCCGAAGGTCCCAATGATGCGTTCCTCGGCGTCACGCAAGGGCATTTTGGCGGTGGACACCCAGGTCTCGCTACCATCCGGCCAGGTTTCCTTTTTCTTCTTTTCCTACAGCAACGCCGGTGCGAATAATTTCCTGTTCGTCTTGTAACGCCTGGACCGCGTGTTCCTCGGTAAAAAAATCCCGGGTCACTTTTGTTAACAATGCTTGCTGGATCATTCACGCCAAACCGGTTTAGCATTACCCGGCTGCAACGAACAAAACGGCTGTTTATGTCCTTGAAATAGATGCTGTCGGTGGTATTTTCCAGCAAGGCGGTGAAGAGGTGGTGATCGCGCCGAAGGGACAGGTTGGCAGCATTGAGTTTCCTGTTTTGCAAAATTGTCCAAACTACAGCCAGAATGAGCATTGCCAAGAGCACGATTGCACTGAGCGAAATGAAGGCAATAGGCATGAAATTAGCCGGTTCTTAGACACAGAACCTCAGCATTTCATCGGCAAACAAAAAGGAGAGTTTAGTTAGCCCCGAGAAGATAATTGAAAAGTTAACGTCGTGCCGCCACAGTTCGACTATTGCGATAGCTCTCGGGAGGCCCCAGGTAGCTTGGCTTTACTCCGCCAAGATCAACTACCAATTTCTGCAACGATACACCGGGATCCACCATCCAGAATTTCAGTGTGTGATAACCCGGCTTGTCGAGCGTGTGCTTGGATTTGCTAATACGCACGCTGTCTCTAACCGATTCCTCCCAATCTTTAAGCGAATTCTGCGCGAGAATGTCCACGACTTGTGGCGGTTGGTCGTCAAAGGAAATTGCATATCGCAAACCGCGGCCAGGAACAAAGTTCAAGGTAGGGGCCACAATCGCCGCAACTTCCATAATGCCGGAATCAAACAAATAAATTTGATACTCGAGGCAAGGAGAATTCTGCGGAGGCGTGACACTGTCGGCAGTCACTGGGGCAATTGTCATCGATGACAACGTTCGGCCGTAATCCGCAACTTTCTCCCAGCGAACATTCGAGGTATCTACCTTGTGGGTGTAGTGCTCAGCTTCCATTGAAACGTAACCCTCAGCTTCAACAAACCCTTTCAAGGCTGCCTTTGCCGGAGTCGCAGGATTGAACGCTTTCACTTTCACTGAAAGTTCCTGTCCTGCACCTTTGATCTTGACTTCGCCGTCGCCAGATCCCTTGGGAACTTCTTGCCAATCGATGGTGACCAAAACACGCTGCTCTTTACTGACAATGCCGTGATTATTAGTCAACGTAATCCAGGGAACACTGGCGGTAGCTGAAAAGGGAAACGGCGCGCGGCCTCGATTAAACACGTCAATGAAACGATGCTGCCGGTTAAACACGTCAAACTTGGGAAGCTCGGGATCACCGGCCGCTCTGGGCCAAGCTGAAGCTGTGCCTTCAACCGTCACTCCCATCTGCGCTTCAGCGGGAACTTCTATCTCGGTCACCTTCGGCATCACGTTTTCCGGCGGATCTCGCCACGAGGTGTAGCCGATGTGGGTCTGGTCCATCATGTGGTTCCACTTGCCGCCGACCCAGTTTGTGGTTGTAATCGGATGCGAGTGCAGCATCCGCCTGAAACAGAGCGGTCGCCTGTGCGACACGACGTTGGCGCTAGCCCGGTTCTGCCCTGCATACAACTGGTTCTTCCGCGGCTGCGATATAGAGCTTGCGCCACTTGCGCAGAAGCCTTGGTGGGATACAGCACCAACTGGAAGAAAGCGTCGCGCGCTTTCCGGAAGCAGCGCGTAAATCTGTTCTGCTTTGTCAGTGATGGCTTTCCAGTCTGCCGCGACCCGGTCCGCTTCCTGGTAATTCACCAGACTGTAGGTGTCGGGCTCTAATAACTCCGGCTTGCGGCGGCCATTGTACTTTGTGTACTTGGAGACGATGTCGGCGATCTCGGCTGCGTGCTCCGGGCCGAACTCCCGCGCGGCCCAAAGTCGAGTGTACTCGCCGATCTTCTCTTTCGGCCAGCGCGCGGGGTTCCATGCCAGCGAGCAGGAAGAACTCGATGGGGAACTCCATCGGCTTCAGATCGCCCACGTTCACGATCCAGATGCGGTCGGCGCCGTAGCTGGTAGGCGAGGTTCATCTGTTCCCAGACTTTCGTGATGGGGATTGGTGTTGATCCATTTGTAGTTGCGCGGCCCGCCGACGTAGTCGAAGTGGTAGTAAATGCCCGCGCCGCCGCGTGCGCTTGCGCTCCTCAGGCGGTCGGCAGGCGGCGGATATTGCCCCAGTTGTCGTCGCACCACAGCAGCGTCACGTCGTCGGGGACGCGCATGCCCTTTTCGTAATATTCCTGCACTTCCTTGTAGAGCGCCCAGTCCTGCGGCACTTTGGCGGAGATCGGGATTCATGTGGCTCGGCGATGATCTTGCGCTGGTCGGCGACGATTTTTTCCAGCAGCTCGATGTTGGCTGCTATCGCGACATCGGCATATCGCCGTCGCCGCGCATGCCGAGGGTGACGATGCTCTCGTAGTTTTTGTTGCGCTCGATGCCTTCCGTCCAAAACTTGCTGCAGCACATCGGCATTTTTGGTGTAGTCCCATGGGCCTTTGCCGTGACGTTTCCATTCCTGCTGCGCGCGCAGCATCGGCTCGTGGTGAGACGTGCCCATGACGATGCCGTATTCGTCGGCGAGCCTGGGATTTACCGGATCGTCTTCGTTGAAGGCGTTGCCCCACATCGCCGGCCAGAGATAGTTGCCCTTTGAGCCGCAGGATCAGTTCGAAGACTTTGACGTAGAACTGGTAGTTGAAGCCGCCGAACTTCTCGTGCACCCATCCGCTGAGCGCGGGCGCTTCGTCGTTCAGAAAGATGCCGCGGTACTTCACCGCCGGCGGGCCCTGCAAAAACTTGCCGGCTTTTACGATAGAGAGCATCTTTGTGTGCGACACGGGAACGTCCGCCCACCAATACCATGGGGAAACTCCGATCTGCTCGGAGAGATCGTAGATGCCGTAAATCGTTCCGCGCTTGTCGCTGCCGGCGATGACCAGCGCGCTGGAAACTCCCGGTAACGGCTTGGACACAACCTGAATAAGAAACGACTCCCATTTACCGGAGATGGCACTGACGTTGATCTTTTTATCGCGAATCAGCCCATCAATCATGTGGCTCTTGCCGATGGTGCCGATGAGAATGACCCCGCTCCCGTTATCTTTGGGGTCCTTGATGACAAGCGGAGTCTGGCCGGTCACCCGATTGATATCTTCTTTCAGGTCTCCAACGGCACGAACCACCCCTGAATAGTCTTCTCCGTCCACGCACAGCGAAGTCACTGCGCCAGATTTTGCAATAGCGAAGCTGCCGGGATGAGAGGTGTTTTCAACATAGCGAGGCTGTCCCAGGGAAAGCACGGGCGGCGTTAGAACAGCAATATAAAGAGAGAAAACAACCAGGAGTTTTAACGATGTAAACCAGCGGTGAGAGACTACGTACTGATCCATGCCTTAAGAGGCCCTTGCCTTTATAAAATCCGAGTCTAAACCGGACTCCCGCAAAATGCTATTGTAGTACCCACATTGCCAAACAGCTTTCGCTTGATCTAAATCGATGAAACTCTATCTTACGAACAGCGGTTGTGTGGTGGAAAAAGACCTGAACTTTCATTCCCTGGACGACTCCTGGGACCAGTTAGCAGTTCGGGAGGACCTGGAAACCTATCTGAATACGGCAGCAGGACGCAGTACAAAACTGGAGGGAAATGGCATGGCGCTGCTTCCTCCTATCGGCACGCAGGAAGTCTGGGCTGCGGGCGTCACTTATTTGCGCAGCCGCGCTGCCCGCATGGAAGAGGCCAAGTCCGCGGGTGGAGGAGATTTTTACGACCGCGTCTACATCGCCGAGCGTCCCGAGCTTTTTTTCAAAGCAACTGCCAGCCGCGTGGTAGGTATCAGGCGAAAGTTGCGATTCGTAAAGATGCGAAGTGGTCCGTGCCGGAGCCGGAACTGACGCTGATGGTGAGTCCCGGTGGAAAAATTCTGGGCTACACCATCGGCAACGACATGAGTTCCCGCGATATCGAGGGTGAAAACCCTCTCTATCTCCCGCAAGCCAAGGTTTACCATCGCAGTTGCGCGCTGGGGCCAGGGATACTAATTTCCTCAAATCCACTGCCTTCATCCACCAAAATTCAAGTGGACATTCTGCGCTCGGGACAAATGCCTTCACCGATTCCACCACTTTGGCCAGCATGAAACGCGAATCCTGCGGACGCTGGTCGAGTATCTATATCGTGACAATGTTTTTCCGCAAGGATGCTTCCTGCTTACCGGGACCGGCATCGTTCCACCGGATTCGTTCACGCTCCATCAGGGAGACGAAATCCGGATTACCATTGATGGCATCGGCACACTGACCAATACGGTCGGATAGATACGAAAAATATTTATGGCCTTGCACGGCAAAAATTTCATCGGAGCAGAATTGTCCGCGACCGGACAGGAAACTTTTTATGGCTTTGACCCGCGCGCGGGAAAGCATCTGGACACTCCTTTCTATCAGGGCACGTCGGAAGAAGTAGACCGGGCGCTGTCATTGGCTAACGACGCGTTCCCAGTTTTGCGCGAAGCCAGCGCCGAAACAATCGCGGGATTTCTGGACAGCAGCCCAGCGAAATCGAAGCACTGGGCGATGAGTTGATTCAGCAGGCCGAGCCTTGAAGCAGGGCCTCGGCCGCGCGCCTGACGGGCGAACGCGGACGTACCACCGGTCAGCTGCGCATGTTTGCCAACCTGGTGAAAGAAGGCTCGTTTGTAGATGCCCGTATCGATCCCGCTCTGCCTGACCGCAAACCTCTGGCTCGCCCTGACATCCGCAGAATGTTGATCCCGGCCGGCCCGGTAGTAGTATTTGGGGCCAGCAATTTCCCTTTGGCATTTTCGGTCGCTGGGGGAGACACCGCCTCCGCGCTGGCGGCGAAATGTCCGGTCATCGTGAAAGGACACCCAGCCCATCCGGGGACTTCAGAGTTGGTCGCCGGAGCTATCGTGCGCGCGGTAAAAAAATCCGGATTACCTGAAGGCACATTCTCATTGGTCCACGGAGTTGATCCATCAATCAGCATCGCGCTGGTCACGCATCCGGGAACTAAGGCGGTGGCCTTTACGGGATCAGAACATGCAGGCCGCGCGATTTTTGACGCCGCCATGCAGCGTCCGGAACCAATTCCCGCTTACGTGGAAATGGGCAGCGTGAATCCAGTATTTGTTTTGCCTGGCGCCTTGCGCGAACGTGGCGATGCCATCGCTCAGGGATTGGTAAGCTCCATCAATTTGGGAGTGGGCCAGTTCTGCACCTGCCCGGGCTTGATCTTCGGAGTAGAAGACGAAACCTTCTCCGCGTTCCGCAATAAATTGTCGGAGGAATTTGGGAAATCAGCACCGGCGACGATGGTCCATCCCAACGTGCTGAAGGGCTACGATAAGGGATTAAAACGGGTGAGCGATGTAGGCGGAGTTGAGGCTAAACCGGCATCTCAGCCTGCGGACGCAGGCAAAACAGAAGCCGGGCCTGTCCTGTTTGAAACCGACGCCGCTACCTGGCTCGCCAATGAAGCTCTTGCGCAGGAAGTATTCGGTCCCAGCGCCATCGTGGTGCGAGGCAAATCCGAGGAACAGTTGCTGAAGATTGCCCAAAGCTTGCCTGGCACACTAACCGCAACTCTGCACGGAACTCCCGATGACCTGAAAAAATACCGCAAGCTGGTTGCGGTACTTGAAACCAAAGCCGGACGCCTGGTGTTCAACGGCTTTCCTACTGGAGTGGAAGTCAGCTCGGCCATGCACCATGGTGGGCCATATCCGGCGACTGCGGACGCAAAATTTACTTCGGTTGGTACTGCCGCAATCTTTCGCTTTCTGCGGCCCGTCTGCTATCAGAATTTTCCTGATGAATCGGTTCCCTTGGAATTGCAGGATAAAAATCCGCGCAGCATCTGGCGGACGGTGGATGGAAAGCTGACTCGCGATAAAGTAAGTCGAACCTAAAACAGAATTACTCTCCAAAGGGCTTGGCAACCACCTGCCATTCGTCCTCGTAAATCACATTGCCGGGTGGATGGTCCGCAGTAATTTTTTCGATCCTTACGCCGTTTTCTTCCAGAATATGCACAACCGACCATATCCGCGTGATGCAGTCTTTCGATTCGCATTTGAACCATGAAATGGCCCGTTTGTTACGAGGGTGATTCAACGGAGCAGGCTCCGGCAGGTGTTGGTTAAACCAATCCAGTTGGGATCGCAACTCCTCCCGTTGATATCGGGGTCCCTCATCGCGAAGCCTGACCGCTGCCGAAAAAATTCCTTCTTCCACGCGCGAATCCGGGTCAATTTTCGACGCTATAAAACGAACACATTGCCGTGGTCTCAAGGGTTTCTTAAGTTTTTCGAGAATGAAACGTTCATCTTCAGTTTCAATAAACGCGAGTTGCCCAGGAATGCATGACAGGATTGCACCCATGCCGGACCCGACCGTTTCCTCAAGGGCTTCGGTAAGCGGCAACTCCCGGCCATCCATTTTCGGATGTTCAGCAATCAGGTAGCAGACAGCAGGTGCGCCTTTGGCGATTAAAATCTGCTCGATACCTTTTGGGCTTTGCAGGGAAGGAAGGACTGCACGCTTACAGCCGGGATCTATATCGCGAAAATGTGCCAACGCGCGAGTAAATTTGGTCCTGGTCTTAGGATTCAACAGCATGGCCAGATACCGCTCGCGTTTTTGCCTCGGGATAAATGAACGGACTGTTGCTTCTTCGTGCTTCACTTTGATTGTCCGCCAAGATTTGGGGTTTCAAGAGCCCTGAGTTCTTTCGAGGTATTTGATAACGGTGGAGCCGACGAGCGGACTTGAACCGCTGACCTGCCGATTACGAATCGGCTGCTCTACCAACTGAGCTACGTCGGCCTGATCTCAATTCTAAACGTGGGTGCCGGGGTCGTAAAGAGTCGAAGCCTGCAGTGGATGACCGATCTGCTCAACGGGCGAAGCCCTAAAAATCACGCCATGCAAGATATATGCCTATGGTCCCCATTCCAAATAGCATTCCCAAGGCCAGCGCTACTCCAGTGACTCAAAAGATGAACATTCTATGTACGCTGTTCTACCTACAGTAAATCGTATGAACAAATTACACCTTGTCCGGTATCGAACAATCCTTGATGGTTGAATAGTTTAGTGGGACAGGGGTTGTGGCTCGTGCTGGATGAAGCAATCGTAAAAGAATTGTGTGAGAAAGCTTCCCAAGAAAGTGACGCGCAAAAGGCAGCGGAACTGCTGGTTTCTCTGCGTCACTTAATTGAAATGGAGAATGACGAAACTCGCCTCCGCATTCGGCAGATTCTTCTTCACTACCGCAATCACCCTCCGATCGCCGCGTTGGTAGAGAAACCCCGCAACTCCATATCATCTTTTGTGGCTGCACTCATTGCCGGGCTGCACGCAAACCCCGACAAAAGTAACTAGCCGGCTGCACCTTTTTCGTTGCATTTTCACATTCCTGCAATATTCTCAACATAAGATCAAGCTGAACTTCCACGGAGCCCACAGAATGGGAGCACGTAGTTTGGCAAAATTTGCATTGCCTCTACAAGTGGCCGCAGTCTGCTATCGCCGCCGCGGACAGTCCGTAGAATTTCTGCTGGTAAACACCAACGGCGGGAATAAATGGACTTTCCCTAAAGGCGATCCCGAGTCCAACATGTCCCATAGCCAGGCTGCCGAGCGCGAAGCCTGGGAAGAAGCTGGCGCCCGAGGCCATATTGAGCCCAGGCATTTCCATATCTACGTTCACTCCAAAGGTGTCTTCTGGAAGCCACCCGGTGTGCAAGAGTTCGCAATCAAAGCCTTCTTGATGGAAGTTGAGCATGCAGGTGATCCCCAGGAAAACATGCGCAATCCGACATGGTTTCTACCTGAGCATGCAAAAAAGATTCTGGCAAAGGGGCGGGAGGTGAAATACGCGCGTGAACTCGAATCGGTAATTGACCGGGCCATGATTGAGATGGGTATTTTGCGAATACCACCGAATACTCAAGTAGCGAAACCGGCGCCAAATGCACGCTGACTAAAGTGTGCTCTTCGGAGCTTTGTTCCTCATCTTGCTTTCCAACCACTGCCAGCTGAGCCAGAACGAATACGCAACATTGCCCCGCGGCGAGCAAACGGCAATTTCGCGTTTAGATATTCCAGTAAAAACTGCATCTACAGTGTCAGTGATCCCGAAAGGCTGGACTGCCGGAATAGATTTTGATAGTTCTGTGCCATGCATAACTGCCTCCCGACTAAGATTTGCCCACGCGCAGTAACACGATCCCTACCAGCACTAAGCTGACTCCGGCCACCTTCATTAGCGAACTGCTTTCTTTCAGAAAGAACACGCCGAGCGAAAATGCAGTAATTGCTTCGAATCCCAGTACCACGATGTAAGTCACTGCCATCTGTTGCCCTCTCATGGCAATGGTTTGTAATCCGGCACCAAGGGCGAAAAATGCAAAGACCAGGACCGTAGGACGAAGTTGGGTCAGACCCACAGATAACTTCATGAAATATCCGCCGATGCTGAACGACAATGCCGCTAAACACGTCAAAGCTGTGAACATCGCGCTCTCCTAAAGGCAGTAGGTCTGCAACGGAGGAAATCCGTTGAATCCCACCGAGGCATAGCTGCTGGTGTATGCGCCGGTGTTGAGAATTTCGACGCGGTCTCCGCAGTCGAGGTCCAGTGGCAGA
The DNA here is from genome assembly GCA_963792305.1 of uncultured Acidobacteriaceae bacterium. Classification (GTDB taxonomy): domain Bacteria; phylum Acidobacteriota; class Terriglobia; order Terriglobales; family Acidobacteriaceae; genus CAWBXL01. The sequence goes on along the minus strand of CAWBXL010000040.1, from coordinate 4,205 downwards.
TCATAGGCAGTTTTTTCGTAGAGGATATCGGCGCTGTCGCACGTAGGGCCAGCGAGTATCACCGGCCCGGATTCCCCGGTGCGAGGCGTGCGCAGCCGATACTTAATGCTTTCATCGAGCGTCTCGGCCAAGCCGCCGAATTTGCCTACATCGAGATACACCCAGCGAGTTTCGTCGCGACTCGACTTGCGGGAAACCAGTACGACTTCGCTTTGAATGACTCCCGCTTCAGCAACCAGTGACCGTCCGGGCTCAAGCATTATGTTGGGTTGGAAGGCGCCGAAGGCATCGTTTATTGCCGCGCGAATTGCACGCGCAAACTCTTCGACCCGGGGAACATCACTCTTGTAAGGAACCGGGAACCCGCCGCCGATATTCACTGTCTCGAGTCGAACACCTTGGCCGGCCAATTCATGGAAGAGCCCAGCTGCTTCCTGCAACGGCTGGCGCCATTGCGTAGGATCTGTTTGCTGTGAGCCTACGTGGAAAGCGACGCCGATCGGCCTTAATCCCAGATCGTGGCTCATCAGCAGAAGTTCAGCTGCCATCTCCAGATCGCACCCAAATTTTCTCGACAATGGCCAGCCTGCATTCTCGCCACTAGTTTGCAGGCGGCACATGACTGAACTGCCGGGCGCATTCACTGCCAGCTTGCGCAACTCAGCTTCACTGTCAAAAGCGAAGCGCCGGATACCTCGCCTGAAGGCATAGGCGATGTCAGAGGATTTCTTTATAGTGTTTCCGTAAGAGAGCCGGAAGGGATGAATACCAAGCGCAAGGCACATCTCCAGTTCGGGCCGGCTGGCTACATCGAAGTTGGAACCCAATCCCGCGAGAAGAGTGATGATCTCCTTCGCGGGATTGGCTTTCACCGCGTAATACACGGACGCGATGGGGAAATGACAATGCAGTTCTCGATACTTTGCGGCAATTACATCTAGGTCCATGGCAAGGAAAGGAGTTTCAGGCCTGGTCAATAAAAATTGTTCGAGTTTTGCGGTGAGCGCGGGCCGCTCCCAACCTAAATCTTTCTTTTCTATCTCAGAAGTCTGAACATAGGAAAACTGGAGATTGTGCGCTTCATGCACTTCGAATATAGGACCAGGCATAGCGCCTCCTAAAACTTTTGACTATTTCGTATCCAATGGCGTGAAATGCAGGTGGACCACCTTCCACACGCCATCACGCCGCACCCATAATGTGGTGGTCATATTGGTATCGTTGCCGGCGGAGCTTGATGTGTAATCGGTTTCTGTAACGCGGATTGTTTGGGTGTCTGCTGCGTGGCTGGATATGGAGGATGAACTTCTGCCCTATCACCATTGTCGTGGCCACAAAAACAATCAAAACCATCAGCCATCTCATAAACAATCTCCTTAGGACTGGACTAGAATCGGCACATGATGGCCGGCCCATCGCCCACCTCGCAGGAATGAAATCCGTCACCCGGTGGAAGCAGCTTTTCTGGCATAACTTCGCAGACTCTTCTTATTGCTCTGACGGAAAATCGGTGTTATGTTGCTTTCCACTAGGTTGTCTCTAGCCACGTCCCCGAACGCAACGCAGATTGCGTCAAGTGGCCCTCAGAAGTCTTTAAAGTTGTCCTCACAAGTTCTAAAAAAATCTAAATGGCCACGATGTCCAGTCAAATCAACCGCTTATACGAGTTTGGGCCTTTCCGCCTTGACCCTCGAAAACGGCTCCTGCTGCGGGAGAACGAGCCGGTTTCTCTAACTCCGAAGGCAATTGAGACTCTGATCGTGCTGGTTGAGAACCGTGGCCATGTGGTTTCCAAGGACGACCTGATGAAGGCGCTCTGGCCCGACAGCTTTGTCGAGGAGGCAAACCTCAGCCAGAACATCTTTATGCTGCGGAAGGCACTAGGAGACCAGGAGAAGCGGTACATCCTGACCGTACCCGGCCGGGGATACCAATTCGTTGCCTCCGTGGAAGAAATCGATTCAACGTCTGTGTCTGGCCCTGCGTCACCAGCTCCCGACTCCCTGATCGGAAAGAAAATTTCTCACTACCGCGTGCTTCAGGTTTTGGGTGGCGGCGGAATGGGTGTGGTTTACAAGGCGGAAGACCTCAAATTGGGCCGACAGGTGGCATTGAAATTTCTGCCCAACGAATTGGCGAGCGACCCTAAAGCGCTGGAGCGCATGGAGCGCGAGGCGCGCGCGGCTTCATCCCTTGACCATCCAAATATCTGCGCGATCTACGAACTCGGAGAGCACGAGGCTCAGCCTTTCATCGTGATGCAGTTGCTGGAGGGCGAAACGCTCCGGGAGTGGATTGGATCGGGCCCGCCAATAATTTCGACCAGCAGGCTCGACCAAATCCTGGGCTTTGCCGTGCAGATTACTCAGGGACTAGAGGCTGCACATCAGAAAGGAATCATCCACCGCGATATCAAGCCCACCAACATTTTCATCACCAACCGTGGTGAAGCCAAAATTCTCGACTTCGGCGTTGCCAAGCTGGTTCGCGCCGGAGTACCTGACGATCAGGGGACGGAAAGTTTAGCCAGAGATGGCGCACATGCTGACCCTAACCAGACTCAAACCGTAGATTCCATGGGCACGCCGGCGTATCTCTCGCCTGAACAAATTCGCGGTGAAAAGCTCGATGCCCGCACTGACTTGTTCTCCTTCGGCCTGGTGCTGTACGAGATGGCCACCGGCAAGCAAGCCTACTCAGGAAAAACAGTTGCGGATATTCGCAATGCGGTTTTGAACCTGCCTGCGGTTCCGGTACGTCAACTCAACCCAAGCCTTCGCCTGAACTTGACCGGATCATCGACAAGAGTTTGGAAAAGGACCGTGATCGCAGATACCAAAACACCAGCGATTTCCGTGCGGACCTGCTTAAACTCAGTAAACGCTCTCGGACAGTTTCAAAGCATCGAGTACCGATGGTGACATGGGTTGCCGCTGCAGTGTTAGTTGCTGGACTGCTCGCTATCGCGATCAACTTCAAGGCGATCCGGGCGCGATTTTCTCAAGGAGCCGATTCCACCGAATCGGCGGCACTGATCAAGCCGCGTCCTTCCGTCGCGGTCATCGGTTTCAAAAATCTCTCGGGAGACAATGACAAAGCGTGGATCTCGACCGCAGTTTCAGAAATGGTGGCTGCGGACCTGGCCGCTGGGCAACAACTGCGCGTCATTTCAAGTGAAGATGTAGCGCATATGAAGCTTGACCTGGCTCTACCAGTGACGGAGAACTATGGCCTGGACACGCTGAAAAAGATACGCATCCATCTGAATAGTGACATCGTCGTGCTCGGTTCTTATCTGGACATGGGCAAAGATGCGGCAGGGAAGATTCGGATTGATCTTCAGCTGCAAGATGCCCGCACAGGAGAGACCATTGCGGTTGTATCGCGCGAAGGAACGGAATCAAACCTTGCAGACCTTGTCTCGGAGGGCGGGGCTAGACCTTCGACAAAAACTAGGGATCGGCAACGTTGCTGCCGGGGATAGCGCCCAGGTACGCGCCGCAGTGCCGGCAAACCTCGAAGCTGCCCGCTTGTACGCCGAAGGCTTAGTAGACTTGCAGAAATACGACGCTTTCGCAGCGCGCGATGTCCTGCAAAAGGCCATCGCTGCCGACCCAAATCACGCGCTTTCCCATTGGGCTCTTGCCCAATCCTGGTTCGGACTCGGTTACGACGCTAAAGCTCAAGAAGAGGCCAAGAAAGCGTTCGACCTTTCTGGACAATTGTCGCGCGAAAATCGGCTTGCGATTGAGGCGCGGTATCGGGAATTCAGCCATGACTACCCGGCTGCGATTGAAATTTACCGTACGCTTTATAACTTTTTCCCTGACCATCTTGGCTACGGCTTGAGCTTGGCCGGAGCGCAACTGGAGGGCGGTGCTAATAAAGAGTGTCTCGCTACGATTCGGCGATTCCGAGTTCTTCTCCGTCGTTCGCGACTGATCCGCGAGTGGATTTGGCCGAGTCCAATATCCGGCAGAGTTTATCTGACTACAAGCAAGAGCAACAGATTGCCGCAACAGCCGGCGCGAATGCTCGTGCGCAAGGTGCAATGCTGATGGTGGCCTCGGCCCGTCTGGAGGAGGCGTGGGCATGGGAGCATCTCGGCAAAATCGAAGAATCCATGGCCGCAGTTTCAGATGTGCGAGAACTCGCACGAGGGGAAAATCCACGCCTGGAAGCTCAGGCGACGCTGTACTCGGGGC
>CAWBXL010000039.1:0-14678 GCA_963792305.1 uncultured Acidobacteriaceae bacterium | reverse complement strand
TCATGAGACATGATCCGCCATACGGTCCATTGGCGTGAGACGTCATAATCGATGCCTCGAAAGCGATGAGCGTAGGTCTTAAATAAGTCGCTGACGGTCCATTCGTCGAGTACGCCCTGAATGGGCTGCCAGGACAGCGACAACCATTCCGCCAGCACGGCGGCCTGATCGCAGGAAACAGATTGCTCAACCGGGTGTCGGGAACCATCACCATCCGTATGCCAGCGGGGAACGCGCTGCGCAATCATTTCGATTCCTGGTGCTCCCATACGGGAGAACCACGTGATTCGCCCCAAACCAATATGTCGGATCAATTCGCCCACTGACCGGCGACCCGGGGCGGGCCGCCAGGACAGGTGTTCCGGCATAAGAGGCGTCACCGCGTGAAGAAGACTGGTCTGATAGCCGTTCCATCCGTCAAAGATATGCGCAAGTTTATGCATGACTTAGATTTTTCAATTGCCTCGATATGCCCTTTTACGTCTTGATAAGATCAGCCGCGATTACCAACCCATTTGGTTCATTCGTTCAAGGATAATCGCGCTGTAGTTATTCATGCGCTCGGGTCGTCGCTTCAGAGGGGCCGGCAAAATTGCAGCTGAGCCGGGCCGCCTGTTCCCGCCCGATGCTCCGGGCTGCGGTTTCGTCGTGGTAACGACACGCCGAATCTGCACCATAAATACCAGGGCCCCATTCGACGACATTAAGGTATAGCTCAAGAATCCTCTGTTTGCCGAGGACGAGTTCGGCTACCGGCACCAGCGTGACCTCTGCGCCCTTGCGCAGGATTGAGCGGCCCGTTCCGAAGAACAAGTTTTTTACCAGTTGCTGCGTAATGGTGGAAGCTCCGCGAGTGCGCTCGCCTTCCAGGTCGTCTTGGGCAGCAATTTGGATCTCGTGCCAATCGAATCCGTGGTGCTGGTAGAAGTGCGCGTCCTCGGCAGCGATTACAGCGTGCTGAAGATCAGGCGAGATTTGGTTGAGCGGAATAAATTTATAACGTTTGTGATAATGGCTCTGCCACCAATCCAGGCCTGCAAACGGCGTTGCATGTGCACTGCGGTTGTCAGAGGGTCCATCCATCGGCCGGCTACAAGGAGCAGCGCGGCCAGTGACCAAAGAACCACCACCACGATGACAAGCCATCGAACAAAAGATCGGAGGAATTCCGTCCGAAGCAGGTTCTTGATAGGTGTGTATACGCTTGCAGTCACGCTTCAGAATAATAGCTTGGGTTGCTACCGTCTTGCGCGCCGTTAGGAACCGCGTTGTAGTAGTTTGATTACAGCATTTGTTGAATCAATCAAAGCGATAACGAAGGGCCTCGGCTACGGCCCTATATCCGATTCGCCGGTAAATGGAATTCGATGTGGGGTTACTTAAATCAGTGTAGAGAATGCACCGATACCCACCGCTGCGGAGATGTTTCGACAAAGCATAAACGCAGGTGCCCGCGTATCCGTGGCCTCGCTTCTCGGGTGGCGTATAGACTCCAGAGAGACGAACCACGCCTTGCGCCTGTTCCCGGCTGACGGTCATCGAGGTTGGCTCTCTATTTTGTTCCCAAATCCAGAGTTGTCCGGCAGCCAAGCCTCTGTCTACGCGAAGTTCGGTGTCATTTGCAGACTCACCAATTTCAACCTGAAACGCACGAGTCCAGAGAATCATCAAACTGCGATCGCTCACATCTGCCGGGCGTAACCGACCTTCCGCACGTGGAACTTCTCCCAGCTCCAGGAGTTCGTAGAGACGCATTCCCTGGAACGGCGTAGCGGCCGACTTACATCGTTCACTCCATTGCCCAGCAAACCTGGCGGCAGTTGCCGCGTCCCCAAAGACTCCGCTTAGGGTCACCCCGGCTTCCGCAATCGCGTCTACCATTGCCAGCACCGCTGGTGGTTCCATAGGTGTCACGGCCACTGGGTATTCCGGAGGCGACTGAGCGGCTACGCCGACGATTTTCTCTCCGTGAAATGCGATCCAATACCTTCCTGGCTCGCCATGAGAAACGCGGGAATGCAGAAGCGACAGAATGAAATTGTGCAAAACTGGTTCCGATGAAAGGAACTCGTCAGCGGTCCTTAATACAAACGCAGGATCTTTGCTAAAGAGCACCTTGAGTTCCATGCGGGAGATATTACCTGAGTTGGGGCAGAGCGGAACGAGTGACGGTCTGGATGGCGCTAGGGGTGGCCGCCAAGGCCTCACAGGATTCATCAATTGAATCGCTATATCCCGCAAACAGCAGCAGACGCTGCCCGGGTCTTAGCAGGTCGATGGCGGAATTAGACGCATCCTGTGACATCCCCGCCATATTCCTTGATCCACACGGACATTAACAAGCGGTCTGCCCACGCTACCCTTGATCGCTTTCACCAGGCGGAAGCTGGCAATTCTATCTCGACCGTCCCCTGTAAGGGTCCACTTGTATGGGGCTCACCCGCATAGTTTCCACCAGCAGAATATCTTTGCTGTCACGAGCACGACGAGGGAGGATTCGATCCGGGCATGGTTCAGGCCCTGTTCATTCGCTCCAGTGCGGTACGTTCGATCGTTTGTTGTTCGCGGACCGCATCGGGTGCTATTTGATTCACTTTTCTGCACCCTGCCAGGGACCATAAGCAGTCAAGATGCAAATCAAAAGCGTGACGCATCAGTTTATCCGCCACCCCAGGTATGAAGGTGATGCCCAGGCTCATGTCAGACCACTTGCGGGCAGTGCGCACCTGGTAATGGGGGCTCTCATCATCTCTCGTGTCAATCCCTCCCCTCTCGGCGAAAACGGCTGTCCGACTCAAGCTCCGACAACTACCACACCTGGAGAGCCCCTTTCGGGCGTGGCGATCATCAGATTGTAACCAAACTTAGAGACTGTCCCTGATTTGAACTCGACGAGAATTTCAAAGTCCCAATATCTCATCCCCCATAGGCTCAGAGTTGAATAGAGTATGTCGCTGTTGGTACGAGTGATTTTTTGAAAGACCCAATCCGAAAAAATTGAATTTAGCTCAGCCGCGTAACAATCCTCTCCGCATCCAAGTTTCTTTTCCGATGTTCGCACCGGATGGAGTTCATGCAGGAGTGCCAGAGTTTCTGCTTTAGACGTTATTCCAATTCGTAGCTTTGATAGTCCGGATAGCAACTTATCGGCATGTCTCTGAAACAGAGTAGCTTGTATGCGGAACCCGATAGTAGCAACAAAAATGACCGCCGCAACCCCGATGTACAGCATACGGGCTCTGCGCGAACTCAAGCGTTTCCAGCACCAGTGAATGATGGACGAAACCATTCGGGCTCAAGCTAACATAGATATTGACGTCATACAGCGCAGTGAAGTTCCCGTGTTACACAAATACAAGGCCCAAATAGCCCCCAACCAGAGACGTTTCGATCCATACACTGCTATAGTGTTGGACGCTTAAAGACTCATGCCCCGCAAGACGGAACAGTCCCGCAAACTACAGCAACGGGCCGAACAGCTCATCCCCGGAGGAGTCGACTCCCCGGTCCGCGCCTTCCGCGCTGTTGGGGGAGACCCGCCTTTCATAGTTCTCGGTCAAGGTTCCCGCATGATGGATGCCGACGGCAATGAATATATAGACTACGTAGGCTCCTGGGGCCCGCTGATCCTCGGCCACGCGCACCCCACAGTCATCGAAGCAGTCATTGAAGCCGCCAAAAGTGGTACCAGCTTCGGAGCATCCATCGCTGCCGAAGCCGATCTGGCGGAACTGGTAATCTCCGCTTTTCCCCATATTCAGAAAGTCCGCTTTGTAAGCTCGGGCACCGAAGCCACTATGTCCGCCATCCGTTTGGCGCGCGCCTATACGAAACGCAAATACATTGTGAAATTCGAAGGCTGCTATCACGGGCATGCGGATGCACTACTGGTGAAAGCAGGCTCGGGCGTGGCCACTCTAGGAATCCCAGGCTCAGCTGGTGTACTTGAAGAATATTCGCAGTTCACGCTCGCGCTGCCATTCAATGACATTGCCGCACTCGAACACGCCTTCCTGAAGTTCAAACATCAGATCGCCTGCGTGATCGTTGAGCCAGTGGTTGGCAACATGGGTTGCGTTGCCGGAACAGGCTCTTTTTATGGCAGCGTTGCGCACGGTGACGCAAAGAGAAAAAGCCCTGCTGATCTTTGATGAAGTCATGACTGGATTTCGCCTGGCCTTCGGCGGTGCTCAGGAATTGTTCGGAATTAATCCCGACCTGACCACGATGGGAAAAATCATTGGCGGGGGTTTACCCGTTGGTGGCTACGGAGGCCCCGCAGAGATCATGAACCTGGTAGCGCCGCTGGGCCCGATGTATCAGGCAGGAACGTTGTCCGGCAACCCGCTGGCCATGGCAGCGGGAGCCGCGACTTTGCGATATCTAAAAGAACACAAAGGCGAACTCTATCCGCAACTGGAAAAATTAAGCGCACAACTGGTGGACGGCATCACAGCAGCGGCAAAACAACCAGGCGTAGAGTTATGCAGCAACCGCGTAGGTTCGATGTTCACCTGGTTCTTCAATCCAGGCCCAGTAACAGATTGGGGATCAGCGTCAAAATCCAACACCGAAGCCTTCGGGAATTTTTTTGGCAAGATGCTGGATCAGGGAATCTACCTGCCACCATCACAGTATGAAGCCGCCTTCCTGAGCGCAGCCCACACCGAAGAAGATATTCAGAAAACCATCACAGCGGCGAAGCAATCGTTCGTGTAGAGCGGACACTCATGTCCGCTCTCTCACCACCAAATATCACTTCAATTTTGTTCGTCCCGACCACCTCATATGCTGTCGCCAAGGCGGACAAGCGTGTCCGTCCTACACGTTCTTCATCATCTCCGGAACAGTCACGAACTCGTACCCTTCAGCTTTGTATTTTGAGATCAACCGATCAGTTGCGGCTACAGTATGTCCGCGACCACACCCATCTCCACATGTCCGCCATCATGCAGCAGAATCACATGGCCTCCTCGCAACTGCCGCTTCACATGCCGCTCAATCTGTTGCGGAGAAGTAGCCTTCCAGTCATAACAGGTAATACTCCACATCACTGGCGCCAGCCCGAGCCCACGCGCAATACACGGCGCCGAAGACGCAGTCCACCATAAGGAGGCCGAAACAATTTAGGCGGCGCGCCGATAACGTTGCTCAAAATGTCCTGGCACATACGTAGCTGGACCCCAACCTGAGTCGTGTTCTGCAAAGCCAGATTCGGATGGGTATAAGTGTGATTGCCAACCACGTGTCCAGCTTTGACGAGGTCCCGCACAATCTGCGGTTTCTGCTGTGCATATCGCCCGATAACAAAAAAAGTAGCGCGCACATCGTGCTTGGCCAGTTCTTCCATCAACCGCAAAGTGTGCGGATCATTCGGCCCATCATCATAAGTAAGCGCCAATTTCTTCGAAGAACGAGGCAGCCGGGTAAATGTGCGCCCATTTCCGCTCCCCCGACGGAGCCATAGACTGATACCCCAGCCGCAGACGCAGGCAGCCAGAGCAGCCAGCAGATCAGAACAATAACCAAAGGCATGTTGAGCGATTGTAAACCGCAAACGCGCCACGTAGGGGCAGCCGCCCGGCTGGCCAGCACAGCTCGTATAATGCCCAGCGGAGGTTCCGATGAAGCCCCAGCTGTTTTTCCTGCTCTTCCTTTTTGGTGCCGCGCTCTACGCCCAGACATCCACCCCAACAGTCGCCCGACGGCCCCCCCGTTTAAGAAGCAAGCCGAAGCCCGCCTCGCCCGACTAAGCGTAAAAGTAAACACCGCCGCCTGGGTGCAGGAAAACTTCATCACCTTCGACACGCAAGCCCTGAACGCCGACATGCAGGACATCAACACCGCCGCGACGACGGAACTGGTAGAGCAGGCCAAGCGCTTCGATGGTCTGAGACTCCCACCCAGCTTTGGCCCGGAAATTCATGTTGTTGCGTTTGTCCCTGACAGCTCCAGCCCCCAAAGAACCCAGCGCTCCGCAAAGAAATGACCAAGATCGGAGTCTGGCTCGATGGCGAATACGGCAAAGGGGAATTTGTCCGCACAGCCGGATGAGTGTCTCGACATCACCGCGATCGAAAAGATCATGGCGAACAGCCGCGATGCGCAAGAGCTGAAAGATGTCTGGCTGGGGTGGCACAAAATAGGCGCGCCAATGCGGGAAGAATTATGCGCGGTTCGTCGAACTCTAGAACCAGGGCGCAAGCGAAATCGGATTCAAAGATACCGGTGCCATGTGGCACGGCGGGTACGACATGACTCCTGAGCAGTTCAGCGCCGAGCTGGAACGGCTGTGGATGCAAGTACGTCCGCTATATCTTTCGCTGCATACCTTTGTAGAGGGCGTCTAGTCAAGCAATATGGGCGCGATGGCGGTCCGCCCGATGGCCCAATCCGGGCGGATCCTCTGGGGAACCCCTGGCGCAGGAGTGGGGAAATATTTTCCCCTTCAATGGGCTTTACCTAAGCAAACGAAAAACTTTACGGCACGACCCAATTCTCAAGCGAAAAACCTCGATAGCCAAAGGCATGGTCAAATACGGCGAAGGCTTCTTCACCTCGATGGGTTTCGACGCCGCTGCCGCAAACTTTATGCGGGAGCGTTCTTTTTACCCAAGCCCGCGGATCGCGACGTAGTCTGCCACGCCAGCGCCTGGGACCTTGATAACAGCGACGATCTCCGTATCAAGATGTGCATTCAAGTTCGCGGAGTAGATTTCGTTACCGTCCACCACGAACTGGGACACAACTTCTACCAGCGTGCCTATAAAGCACAACCGTTTCTGTTCCAGAACGGCGCGAACGACGGATTCCACGAAGCCATCGGCGACGCCATTGCACTCTCTATTACTCCGCAATATCTGAATAAAGTTGGCTTGCTGGCCAAAGTCCCCGAAGGCGATGACGACATTCCCGACCTCCTAAAGCAAGCCTTGGACAAAGTAGCTTCCTGCCCTTCGGATTGATGATTGATCAATGGCGCTGGAAGATCTTCTCTGGGGAAATCACCCCAGCCAACTACAACAAAGGATGGTGGGATCTGCGTCTGAAATATCAGGGAGTGGCGCCACCAGTAGAGCGTAGCGAAGCCGATTTCGATCCCGGCGCGAAATACCGCGTCCCGGGCAATGTCCCCTACACCCGTTATTTCCTGGCGCGCATCTTGCAATTTCAGTTCTACCGCGCGCTATGCCAGGCGAGTCTCGGATTGCAAAGGCCCGCTAAATCGCTGCTCGTTTTTCGGCTCAAAGGAAGCCGGAGCAAAATTGAACAAAATGCTGGAGATGGGACAAAGCAAACCCTCGCCTGATGCCCTCGAAGCCCTGACCGGGGAGCGTGAAATTGATGGCAACGCTTTGTTGGAATATTTCACGCTCCCGGTCAGGGCTTCGAGGGCATCAGGCCAGGGTTTGCTTTGTCCCATCTCCAGCATTTTGTTCAATTTTGCTCCGGCTTCCTTTCGAGCCGAAAAACGTAGCAGCGATTTAGCGGGCCTTTGTATCCGGACTCGCGGCATAGCGCGCGGTAGAACTGAAATTGCAAGATGCGCGCCAGGAAATAACGGGTGTAGGGGACATTGCCCGGGATGTGGTATTTCGCGCCGGGATCGAAATCGGCTTCGCTACGCTCTACTGGTGGCGCCACTCCCTGATATTTCAGACGCAGATCCCACCATCCTTTGTTGTAGTTGGCTGGGGTGATTTCCCCAGAGAAGATCTTCCAGCGCCATTGATCAATCATCAATCCGAAGGGCAGGAAGCCTACTTTGTCCAAGGCTTGCTTTAGGAGGTCGGGAATGTCGTCATCGCCTTCGGGGACTTTGGCCAGCAAGCCAACTTTATTCAGATATTGCGGAGTAATAGAGAGTGCAATGGCGTCGCCGATGGCTTCGTGGAATCCGTCGTTCGCGCCGTTCTGGAACAGGTACGGTTGTGCTTTATAGGCACGCTGGTAGAAGTTGTGTCCCAGTTCGTGGTGGACGGTAACGAAATCTACTCCGCGAACTTGAATGCACATCTTGATACGGAGATCGTCGCTGTTATCAAGGTCCCAGGCGCTGGCGTGGCAGACTACGTCGCGATCCGCGGGCTTGGTGAATAAAGAACGCTCCCAGAAAGTTTGCGGCAGTGGGTCGAAGCCCAGTGAGGTGAAGAAGCCTTCGCCGTATTTCACCATGCCTTTAGCATCGAGGTTTTTCGCTTTGAGAAGTTCGGTTGTGTCGTAGCTTTTGTTTGTCTTAGGTAAGCCCATCAAGGGGAAAATATTTCCCCACTCCTGCGCCCAGGGGTTTCCCAGAAGATGCGCCGGGATTGGGCCATCGGGTGGAACTACATTGGGCCCATATTGCTTGACTAGACGCGCTCGTACATAGGTGTGCAGCGACAGATATAGCGGACGTACTTGCTGCCACAGGCGTTCCAACTCGGCGCTGAACTGCTCAGGAGTCATGTCGTAGCCGGCGCGCCACATGGCACCGACATCTTTGAATCCAATTTCTCTTGCGCCCTGGTTCGACAGTTCGGCGAAGCGTGCATAGTTCTGCCGCATGGGCGCGCCGACTTTGTGCCAGCCTAGCCAGACATCTTTCAGCTCTTGCGGATCGCGGCTGTTGGCCATGATGCGTTCGATGGCGGTGATGTCGAGACACTCATCCGGCTTGCGGCAATATTTTCCTTTGCCGTATTCGCCATCGAGCCAGACTCCGATCTTGGTCATTTCTTTGCGGAGCGCTGGATCTTTGGGGGCTGGAGCTGTCAGGGACAAACGCAACAACATGAATTTCCGGGCCAAATCTGGCGGGAGTTTTAGACCATCGAAGCGCTTGGCCTGCTCTACCAGTTCCGTCGTCGCGGCGGTGTTGATGTCCTGCATGTCGGCGTTCAGGGCTTGCGTGTCGAAGGTGATGAAGTTTTCCTGCACCCAGGCGGCGGTGTTTACTTTTACGCTTAGCTCGGCCAGGCGGGCTTCGGCTTGCTTCATGAACTGTTCGGCTTCGGCGACTGTGGGGGTGGATGTCTGGGCGTAGAGCGCGGCACCAAAAAGGAAGAGCAGGAAAAACAGCTGGGGCTTCATCGGAACCTCCGCTGGGCATTATACGAGTCTGCTGGCCAGCCGGGCGGCTGCCCCTACGTGGCGCGTTTGCGGTTTACAATCGCTCAACATGTTTGGTTATGTTTTATCTGCGGCTGCTCTGGCTGCCGCGTCTGCGGCTGGGTATCAGTCTATGGCTCCGTCTGGGCAGTGGTATGGGCGCACATTTACCCGGCTGCCTCGTTCTTCGAAGAAATTGGCGCTTACTTATGATGATGGGCCGAATGATCCGCACACTTTGCGGTTGATGGAAGTACTGGCCAAGCACGATGTGCGCGCTACTTTTTTTGTTATCGGGCGATATGCACAGCAGAAACCGCAGATTGTGCGGGACCTCGTCAAAGCTGGACACGTGGTTGGCAATCACACTTATACCCATCCGAATCTGGCTTTGCAGAACACGACTCAGGTTGGGGTCCAGCTACGTATGTGCCAGGACATTTTGAGCAACGTTATCGGCGCGCCGCCTAAATTGTTTCGGCCTCCTTATGGTGGACGGCGTCCTTCGGTGTTGCGTATTGCGCGTGGGCTCGGGCTGGCGCCAGTGATGTGGAGTATTACCTGTTATGACTGGAAGGCTACTTCTCCGGAACAGATTGAGCGGCATGTGAAGCGGCAGTTGCGAGGAGGCGATGTGATTCTGCTGCATGATGGCGGACATGTGGAGATGGGTGTGGACCGCGGACATACTGTAGCCGCAACTGATCGGTTGATCTCAAAATACAAAGCTGAAGGGTACGAGTTCGTGACTGTTCCGGAGATGATGAAGAACGTGTAGGACGGACACGCTTGTCCGCCTTGGCGACAGCATATGAGGTGGTCGGGACGAACAAAATTGAAGTGATATTTGGTGGTGAGAGAGCGGACATGAGTGTCCGCTCTACACGAACGATTGCTTCGCCGCTGTGATGGTTTTCTGAATATCTTCTTCGGTGTGGGCTGCGCTCAGGAAGGCGGCTTCATACTGTGATGGTGGCAGGTAGATTCCCTGATCCAGCATCTTGCCAAAAAAATTCCCGAAGGCTTCGGTGTTGGATTTTGACGCTGATCCCCAATCTGTTACTGGGCCTGGATTGAAGAACCAGGTGAACATCGAACCTACGCGGTTGCTGCATAACTCTACGCCTGGTTGTTTTGCCGCTGCTGTGATGCCGTCCACCAGTTGTGCGCTTAATTTTTCCAGTTGCGGATAGAGTTCGCCTTTGTGTTCTTTTAGATATCGCAAAGTCGCGGCTCCCGCTGCCATGGCCAGCGGGTTGCCGGACAACGTTCCTGCCTGATACATCGGGCCCAGCGGCGCTACCAGGTTCATGATCTCTGCGGGGCCTCCGTAGCCACCAACGGGTAAACCCCCGCCAATGATTTTTCCCATCGTGGTCAGGTCGGGATTAATTCCGAACAATTCCTGAGCACCGCCGAAGGCCAGGCGAAATCCAGTCATGACTTCATCAAAGATCAGCAGGGCTTTTTCTCTTTGCGTCACCGTGCGCAACGCTGCCATAAAAGAGCCTGTTCCGGCAACGCAACCCATGTTGCCAACCACTGGCTCAACGATCACGCAGGCGATCTGATGTTTGAACTTCAGGAAGGCGTGTTCGAGTGCGGCAATGTCATTGAATGGCAGCGCGAGCGTGAACTGCGAATATTCTTCAAGTACACCAGCTGAGCCTGGGATTCCTAGAGTGGCCACGCCCGAGCCTGCTTTCACCAGTAGTGCATCCGCATGCCCGTGATAGCAGCCTTCGAATTTCACAATGTATTTGCGTTTCGTATAGGCGCGCGCCAAACGGATGGCGGACATAGTGGCTTCGGTGCCCGAGCTTACAAAGCGGACTTTCTGAATATGGGGAAAAGCGGAGATTACCAGTTCCGCCAGATCGGCTTCGGCAGCGATGGATGCTCCGAAGCTGGTACCACTTTTGGCGGCTTCAATGACTGCTTCGATGACTGTGGGGTGCGCGTGGCCGAGGATCAGCGGGCCCCAGGAGCCTACGTAGTCTATATATTCATTGCCGTCGGCATCCATCATGCGGGAACCTTGACCGAGAACTATGAAAGGCGGGTCTCCCCCAACAGCGCGGAAGGCGCGGACCGGGGAGTCGACTCCTCCGGGGATGAGCTGTTCGGCCCGTTGCTGTAGTTTGCGGGACTGTTCCGTCTTGCGGGGCATGAGTCTTTAAGCGTCCAACACTATAGCAGTGTATGGATCGAAACGTCTCTGGTTGGGGGCTATTTGGGCCTTGTATTTGTGTAACACGGGAACTTCACTGCGCTGTATGACGTCAATATCTATGTTAGCTTGAGCCCGAATGGTTTCGTCCATCATTCACTGGTGCTGGAAACGCTTGAGTTCGCGCAGAGCCCGTATGCTGTACATCGGGGTTGCGGCGGTCATTTTTGTTGCTACTATCGGGTTCCGCATACAAGCTACTCTGTTTCAGAGACATGCCGATAAGTTGCTATCCGGACTATCAAAGCTACGAATTGGAATAACGTCTAAAGCAGAAACTCTGGCACTCCTGCATGAACTCCATCCGGTGCGAACATCGGAAAAGAAACTTGGATGCGGAGAGGATTGTTACGCGGCTGAGCTAAATTCAATTTTTTCGGATTGGGTCTTTCAAAAAATCACTCGTACCAACAGCGACATACTCTATTCAACTCTGAGCCTATGGGGGATGAGATATTGGGACTTTGAAATTCTCGTCGAGTTCAAATCAGGGACAGTCTCTAAGTTTGGTTACAATCTGATGATCGCCACGCCCGAAAGGGGCTCTCCAGGTGTGGTAGTTGTCGGAGCTTCGTCGGACAGCCGTTTCGCCGAGAGGGGAGGGATTGACACGAGAGATGATGAGAGCCCCCATTACCAGGTGCGCACTGCCCGCAAGTGGTCTGACATGAGCCTGGGCATCACCTTCATACCTGGGGTGGCGGATCAACTGATGCGTCACGCTTTTGATTTGCATCTTGACTGCTTATGGTCCCTGGCAGGGTGCAGAAAAGTGAATCAAATAGCACCCGATGCGGTCCGCGAACAACAAACGATCGAACGTACCGCACTGGAGCGAATGAACGGGCCTGAACCATGCCCAGATCGAATCCTCCCTCGTCGTGCTCGTGACAGCAAAGATATTCTGCTGGTGGAAACTATGCGGGTGAGCCCCATACAAGTGGACCCTTACGGGGACGGTCAATATAGAATTGCCAGCTTCCGCCTGGTGAAAGCAATCAAGGGTAGCGTGGGCAGACCGCTTGTTAATGTCCGTGTGGATCAAGGAATATGGCGGGGATGCGCAGATACATAATTCCGCCATCGACCTGCTAAGACCCGGGCAGCGTCTGCTGCTGTTTGCGGGATATAGCGATTCAATTGATGAATCCTGTGAGGCCTTGGCGGCCACCCCTAGCGCCATCCAGACCGTCACTCGTTCCGCTCTGCCCCAACTCAGGTAATATCTCCCGCATGGAACTCAAGATGCTCTTTAGCGAAGATCCTGTGTTCGTGTTAAGGACCGCTGACGAGTTCCTTTCATTGGAACCAGTTTTGCACAATTTCATTCTGTCGCTTCTGCATTCCCGCGTTTCTCATGGCGAGCCAGGAAGGTATTGGATCGCATTTCGCGGAGAGAAAACCGTCGGCGTAGCCGCTCAGTCGCCTCTGGAATACCCAGTGGCACTCACACCTATGGAATCGTCAGCAGTGCTGGCAATGGTAGACGCGATTGCGGAAGCCGGGGTGACCCTAAGCGGAGTCTTTGGGGACGCGGCAACTGCCGCCAGGTTTGCTGGGCAATGGAGTGAACGATGTAAGTCGGCCGCTACGCCGTTCCAGGGAATGCGTCTCTACGAACTCCTGGAGCTGGGAGAAGTTCCACGTGCGGAAGGTCGGTTACGCCCGGCAGATGTGAGCGATCGCAGTTTGATGATTCTCTGGACTCGTGCGTTTCAGGTTGAAATTGGTGAGTCTGCAAATGACACCGAACTTCGCGTAGACAGAGGCTTGGCTGCCGGACAACTCTGGCTTTGGGAACAAAGCGGAGAGCCAACATCGATGACCGTCAGCCGGGAACCGGCACAAGGCGTAGTTCGTCTGTCTGGGGTCTATACGCCACCCGAGAAGCGAGGCCACGGATACGCGGGCGCCTGCGTTTATGCTTTGTCGAAACATCTCCGCGGCGGTGGGTATCGGTGCATTCTCTACACTGATTTAAGTAACCCCACATCGAATTCCATTTACCGGCGAATCGGATATAGGGCCGTAGCCGAGGCCCTTCGTTATCGCTTTGATTGATTCAACAAATGCTGTAATCAAACTACTACAACGCGGTTCCTAACGGCGCGCAAGACGGTAGCAACCCAAGCTATTATTCTGAAGCGTGACTGCAAGCGTATACACACCTATCAAGAACCTGCTTCGGACGGAATTCCTCCGATCTTTTGTTCGATGGCTTGTCATCGTGGTGGTGGTTCTTTGGTCACTGGCCGCGCTGCTCCTTGTAGCCGCCCGATGGATCGACCCTCTGACAACCGCAGTGCACATGCAACGCCGTTTGCAGGCCTGGATTCATGGCACGCCGTATCACAAACGTTATAAATTTATTCCGCTCAACCAAATCTCGCCTGATCTTCAGCACGCTGTAATCGCTGCCGAGGACGCGCACTTCTACCAGCACCACGGATTCGATTGGCACGAAATCCAAATTGCTGCCCAAGACGACCTGGAAGGCGAGCGCACTCGCGGAGCTTCCACCATTACGCAGCAACTGGTAAAAAACTTGTTCTTCGGAACGGGCCGCTCAATCCTGCGCAAGGGCGCAGAGGTCACGCTGGTGCCGGTAGCGGAACTCGTCCTCGGCAAACAGAGGATTCTTGAGCTATACCTGAATGTCGTCGAATGGGGCCCTGGTATTTATGGTGCAGATTCGGCGTGTCGTTACCACGACAAAACCGCAGCCCGGAGCATCGGGCGGGAACAGGCGGCCCGGCTCAGTGCAATTTTGCCGGCCCCTCTGAAGCGACGACCCGAGCGCATGAATAACTACAGCGCGATTATCCTTGAACGAATGAACCAAATGGGTTGGTAATCGCGGCTGATCTTATCAAGACGTAAAAGGGCATATCGAGGCAATTGAAAAATCTAAGTCATGCATAAACTTGCGCATATCTTTGACGGATGGAACGGCTATCAGACCAGTCTTCTTCACGCGGTGACGCCTCTTATGCCGGAACACCTGTCCTGGCGGCCCGCCCCGGGTCGCCGGTCAGTGGGCGAATTGATCCGACATATTGGTTTGGGGCGAATCACGTGGTTCTCCCGTATGGGAGCACCAGGAATCGAAATGATTGCGCAGCGCGTTCCCCGCTGGCATACGGATGGTGATGGTTCCCGACACCCGGTTGAGCAATCTGTTTCCTGCGATCAGGCCGCCGTGCTGGCGGAATGGTTGTCGCTGTCCTGGCAGCCCATTCAGGGCGTACTCGACGAATGGACCGTCAGCGACTTATTTAAGACCTACGCTCATCGCTTTCGAGGCATCGATTATGACGTCTCACGCCAATGGACCGTATGGCGGATCATGTCTCATGAC
>CAWBXL010000038.1:0-9264 GCA_963792305.1 uncultured Acidobacteriaceae bacterium | reverse complement strand
CGGACGGAATAGTGTCCGGATTGGCTCGAAGTTTATAGGGTATGAAGCGTTCCAGAAACTCATCTTGGCCATATAGAACTCCCATGTGCGGGCCAAAAAATTTGTAAGTGGAGCACACCAGAAAATCGCACCCCAAGTCAGCCACATCAATCGGCCCATGCGGCGCATAGTGCACGGCGTCCACATAGGCCAGCGCGCCGTGTTCATGCGCAAGGTGCACAATCTCTTTGACTGGATTGATCGTGCCCACCGCATTCGATGCATACCCTACAGCCACCACTTTGGTCCGATCGTTGATCTTCCCGGCTAAGTCATCCATGTTCAGTGTGCAGTCTGCTTCATTAATATCTGCAAACTGAACTTTCACGCCTTTTTCTTCCAGAGAACGCCATGTGGACACGTTGGCATCATGGTCGAGCCGGGTGAGAAGAATCTCATCCCCTGCGGAGAGCTCCCTCCCAATCGCGCGGCTGACAGCGAAGGTCAGCGTGGTCATGTTCGGCCCGAATACGATCTCGTTCGGATGGCAGTGGAGCAAATCCGCCATCGCCTTGCGCGCTTCCTCGACCACGACATCTGTGCGCTCACTGGTGGCAAATGCCCCGTGCGTATTGGCATTCGACTGCTTCAGGTAATCGCTGATGGCGTTAATCACGCGCTGGGGAACTTGCGTTCCGCCTGGACCATCCAGAAATACCGCAGGCTGGCCATTCACGGTTTGCGAAAGAGCCGGGAACTGCGGGCGAACCCAGGAAAGATCTAGTTTCGACGCAATCTCGTTTTGTGTGGTCGGCATGTTTTCGAACTATCCCATCATGGTGGCATGATCGGGTTGAATTTTGTACATCACGCGCACTTCGTCCGCATTGCGGTAAGGATACTTGTCCACTCCCAGATACTTCTTGGCCATCTTGTCGATATGGTCGGCCGCGCCTTGCTCGGTGATCTCCACCACTCTTCCACGCAATTCCAGATAACGATAGGGATTGTCCGGATCAATGATTGCGAGTGATACACGAGGATCACGCCGCAGGTTGCGGTCCTTCTGCCGTCCTTTGGCGGAGTTAATGACGATGAGATCGCCTTCCACATCAACCCACACCGGAGTCACCTGCGGACGCCCGTCGGGCATAAGAGTGCCTAAGCTGGCAAAAGCTTTCTTGCTGAAAAGATCGCGATATTTATCCGGGATTGCCTGGGACATAACGCCTCCTGTGTCAGAGATTATAGTCGCGGCTGAAGGTTCTGTGGATTGGCGGTCAGATGATGAAGCCAAAATCGCGTTTTATTGTTGAGGAAGAAGCAAGTGTTATTGAATTGGCGCGTGCTGAATTGCCTGTCTATCAAGGCGTTTCATCGATTTGCACAGAAAAATCCTGTCATTATTGCAGCCGCAAGGTGGTCAAATATCGAAAAAACAAGCTGAAAATCGCGCCAAAAATCAGGTCCATTCTCATCGCACCAACTTCGCTGCACCTGCCTGTGAACTGCCTGCACTCGATTGAAAATCAAAGAGATAAATCCGCGTACTTTTTATTGACTTAAAAATTAAAGAGCGTAAAAACATAATCGTTCTTTGACACCTTCTGAAGTTTTCCCGGTTGGTGCGGCGTCCGGGGCTCGAACCGAGTCGCTCATCCCATCGCAAGATGAGGAAGAGAAGGCAAGGTAAGGGTCTATAGCAAAGCACTGGGTGAGGCGAACAAGAAGACCAGTTGAAGGCCAATATAGAGTCCCGAGGCGTTAGGCAGATTTATCCAGTTGGTCGGTAAGCCCGGAGCCCGAGTACAGATCGCGCGGCGCAAACCGCAAGGTGAGCGGCGAGAGCAGGTCGGCAAGGGTCTAAAGCAAACTACTGGCTGAGACGAATGAGCTTAACACCACCTTGGGACTCTTAAATTTTTTGCAGACAAAAACGTTAAGGCCCCTGCACCATCTGCAACTTTTCCGTTACCAGCCTTGCCCGATGGATGGTGTTGGTCGCGGCAATCTCCGCAACCACATCCACATTGACGACATAACCGCCTGGCGGCAGGTTCTCGCCAAAAGGAATTTCAAAATCAATCGTTTCGCGTTTTAAGTCTAAGCGCTGATAACCAATCGCCGTCGCGCGGCCAATATCGTTCACGGCCAGCACAACAAAAGTCAGATCGAAATCCTCTCCGGTTTGATTGGAGACTTTGACCGATCCCTCAATCCTCTGTCCATTGATCTTGGCCTGATTACCCCACTGAACCAGTAAGGGGGCGAGCACACGCAGCGTGAGTTGTTGGTTTCGCTGATGCGGGGAACTGCCGCTGTCGCTCACTGTAACCATAAAATGGAAATCCCCGACTTCGGTAGGCATGCCGGTAAGAGCTCCTGACCGATCAAGAGAAATCCCATGAGGAAGGTCGCCGTGTTCCAACTTCCACGTATATGGCGCACTGCCGCCTTGCGCTTCTAACTGTTCGTGATATTGCGCTCGCAGGAATGCTTTAAGTAGCGGGCCGCTTTTTACCGAGAGTTGAGAGCTCAAGTTTGCAGAGGATTGGCAAAAAAGGCTTTGCGAGAGGAGCAGCAAAGCAAGAATTGCCACGACAATCCGGAGTCCGCATTGTTCCAAGGCGCGCATAGACATTCAGATGCAAAAAGCCCCGACGGGAATTCTAGTCCGCCGGGGCTTAAAACTCCAGGTACCTTAAGGGCGTTGTTTTTTTAAGGCTGTTTAGTCATAGTGCCATGAAGCTGAATATTAGAATCAGCCTGCACCATGTAAGCATTGTTGCCCGAAACCATGTACATCACGAGATTATTAGAGAACCCGCTCAGAGTACCTACTGCTCGTCCGTTGCTGTTGACCGTGTATGTCCCAGAAAAGTTCGATGCTTGCGTGGGGACAAATCCATCAACATTGGGTATCAATAACATGCTGAGAGTGTTCGTACCATTACCTTGCAAAGTCCCAATCAGATCATTTGTGTCACTACTGTCGAATCCTGTCATGTCAAACGCGTAGGTACCATTCAATGTCGAACTGGAGAAAGAACCAACTTGGCTGTCAAGACTTCCATCCTCAACTGAAGTAGGAGAATTGGTGATGAAGAATGCTCGCGTTGGGCTTACCATCCAGTAAACCTGCTGAACTGAGTTACTGCCCTCAGTCAAAGTGACGACTGCTCTTCCGTTTCCAGCGACCGTATAGCTTCCGGTGAAGCTGACGTTAGCAACGGTGCCATCTGTAACTGTATCCAGTACGCCCGCGCTAATTGCACCGCTACCATCGGCGTTGAAGCGCCCTGCGGTGTTTGTGCTCTCTAGAAAGTTTGTGTCACCACTTGTACCAAATGCATAGGGCCCGGTAAAAGACGCCGTTGTGAAAGAGCTGGTGGTTTGTCTTTCCGCCTCCCCAACTCCAATGGTGCCACCGTCGTTTGAGAAAAAGATCAAGTGGTTGGTATCCACGACGTAGTACAGAAATTGCGAAATACCGCTGGAACTATCATTAAATGTGCCAGAACCACGTCCAGATGTGGCATCCGGAAAATTAAGGGTTCCTGTAATTGTGGATGAGGTAAAAGAAGAAAGTTGCTTTCTGTCCATATTCCCAGTGACCGTACCGCCACCGACCGTAAAGGCGCCAACGGAGCTGGTGGATGCAATTGAAGTTGTGCCGAACTTAAGGGTATGCATACTTAATACATAAGTCCCGCTAGGCACGTTCGCAAAAGTTGACGTGTCTTGTTTTTGAATTGTTCCCGAAGAAGTAAACCCTGCGTCTGTCTCAATCATGTAAAACTGTGGGCCATTTGATAAGGCAATCTCGAAGGTGGAACTTGCGCCGCTGGCGAAATTTAAAACTACTGCCGTTAAGCCATTGCTGTTGACTTGATAAGCTCCGCTTACGGTCGTGTCTGCAAAAGGAGAACCGCCGGCGGCGACATCGTCCTTGCCGCCAGTGATGTGTCCATTGCCGTCCGCGGTAAATACTCCCGCCTCACGAAAAGGAGATTGAGCTAGGGTAGAAGACACCGCGTACCCTTTGAGCTGATAAGCATATTGGCCGCTCAAGCTCGCGTTAGTGAAGCTGCCTGTTCCTCCGCCGCCTCCGCTGCCAAAACCGCCGCCATTTCCTCCGCCACCGCACGCCAAGCTAAACGCGAGCGACCCAACTCCGACGAACAGCAGAAACTGCCTCATGTATTTATTCACTGCGAACTCCTTACTTGTGAAATCGGGTCGGAATACGACCACGGAAGATGCCGAACACGCGAATAACCTTAAAACCTTAGATGCTTCTAATGTTTCTTGATAACACGAATCGGGGGCAAAAGTTGTAAGGGAGGGTAATCGAAAGTAACTAGTGGCTTGAAGAAAGTTTACAAATTTAGGCTGTGTTAGATTCATTTCATCCAGACATGAAGCAAATTGCTGAGTGGGCCCTGAATATCGCCAACCAAAAGGGAGCGTCCTACGCTGACGCGCGTGCAGTAAGCGACCGCAGTCGCGCCCTAGCTACAAAAAATGGAAGAGTAGGCAGCGCATCGGACTCGGAGTCGCAGGGAATTGGCATTCGCGTGCTCGCCGATGGTGCCTGGGGATTCGCCGCTTGCGATGATTTGAGTACGGCCTCCGTGGAGGCAACTGCCGCCAGAGCAGTGGAGATCGCTAAGGCATCGGCCCGAGTCAAACAACAAGACGTCCACATGGTGCCTGAGAAGCCTGTTGTGGCTGAGTGGATTACACCTTACAAAGTGGATCCCTTCACGACGTCAGTAGAACAAAACCTCGAACTTTTGTTAAGGATCGATTCCGAACTGCGGTCCGTGCACGGCGTCACGCTGGCGGAAAGCAATATGAACTTCCGCCGCGAAGAGCAGTGGTTCGTCTCTACCGAAGGCGCAAGCATCCACCAGACAAAATACACAACTGGCGCCGGCTATGCCGCGTACGCTTTTGCCGGCAGCGAAATCCAGAAGCGGTCCTATCCGACATCTTTCGGTGGGCAATGGCAGAACAAAGGCTACGAACTCATCGAAGAATTGAAGCTGGTCGAGAATGCACGACGCATTGGGGAAGAAGCAGTTGCGTTGCTGAAGGCTGATAAGTGTCCAGAAGGGCCGTTCACAATCATTCTGGAAAGCGCACAGCTCGGCTTACAGATTCATGAATCTGTCGGTCATCCCATTGAACTTGATCGGGTGCTCGGCATGGAGGCAAATTTCGCCGGGACTTCCTTCCTGACTCTGGAAAAATTGCGGACCCTTCGTTACGGCAGCGATCTGGTTAACGTCGTGGCGGACGCGCGGCAGGAGCACGGTCCCGGCCTGGGGACATTTGCCTACGATGACGAAGGTGTGCCGGCGCAGTGTACCCCGATCATTAGCAATGGACTGTTTACCGGATACCTCAGTTCACGTGAAACCGCCCATACGATCGGCCTGGATCGTTCTGGAGGCACATTGCGTGCCGAAGGCTGGAACCGTCTGCCGATCATCCGGATGACTAACATCAGTATTCTTCCTGGAGAAAAACCGCTCACTCTCGAGCAGCTTATCTCCGATACAGCCCACGGTATCTACATGCAGACCAACCGCTCCTGGTCGATAGACGACAAACGTTACAACTTCCAGTTTGGCTGCGAGATGGGTTGGGAGATTAAAAATGGCAAGCGTACTCGCATGCTGAAGAATCCGTCCTATTCCGGCATCACCACAGAGTTCTGGAATTCGATGGACGCAATTTGCTCTCGTGATGAGTGGACTCTGTGGGGTACCCCCAACTGTGGCAAAGGCCAGCCGCAGCAAGTAATGGGAACGGGCCACGGAGCATCGCCGGCAAGGTTCCGTAACATAAAAGTAGGTTCCGCCTACAAAGAATCCTGAGAACTGAAAACGAGAACAGATAACCCTGCGAAATGCTAGACAAAAACAAAGCTGCTGACATTTTCGCCAAGATCAAGAAATATTCGACCGCGGACGAGGTCGAGCTCTTTATCTATGGCGGACACTCAGCGCTTACACGTTTTGCCAACAACACCATTCATCAAAATGTCGCCGAAGACAATATCGGAATTTCCGTGCGCACTGTATTTGCCGGACGAACTGCTCGTGCCACGACCAACAAACTGGATGATGAAAGCCTGAAACGGGTCGTCGAGTCTTCTGAGAAACTGGCCAAGGTCCAGCAGCCTGATCCGGATCTGCTACCGATGGCCAACGGCAAGGACGATAAGCCAACAATAGCGCCATCAAGGTATTTCGATCAGACCTCTGCGCTCGAACCTGCGAACCGCGCCGACGTAGTAAAGAAGATCGTTGGAGTTGCAGACAAGCACAAGCTTACGACAGCGGGCATATTTTCAAATGCCAAAAGCTTTGAAGGCATCTTCAATTCTCAAGGTTTGGCGCAGTGGCATAACCAGACTTCATCAGAAATCTCCATCACCATGCTGGGTGGTGATTCTTCCGGTTGGCAAAAAACCAATTCACCGAATGTCGCTGATCTTGATGGTGTTGCTCTGGCTGAAACCGCTGCCGGCAAAGCCGCCGGTACTGCCCATCCGCGAGAAATTCCCGCAGGCAAATACACAGTCATTTTGGAACCGGCCGCCGTGCTTGATATGGCGGGTTTCATGTTCTGGGATTTTTCCGGTATGGCAATTTTGGATCAGCGGTCGTTCCTGAATGAACGCGTAGGCACAAAAGTTTTTGGCGACAACATCAATATTTGGGACGATGTCACTCATCCTCTGCAATCCGGATCACCCTACGATGGAGAGGGCGTACCGCGCCAGCGTTTGCAACTGGTCGAGAATGGAGTGGTCAAGCATCTGACCTATGCCCGGGCCACAGCTGAGAAAATGAAGTTGTCGGAACACAAAGACAAAGTAGGCCCGATTGCCCCGACCGGTCATGGATTTCTGCTTCCTAACGAAATGGGCGAAGCCCCCATGAATATCGTGTTTGGCAGTCCTCAAGATCCCAAAACTAAAGACCAGATGATTGCTTCCACGGAGCGAGGCATACTGGTGACACGTCTGTGGTATATCCGGGAGGTCGATCCTTATCAAAAAATACTCACCGGTATGACCCGTGACGGCACCTTTTATGTTGAGAATGGAAAAATACAATACGGAGTTCGCAACTTCCGCTTCAACGAAAGTCTGATTCACATGTTCTCGAACGTCGAAGCGATGGGCACGCCCGTTCGGGCAAGTGGAGAAGAGTCTTTCGATATGGTGGTTCCACCGATGAAGGTCAAAGACTTCAACTTCACTGAAGTGACGAAATTCTAGTTCCTGGATTTTGTTATTTTGCCGCTAAGTCTTGTAGCTAGTTGGAGTTTTACCACCGCATATCCATCAACAATTAATGTCCTTCAGTCACAACCCAAGCTGAGGTGCCAGAATTTGTCACAATTTTGTCTCTGAATTTCTCTGCAATCCATTGATCTTAAACACGTTAGACCACGCTTGTTCCATGACTTCCGTAACTTTTCTCTGTTGATACCGGGGTGTAATCTCGCCCTTGATGTCGCATAACAGCCGATCTGTGGAAAACGGGAACCGCAATCAGGCTCCAGAAGCACGGAGAGAGGGTGCAGTGCCGATGTCCCAATCACCTTCGGAAACAGTAAGCAAAGCCGCAGCCTCTCGCTATTCGGACCTGCAAAGCGCGGCGCGCTTTCCTGTGAGATTGCCTATTTCGGTGAAGTCGAATGCCGGAGAAAGCCTCACCGAATCGGAAAATATTTCTGCCAACGGTGTGCTGTTTCAGCTGGATTCCGGAATGCCAATCGGCTCGGCTGTGGATTTCACAATTTCTTTGCCTGCGGAAATCGTGGGCGCAAGTTCCGATGTTCAACTCCAATGCCGTGGACGCGTGGCCCGCAGCTTTGCCGAAGGTGCTCGCGTCGGCCTGGGAGTAGTCATCGAGGAATATCAGTTCAAGCGCGGTGAAAACTAATGGCAAGTCCGCAACTCAGCCTCGAACAGCCGGAGCGTCCGCTTGATGGCGGCGTGGAAGGCCAGTTCATCCGCGTCATCACCGCGGACACACAGGCAATTTTCCGCGCGGGCCTGCGCAAGATTTTTGCTGTAGAAGATGACATTCGCGTGGTCGGTCAGGCGGAGAGCTTGTCCCAAACCATGGCAGCCGTGAAAAGATTTCCTGCCGACATTCTTCTGTTTGAAGCGATGATGGCGCCAAATCCGCCTGAAGCCGTCAGCGATCTCCTGCGCCAGAACCAGTCACTCAAGATGGTGGTGATCGTCACCGAACCTAATGAAGAGTTGACCCTGGAGTTGTTCCGCCGCGGTGCACATGGAATCATCTCGCGTGAAGTTGAACCGGAGCTTGTAGTTGAGTGCTTCCGCAAGGTTTCCGCGGGCGAACCCTGGCTTGACCGGCGTGAAACCCAGTGGGTCTTGCAAGCTTATCGGACACAGAGCACACGGCCACCATCTTCCCGCTCTAAAGTTCAGTTAACTCCAAAAGAGTCCCTGATCGTTTCCTGCGTCACGCAGGGGATGAAGAACAAAGAAATTGCTGTACGCGTGGGCACCACCGAACAGGTGGTAAAGAACTACCTCCGCAAGGTTTACGACAAGCTTGGAGTGGCTGATCGTCTGGAGCTTGCGCTCTATTGCTTGCAGAATCGTGTGGTGGATGGAGCGGTCAAACCTGCTACCGAACCTTCTGATGCTCATCCCTCCAATGGAAGCGCTCCAGCAGCGCCTCCCATCGCCACTTCCGAAACCGTTTCCTAATTCCGCCGCCAGTTCAAATCAGATTCGTTTAACACTTGTTGCTTTGTGTCTACTCGCGTACATCCGCGATGGTGATATAGTTCTACGAAAGCAAAAAGTTCACACACGAGGACACGACCGTGAAAGGCAATCCCAAAGTCATCGAAATTCTTAGCCAGGTCCTGAAAGCGGAACTTACCGCCATCAACCAGTACTTCCTGCACGCCGAGATGTGCGACAACTGGGGTTACAAGCGGATGGGAAAGCTGGTGAAGAAAGAATCCATCGAGGAAATGATGCACGCGGAAATCCTCATGGAGCGGATTCTCTACCTCGATGGCACGCCCAATATGTCCGACTATTTCAAGATAAATATCGGGCAGACGCTGAAGGAACAGCTGCAAAATGACCTGAACCTTGAATACGAAGCGGTCAAGCGGCTGAATGCTGGAATTGAAACCTGCGTGGATTTAAAGGACAATGGTTCGCGGGAACTGCTGGAAAAAATCCTGACCGACGAAGAGCACCACATTGAC
>CAWBXL010000037.1:0-13776 GCA_963792305.1 uncultured Acidobacteriaceae bacterium | reverse complement strand
GGATATCCACGTCAACTTCCTTGCGATAGGCCGTTCCGCGTAGCAGATTCGTGAGCTGAAATTCAATTTTGTATTTGTTAGGAGGAAGTGGCAACCATCCCTCATAGCCAAATACTTTACTTTTCACTTGATCGAACTCTTCGCGAGTCACATTCTTGGAAATTTTCTTTTCGTCGTCCAGGATAAGTTTGCCTTCCGGGGTTCGGACTTTCACTGAACTGAGAAGCGAGTAGTAATAGCCGCTTTGGCCGCTTCTCCGATAGTGAAATCTTCCGGCTTCTTCATGCGGAGCACGTAGTGAAGATTCATGTTGCCGGTGGCATCGCGCAGAGGGACAGTGAGTACATCCAGAAAATCCTGCCCTAAAACAATGCGGTGGGTCACATCTTCCAAAAACCGCCGATGGAGTTCCAGGGCTTGTTGAGAGAGGGGATTATTGGCCAGGTCCTTGATGGTGCCAATCATGACATCCGACTGCAAGCTGATTTGGCCATTCTGGAAATCCACCGGCTCGTCGGGCAGCAAGCTTAAAGTTTCGCGGGCCACATCCTTGCCCGCATCCTGTATCAATATTTTGAGCGCACTGGACCGGGTAGAACCCACTTCAGCGGTGATTAATCTTTCGGGTCCATCACTGTAGGGACTGTAGAGACGAAAATCATCACTAATTTCCCTTTGATAAAAAATTATGTAAAAGAAAGGCGGCAAAGCTGGATTGCTGTTGGAGTAAAACCATATCTCCATGGGAGTAACTTTTTGCAGTCCCAACAACTTCTGCCTTTGGGAGGGTTCCCCAAGGGTGATGTAAATCCGTCCCATATCGGTTTTCCACCCATTGGTATGCGAAGCATGACCAAAATATTGGCTGGCATATTCAAGACGGCGATAATGCTCGGTCTTGTAGGCGTTGTCGGGCGAGCCTGGAGTCGGGTTTCGTATTTCCCAGAACCGTTCAATAAAACGGTCGCGCGCCTCGTCGTTGGCCGCCTGAAGGAAAGTTTCCTTCTCCTGACGGGTAATGATGTATGCGACATCCTTATTCAACCAGTCGCGATAATGTGGCGCGAGGTCCTTAGACGTAGGCTTGGCCGAATATAGAGCCGTCGAGAACGATACGAGTAAAGCTAAAGTTAGTAATTTCCGCCAAACACGAGAGTGATTCTCTACCGCAGGTGGGAGTACAGAACGAAACATTTTGTCCTGTTATGAGAGTATTGCCAGTTCTGTGCCGCCGTCAAGCGAGCATTTGTCGTGATTTCCTTAGTAAATTTTCAGCATTGCGAAAAATTGTGAACTTGGTTCACAATTTGTTTTAGTATTGCGGCACTTTGAACTCCGGTTGGAGGTACACCTAATGTTTAGCCGGACCCAGCTTCCCATTCTTCGTACTATTTTGATCGCGCTGCTTTTCTTGACATCGCTGCCAGCATGGGGTCAAGGGATAGAACTGCCATCTTTACCGACTACGATTCACGGCATCGTGCGCGATGCTGTAACCCACCAGGGTATTGCGCACGCGGCCGTTACCCTGGATCGCGAAGATTCCGGGTTTGTTGGCCAAGCAACTACGGATACGGGCGGTAAATTTACGTTCCAGGCCCCGGGTCAGATGGTGTTTGTTGTCAGAGTCAGGATGACCGGATACGCGGAAGGATCACAGCGCATTGACCTGACAATGGCTGCCAGTGACTACGTCACCCTCGAATTAAAACCAACGAAAACAACATCCACTGCTGACGATCTTAATACGGCAACCCTCAACGCACGCGATGCGGCGGTCCCGGCAAATGCCCGCAAGGAATACAACGCAGCGAAAACATTATTTGCTGATAATAAGCCGGGAGAAGATGGGATCAAACATCTTCGCAAAGCAATTCAAATTTACCCGCAATATGCCGATGCTTATGTATTGCTCGCCATGGCCTACATCGGGGAAAACAACACTAACGATGCGCGGTCAAATCTGGACAAGGCAATCGAAATTGACCCCAAACTAGCGGAGGCGCATTTAACTCTCGGCATGTTGCTCAATCATCAGCAGGACTATGCCGGAGCTGAAAAAAGTTTGAGTCGTGGTCTGGAACTGAACCCTCAAGCTCCTCAAGGCCACTATGAGCTGGCAAAGACTTACTGGGCGATGGGGAAATGGCAGGATGCAGAACCCCACGCCATGAAGGCGGTCGAATTGAAGCCAGACATGGCTCCTGCACATGTTCTGTTGGGAAATATCGCCTTGCGCAAGCAGGAACCACAGACTGCCCTTAAGGAATTTCAAGAATATCTCAAATTGGATCCCAATGGCCCCATGGCAGGAGGGGTTCAACAGATGATCGCGAAAATTGAGCAGGCGCTAAAGGCGCCGCAATAGCCAACCTTTCACTTTTGGGACGCACTACTGGTGTAATACCCCGTCCGATGCCGGACTTTGACCGGTATCTCGGCCCCATGGACCGAAATCTCAATGTGACGAAACATGGAATCAGACAGTTTCCGCGACGGATAATAAGCCAGCAGATATTGGGTCCGCAGTTCTTCGCTGATCTGGCGGAAGGCAGTATCGAGTTGTGATTCCGAACTGGCATAGTAATAGCGGCCGCCGGTGTCTTCGGAGAGCTGGATAAGGGCATGTTCTCCACCGGTGTCGCGGCCGGCGCTGGCCTCGATGGGCACGATGATAATGCTGTATACGATGGCCTCAGCCTGCTGGGCTTCGCGGACCGCTTCCTTATAACTGACGGTGCTGATGGTGTCTCCGCCGTCGGTGATGACAACTATCACCTTTCTTCCCTGACGTTTTTCCAGGGCCTGTGATCCCAGGTACAAGGCGTCATAGAGGGCGGTAGCAGCTCCGTACTGGATCCCGCCTATGGCGCGGTCAATTCGTTTCTGGTCGGAGGTGAACGGAGTAAGTTCGTTCACAACCTCGCTGAACTCGTAGATCGACAGAGCATCCACCGGACGCAAGATGGCCCGGACAAAGCGGCGCGCGGAGGCGAGCTCCAGAGGTAGGTCTTTGCGTGTACTCAGGCTGGTATCTATGCCGAGGACGATCGAAAGCGGGAGTTCCGATTCTTTGTCGAAGATGGAGATTTTTTGTTCCTGGTCGTCCTCTTTTAGAGAGAAGTTTTCTTTCTTGAGGCCAGCGACCGGAGCGCCGCGGTTGTCCGTAACAGTCACAAAGACATTCACTAGCCGGACATTGACGCTGATGGTGTCGCCGGAATCCTGCGCAGAAGCAGCGAGGCAGACCGCAAGCAGGAGGGAGCAGATGGTGGCTGTTTTCATCAGCGGGTATTTAGTTTAGATGCAGGTTGTGTGGCGGAAATTCCCTCGGCGCGGGGAATCTCGGCGGGAAAGGGCTCGCCGTCGGCCCAGACTGCGCCATCTTCGAAATGTTCTTTTTTCCAGATAGGGACGGTGCGCTTGAGGGTGTCAATCAGCCAGCGGCAGGCATCGAAGGCCGCCGCCCGGTGGGCTGAGGCGACTACGATCAGCACGCTGGTTTCGCCTATCTCCAGCTTTCCCAGCCTATGGATGATTACGGCATCGCGGATCTTGAAATCGGCCAAGGCCTGTTCTGCTAGTGACTGCATTTGCTTCAGGGCCATGCTCTCGTAAGCTTCGTAGTCGAGATAAAGCGTACGGCGGCCCTGGGTGTTGTTGCGCACGATGCCCTCGAAGACGACGGCTGCGCCGTCTTCCGCGCTGCTTGATTTGTCGAAGACATGTTGTGTGACACTCATTGAATGGCGCTGTTGCTCGCATGGACAATTTTGCAGAGCCTACGCAGATCCTCCGCTGACCGGCGGCAGGAATGCCACCTCGTCGCCATCCTTTAGCCTGGGATTCCGGACTTGCGTATTCCTGGTTCACTGACATGGCGATGAGGCGATTCTTTCGCTAGGAATGGCTGCTCTATGTGAGAACGTCGCCAGCGTGGCATCGTCGGGGAGAGTGAGCGTCGCTCTCCGCCCGCAAGATCTTTGAACATCCCGAAGAATAAAATTCGTACCTGCATCGAGTTAGAGAATCAAGTGATTTCTGGAAGGAAAACCAGTTCCCGGTTCTCAACTTCCAGTTCTAACATAGTCTATCGGTGGAGCCGCAAACAAATGCCAGTCCCGACCCGGAGACGGGAATTTGGACCTAGCCCCTAGCGTAAGGGTTCGACGCTTCGGAGCTGTTTTCCTGCTGCCGTGGCGCTGCCGGCGCTCCGGCGGCCCGTTTTCAGTGCTGCGGCGGTTGCTTGCTGCGCTGTTGCTGCCAGTTGCGGAATTTGTTCTCATCTTCCCGCGACTGTGCTTCGTTTCTTTGCTGTACGGGGGGCGCGGGCCTTGCCTGCGGATGCGACCAGCCTTGTGAAGAGCCCCTGTTCTCAATGTCGCGGGCCTGACCCTGGGGTGGACGCGGGATCGTGGGCACCGCAGGAGTGCGCAAGGATCCAGTCTCGGGCGAAGTTGCTATGGGACGCTGCGGCCGGGCTTCCGGCCGCGGCATTCCTAAGGCGGCCTTTGCACGCTCTCCGCCGGACGCGCCGGCTCCTGTGGTCGCGCCACCGGCCGGGCCGGACCAATTGCCCTGGCCTTGACCCTGATTCACCAGTGGCTGAGGCTGGTTAGGGCGTTCGGTACGCATGTTGATCGCCGCTTGCCGCTGCTCGAACGGCTGCTTCGGCGGCGTCGGCCTTTGGGTGGCAACCACCTGGCGATTGATGATCGCTTGTGGCGGCCTGAATCTGGCGGGTGCGCCCGAGCCCAGAACGCTGGCTCGAATCGGTTGCACCAGAAACCCTGCGCTCAATCCGGCGCGTTCGCGAGTTGCCGCTGATCAAAACGGCCCAGATTTCTGGCTACGGGACGGGCGTTTACAAAAGTGTCGCGTGACACCACTGTCACGCCATTGTTCACCCGCTGATTCACATAGGTGATGTTGGTCACATTGCGCTGGTTCGAGTTATAGATGTTGTACACGTTGGTCACGCGGGTGACGTTCACCACAGTGTTAGTCACATTCACTCGCTCCACGTAACCACGGCTTCCGCGGTAATAGGGCACATAGACTTCGCCGGGAGCCAGGGGGAACCAGCCCACGCCAGGACCGCCGCCGATGGCAATTCCCACGTTACCCACAAAAGCCACCAGGGCGGGCGCGTACACCGGCCGGACCGCAACCGGTCCGGGAACCCAGCACCACCGATTGCCGGCGTAAGCCCAGCGTCCGTAGTGGAACGGCGCGAAGCCCCAGGGCTCGTCTTCTACCCAGGTCCAGCCCCAGGGATCGATGTAAGCCCAATGACCGTTGCGATAGGGCGCCCAATCCGAGGCGACATTAGCTGGAACCCAGACTGTTCCGTAGCCGCCAACATATTGCCAACGGCCGTAGTCATCGAGATCTTCGTAGCCGGTCATCTCCGGCGAAACATAGTTGGCAGATTCCGCACCGTCTTCGCGATGGTCGCGCTCAAAGGCAAAGTTGTCGAAGTCATCGGCGTGCGGCATCTGCGCGATGTCGTAGTTGAGCTGGTCGGTCCCGGAGAAGCGGGCTGACTGGCCCGCCACCACCGTGTAGGAATATCCGCCGCCGGTGACTTCGCCGCGCCCGCTCCAGACGCCGACATTGGTCACGTTGCCGGCGCTTCTACATCTATCCGGTACTCGCCGTTGCGTTGCAGATCGAACGCCAAATTTGGAGTATCCACTTCCACCAGGTCGCCGTCATCGAGATGGCGAAGCCGGACGATGATGCTGCCTTGGACAAGCGGATCTGTGTGGTGCGGTCATCGAGATCAAGGAGCGTGATGCTGGTTTGAGCAGCCAAACGCACAGCGGTCGAGCCGATGTGCAGCTCAGCGCGCGAATCCTGATCGGTCCAGAGATTGTCTCCACTGGTCAGAGGACGGTTAGGGACGGCATCAGCCAGTCGCCCTCTCCGCCAGGTTGAAAGGAGACTGATCCCTGCACCATGTTCACGCGGCCTACGCGGCTGGGCGGATCGGGTTGATTCTGGTTTTGATCTTGATCCGGCGCCTGGTCGTCCTGCGCCAATGCAAAAGTTGAGAGAGGGAATGCAATCGCGAATATCAGCAATGCGTGCGACAGAAGCTTTGTGATCTTCATATGTCTTTCCTTTCGCCCTGCCAGCAAACCTAGATGCAGTTTCATTTTGCAGCGTTCCTCTAGATTTATGAACCCCGCATAGGGGTGGAAGTTCCCCTTTGGTAACTGCATGAAAAAAGGCCAGATCGGAGCAATCTGGCCTTTACAAATCTTGACGTATTTCAGATGCCAGCTACCGCCCTTTTTTACTTTTGCTCCTTGCCGTAATGGAGCACCCATGCTGGAGGTTCTGATTCGAGAGATCCGTTTACCTTGATGCCAAGCTCTTTAGCCCAGCGATAACCCCACATCCACCCATATTGCGTATAGAACGTATCGGGAGTATCGAAAGCAGGATCGGATAACGCTTCGTCGAGTGTCACGAAGCGATATTGCTTTTGCTCAAACAGTGTCAGCAGTTTGTCAATTAGATCCGCATTCAGCTTGTTGGCATGCAACAACATGACGTGCGGTATTTCCCGGCCAAAAATCTGTTTGTGGAGTCCCGAGTAGTAGTCGATTTCCGTGGATGTGTAGGCCAAATAATCGGAGCGCAGGCGCGCAGCAGACGCGTTGTCATGCTTTGAAAGTAAGCTGCGATACACGCCGTCGAAAACGTAATCTTTCGTTATCAATCGTGCAGACCGCCAGCTTATAGCCATGATGGGCTAGGAAAGCTGCTACGGCTTCATGCTTTTCTTTGGTATTGCCCGTGTGATTTCTCGGGAACCGAAAATAACGCGGAGTCTTGCCGACGCTGGCAAGCGCAGTGACGAATGCTCCTTCGCCGCCGACTATCTCTTTTTCTATCTGCTCTACGGTGAGGTCGTTCATCTCGCCATGCGACAGCGTGTGGTTGCCTAAGTCATAGCCCCGGCGTACCCATTCATTTAGCAGGTCCGCGCCTTGACTTCGGCCCACTTCCTGTACTCGGCCTTCTACAACCATTCCGATCGCAGGAGCGTGATGCCTATCAAGAGAATCCAAAATTGATAGGTTGATCGCTCGGGCTTGCGCCGGATCTGAGGTGCCTACAACTGGTAGATCATCAAACGTAAGTGCAACAGATCTCTGCTGTGCCAAAGAAGGAACAGCGCAAACAGCTAGGACTGAAACGGCGAGGACAATTCTGAAAACGCCGAGCATGGCGGTATTGTATCCTCGCCGGTCGCCCAATCAGTCCGGGTTTAGCTTGAGTGGGTAATGATGCTTAGCGCGTATGGAACTCTTCCACGTTGCTAATGGCTTCGGTGCCTGTCCCCCTGGCTTGACCTGACTCCACGGTGAAAAAGTAGCGAGTATGCGGACGCAGATTTTTGACCCATACCGTGTGATTAAAGTTGCCATTCGATTCGTGCCCGCCGCCCCACGGCTCTTCCGCACGCTGATCCAACTCACGGGGATTGAAACCATAACGAACAATGCTGCTTCCCGCAGCGGTGGTGGACCAGGCAATTTTGGCGCTGGACTCGGTCACTTCTTTCACCCTCGGGCCGTCCGTAATGCGTTCCACCCGATGTTGCGCCCATGCGCAAATGGCAAACAACAGGACTGCGAAAACTATCGCGGATTTTTTCATGAAAACCTCCGTTTCCAGCGTTCAGATGAAAGCAGAGGGGGCAGGGTTGGACGGTCCCTGACTTGTGCAAAAAGGGGTTCACTCGTTCCGCCCAATAAAAATCAGGGCCGGATCCTAATTGGACCCGGCCCCGTAACTTTCGAAGAGTTAAACCGCGGCTTGTTCCGTCAGCACCCGCTCGCGCTTCCGCGCATCCTCGCGCACTTCCTTTGTCGAATGCGGCAGCGCAATGTCGAGCACTTCGTTGATGGCCTTCACGTAGTGCACGCTCACGCCCTCTAGCTGTTCCGGCGTCAAATCTTCTTCGACATTGGTTTTGTTCTCTGCCGGAAGAATGACGTCGCGAACGCCTGCGCGTTTTGCAGCCAGCACTTTTTCCTTCACGCCGCCGATGGGAAGGACGTTCCCGCTCAGCGTGATTTCCCCAGTCATCGCCAGCAGCGGCTTCACCGGACGCCCGGTCAAGAGCGAGACCAGAGCAGTCACAATGGTGACGCCCGCGGACGGGCCATCTTTCGGAATAGCTCCAGCCGGCACGTGAATGTGTATGTCATTCTTGGCGAAAAAGTCTTCGTCAATGTTGAGCTGCGTTGCGTTAGAACGGACCCAACTATGCGCGGCCTTCATCGATTCACGCATCACATCCTGAATCTGTCCGGTTATGGTCAGATCCACCTTTGCCCTTCATCAGGTTGGCTTCGACAAAAAGTATGTC
This sequence comes from uncultured Acidobacteriaceae bacterium, assembly GCA_963792305.1. Lineage (GTDB taxonomy): Bacteria > Acidobacteriota > Terriglobia > Terriglobales > Acidobacteriaceae > CAWBXL01. Next base: position 5,387 of record CAWBXL010000037.1, on the reverse strand, counting down.
GCCGCCAGCCGGAGTCCAGGCCAGTCCAACCACCACGCCCGGCGCGCTTGGTACGCTCGGCGATTTCGCCTTCGCTGCGGACTTTATTGCCGCCGAGGAACTCCAGCACGATCTCCGGCGTGATCACTAGCTTTTCCGTCTTTCCTTCAGCCATGCGGCGCGCCTGCTTGCGGCAGATGGTGCCGATCAAGCGCTCGAGGTTACGAACGCCGGCTTCGCGTGTGTAATGACGCACCACGTAGCTGACCGCTTCCTGCGGAAATTCGATCTGCTCCGCGGTGATTCCGTTCTCTTCAATCTGACGCGGAATCAGGTATTGGAAAGCAATGTGTACTTTTTCTTCTTCCGTGTAGCCTTGAAGTTCGATGATCTCCATGCGATCACGCAGCGGCTCGGGAATCGGGTCGAGCATGTTCGCGGTGGTGATGAACATCACTTTCGAAAGATCGAAAGTGACATCCAGATAATTGTCACGGAATGTCGAGTTCTGCTCGGGATCCAGCGCTTCGAGCAATGCTGAGCCCGGATCTCCGCGGAAATCCTTACCGACTTTGTCGATCTCATCCAGCATGAAGACCGGGTCGTTAGTTTCCGCGCGGCGAATTCCCTGAATGATTTGTCCCGGCAACGCGCCGATGTAGGTGCGGCGATGGCCGCGAATTTCGGCTTCATCGTGCACGCCGCCCAGCGACAGGCGCGTGAATTTGCGGCCCAAGGAACGGGCAATAGATTTACCGAGCGAAGTTTTTCCCACACCCGGAGGTCCGACAAAGCAAAGAATCGGGCCCTTCATGTTGGGTTTAAGACGGCGCACAGAAAGGTAATCCAGGATGCGGTCTTTCACTTTCTTCAAATCGTAATGGTCCGCGTCGAGAATTTCTTTGGCTTTGACAATGTCGACTTCGCCGCCCGAAGCTTTTCGCCCATGGCAACACCGCCAGCCACTCGATGTAATTCCGCGTGACGGAATAATCAGCCGCCATCGGCGACATGCGTGAGAGGCGATTCAATTCCTTCATCGCATCTTTCTTCACTTCGTCGGGCATGCCGGCGTCGTCGATCTTCTTTTTTAGTTCTTCAGTGTCGCGCGCGCCTTCGTCCTGCTCACCCAATTCCTTCTGGATGGCTTTCATCTGCTCGCGCAGATAGTACTCGCGTTGTGTCTGCTGAACTTTGTCCTGAACTTCGGACTGGATCTTGTTGCGCAGCTGCTGGACTTCCAGTTCGCTCGCCAGGTGATGATTAATTTTTTCCAGCCGTATGCGGACATCGGTGGTCTCAAGCGTGTCCTGCTTATCCGGAGTAGAAAGCGACGGCAGAGACGAGGCAATGAAATCCACCAGGCGTCCCGCTTCGTCAATATTCATTGCCACAGTGGAGAGTTCATCCGACAAGGTCGGCGAACCGGCCACGATCTGCTGGAACAGGGTCAACACATTGCGCTGCAAAGCTTCGAGTTCCGGGCTCTGTGGCGGGAAGGCTTCTGGAACTGGCTCGACTCGGGCCTGCATGAATGGAGATAACTGGGCGAACTCGACCAGCCTTACGCGCTCTAGGCCTTCGGCGAAGACGAACAGGCTCTGGTTGGGCATCTTTACGACTTTGTGGACTACAGCCAGAGTACCGACCGTATAAAGGTCACTTGGCTGGGGAGCATCAACACGAGCTTCGCGCTGGGCCACGACGACTATGGTTTTGTCCTCGCCCAGGGAATTGATCAGCTGAACCGAGCTTTCCCGGCCCACTGTGAGGGGCAGAACCGCGTGGGGAAATAGAACAGTATCCCGCACCGGCAAGATAGGAAGTGGTTGCGCTAGATTGACTTCCGAAGCTGATGGCGTGCGATCAGAGAACGTTTCTTGTGCCATATTTTTTACCTTGAGTGTATCTCGCTCAAGTTTTGATGCCGCAAGGCCCCACTAAGATGCAGACTGCTCAGTGTTTGAATTCTACCCCTCGTGGCGGGGCTTTGCACCAAACCAAGGTTCCGACGGTCTATGTGCCGGATGTACCCTCAAGTTTTCTGGCATCTGGCTACGAATTGACACGGATTTTCACGGTTTTAGTGTTGATCCGTGGCTGACTTTTTCATGCTGCCGGGTATATCCCCAGCACTTTAACCAATCGGCAATCTCGCCCAGATGATTCAGTGCGTTGCGGGCGACCGTGTCGTCCCCACGCAGCAAATCTGCGTAGAAGACGTACTCCCACGGACGGCCACGCATAGGCCTCGATTCAATTTTGCTCAGGCTTATGTCGCGCAGGGCAAAAACGCTCAGGGCCTTGTATAACGCTCCCGGTACATTTTTCAAGCGAAAAGCAATGGAGGTCTTGTTTGCTCCACGGAGCACGATCCTTTTGCGGCGGATGAGGAAAAAGCGGGTGAAATTCTTTTTGTCATCTTCGATTCCGGCGGCCAGGATTTTTCCTTTGTAGACCGCCGCCGCTTGTTTCCCTGCGATACCCGCTGCGTCTTTCACCCGTTTGTTCCGTCACATATTTCACGCTGCCTGCCGTGTCATAAAACGGAGACGCCTCAATGTTACGGTTCTTGCGGAAAAAATCCCGGCACTGATCGAGAGCCACCGGATGTGAGTAAGCCTTACGGATGTCGCGCAACTTCACCCCCGGCGCGGCAATCAGATTATGGACAATCCGCAGGCTGAATTCCTTCTGGATGAAAACGTTGTGGGTCAGCAACAGGTCGAAGTGCTCGGCGACCGATCCTGCCAAAGAATTTTCAATAGGGATTACAGCGATGTCCACCGACCCTGTCTTCAAACGTGAAAAACTTCCCTTGAGCGCGCACAGGGAACAATGGTGCAGCCGGGTACCATACGACGCGCCGCCTCGTGGCTGAACGCGCCTAGCTCTCCTTGAATGGCAACTTTCATTTCAGCAAGTTAGCTGGCTTGTGCGGTGGAAAGCAAATCCTTTTGCAGGACCAGGGCGTCCACGCCATTCGAGTAGTAACGAGGGATGGTTTTTACCGTGAAATATCCATGCTGTTTGTAAAAGAACAGGGCTGACTGGTTATCTACCGCCGTTTCCAGCGAGACGCTATGGCACTTCAGCTTACGCAGGCGTTCTTCGGCTGAGGTCAGGAGTTGCGAGCCGACACCCAGTCGCCGGACCTCCTGCAACACATCTATGGTGATCACGTGGCCGACTCCATTGCGGCGGACAGTAGCTACCAGAAAGCCAACAATCTTTGACTCGGAGTCAGCGACCACAATCGTAAAGGCGCTGCGCAGCGCCATGTATGTAGCCAGCTCCCGTTGGGAGTAAGCGATCCCCGGCACGAAGCATTCCTGGTCGATCCGCCAAAGCGTTTCGAAGTCGCGGGAGTCGGCATCGCGTAGGGTGAAGTCCACGAAAGTCATTTTAACTGTGTCCGTGTGGAGGTGGGGCTTGCCCCGCGGTATTGCGATTTTAGGCTGGTTCGCTTCGCTCGGAGACAGGCAAGCCCCCATCCCGCACGATCTGCTTGCCGACATACCACCTGCGGACGTACTATCGCATCAGAGAGCTAGTGTGGGACACGTAGTCCTCATCTCCGGAATACTCGCGGTCGCGGCGTTGCTGCTCTGGTACGTCGGTTTCACTCAATATAATCGGCGCAAAGGGTTGAAAGCCCTGCTTTGGGTAGAGGCTGCCTGTGTGGGCGAGGGGCGGATTGTGGATTCGCGCTGGCTTAGCTCCAGCCGGGTGAAAGCCCAGTTGAGGTTTTCGCGGCAGCCGATTGAGGATGCCTCAGTCACGGTACGTTTACGGCCGCGCCCTTTGCCGATTCAGTGGGCTTTGAGCCTCTGGCGTGGGCAAAAAGAGACTCTTACGTTTGAAGCGGATCTGGACCACGTTCCCGCATTCAACCTCGAGGTAATGCGACATCGCTGGTTTACACATAACAGCCCTCCCAACGAGGAAACCGGATCACATAATAAATGGATGATCTCCCGCCCCGGGCCAGTCGTGCTGACTACCCGAACCCACTGGAAGCAGGAGCTTACTCCCGTAGTGAATACTCTGATGACTTCGCGGGGACATAGTCTCATGAGCGTGCGTTTCCGCGCGAAGTCTCCTCACCTTACGGCTACTGTAGCGCTGGAAACTTTATCCGATCAGCAGGCTGGGGCTGGATTTCTGGATGCGGTCCGGGAACTGGCGGTCGGGGCTTCGGCGCGCCAGTAGAGTCCTCAAGATTACTTTCGCGCTTCCGCCCACAAATTAACGGTATAGGAAACAAAGTTACTACGCGTCACCGGACGCAACATCCAACTCAAACCCACCCCATAGAGATTCGTAGCGAAGCTCCATAACGGACCAAGTGTCTTCCCTAACTTCCCCATTCTGCCGAGCATCACATAGCCGAAGTGGCAGTTGACGCTGGCCAGACTCTCCCCGAAGTCCGCTTCTCCCAACACGTCTACATGAGAAAAAGCCCGTAGCAGGTGCTTGAGTCCATCTGGCATAAAGCGCCAGTTGTCGGCAGGGTATCCATGTATGGGAAAAATGGATGGAACTGTCACAATCAACCGGCCGCCGGGTCTTAGAACACGATGGCATTCATCCACAATGCGCTGTGGGTATGTGCAATGCTCCAGCACTTGGGTGCATAAAACAAGATCATAAGAACAATCCGGCGCCGTCATCTCTTCAGCATTACAGACGATATCCACGATTGGCGTATCGACCAATACCATCGACGTGTATGACGTGCACTTTTCCTTGAAGAGTGGATAAGTAAGGACAATACTGGGCGCCAACATCCAGTACATCCCCCACAAACGGAAGCCCCTCAAAAAATATCTGCATGCGACGCCGCCGGTTACTCAAAACTAAGAAATTATTGGCGAAAATCGACGGATACAAGCGAGCGCGGGCAGTTTGTTGTGCGTGCGCAAATTCCGCGGAATGAGATTTGTCGAGCTTGGACCTTCGTACGCTATTGGCCGCTTGCTGCATCGTCATTTTCCTGTACCAGAGGTCACCAGACGATAGCCGACTCCGCGAACTGTAAGAAGAAATTGCGGCTTGCCCTGATCGTCTTCGAGATACCGGCGCAACCGCACTATAAAATTATCAATCGCGCGAGTGTCCGTATCTTCGTGGAGGCCCCACACTTCCTCAAGAATGGACTTCCTGGAAACAACCTTATTTTCATTGCGAATAAGATGGCGTAACAACTCTGCTTCCATCAAGGTAGTTTATTGATTTGATCCGCAATTCCAGTTTGCCAAAATCAATAGTTCGCCCGTGGAGAAAAAACTTCGTATTCGGGGCCCGTAGTTTTTTTGGGCGGAGCGCCGGCTTGTTGGCTGGCCTTCATCCACTCTGAGCGACGCAGCAGGCCTTGCAAGCGCGCCAACAGAATCGCCAGCTCGAAC
>CAWBXL010000036.1:0-37318 GCA_963792305.1 uncultured Acidobacteriaceae bacterium | reverse complement strand
TGAGACCGAACTGGGACCTCCAGTATGAACCGTTTCGCACTTCACCAATTCAACCGGCTTCTGGCGGAGGAATCCGGCGATCAAGTATCTCTTAGATGTCAGGGGCGGCGCGGGGACGATTGCGGAGTAGTGATGGCAGGATCGACGCCGATGGCGACGGCGACTTCCATCTTCGCCGGCCGGGCCGATCCCCTTCGATCAGGACGGAGCCACCGGAGGAAGCGGGCGATGACGTCGATCCGCCGCGCGGGCCCGGTCCCAGCGCGGCCGCGGCGTTGCCCGCGCCTGCCCGCTGCGGACGCGCGGGGGCGCCCGTCCCCGCACGGTCCGTGGTGGCGGCGGCCCCCGCGCAGGGCCTCGCGGTAGGCCCCGCGCCGACCTTCTGGCGCTGCCAGTGCATGCCGGTCGTGCGTCTCGTCGTAGACCTGCATGCGGGACATCCCGACGTTGCGTTTGCCGGACTTGGGATTGCGCGAGATCTACGCACGGCAGCGTGATGAAGCGGCCCGCATCCTTGGGCCAGCATTGCAGGACGGGAAAATCACAACAACGAAAAATTGTCGCGCTTGACGACATCCTCTGCAGGCGCCAGTGGAGACCGCCTTGGGAAGAAAGCTCCACCTCCTCCCGCCAGCACTGGTTAGCATTTTGACTTTGTCGAGGAAACCCTGCGGCGACTTCACGTCCATGAAGGCGCGGATGTGGTCGGCGACCTGGTCGAGGGAAGTCCAGCTTCAAGAGCCAGGTTCATGCGCCGGGCAGAGCCGAACGGGTTGATCAGGACCTGCGCGCCCTGGTATGGCCCTTGACGTTCTGAAAGAGAAAGCTGGTCCGCCGTGAGAAGGCTGCCGGGGAGCCACGCCTGCCCTGGCCGGGCTCAAGACACCGGCCCCATACAGGCCTTTTGCTTACGCGGTCGGTGATTTTCAGCGATCTCGAGGATGGGATCTACTTCGTGTGGATCATTTTTACTCGCCAGCCTGTTCGAGCGCAGTGATCCAGGCGTGTAAGTCGTCGTAAGCCAGAAGCATCCTCCCAAATTGATAAGTCTGCATTATTTGGCAGCAGAAGTTTCTGTGAAGTGCGTGTGTGTTAGCACATCAACTCACAGGATAAATCAAGTGCATGAAGACGAGCCACTGGAATCCAGTGCATGGTCCGACGCGTCACTATTGAAGGACCGCACCCCGGCTGTTCCCCCGCCACGAGCCTAGAAGATCGTCTCCAGCCTTCGTGGAACATCTACGACTACATTAAGCCAGGTGGCCCGCTTGATCCGCTCGGGCAGGCCCGACTTCATCTCGCGAAGCGTAGACGCTTCCCCTGCTCGATACCACTGGCGTGGGATCCCTCGCCAAAGACCGTGAACCGGATGCCAGGGTCATCGAACGCCTGGTGGAGGTATTTGCGTCGGGGTTGGACAAGTGAAGTCGAGCGGACTGGAGTCTGGCAGGTTTCCAGTTCGTGGACGCTCGGGTTCCGCCAGCAAAGGACTGGGGCCAGGTTGCTCCACTCATTGTTGGGGCATTGCAATTGATCTGAATCCCGCGAGCAATGCTCAGAGGCATGGCTGGCGAAAACATGAATGCTGGCCTGGTTGGTACTTCTGGAGCTGGGTTTGAGTGGGGAGGCGATTGGACTGGGCAAAATCCGGGAGTGGCATGTATTTCAACTTTGCTCTGGGTATTAGAGCTGCCGCGTGAACAGCACGATGAGTTTGTAGGTACCTCACCGGCTGAAGCCGCTACCCGGTGGGGCGGTTTAGCGCAGCGCTGATGCTGCTCCACCCTACTCAAAGCTCGCCACCCTGTCGAAAAGCTGCTAGCCTGAGTCAACTATCTCGGCTTCTTGTTGCGAGTGCGATTTCGGAGACGTAGTGGGCTACGTCTACTCGTGGCAATGGGGGTAATTGAAGCTGGCCGAGTACTCCAATTCTAGAACTATGACCTGTAGATTCTGCGTTCTGGTTACTTGCGATATCGGTGAATCGATTGAATTGCTGCGCCAGCGGGGATACGACGTCGAGGTTACCCGAGCCTGAAGCGCCGCCGAGAGCGTCATCGTCGAAAAAGTAAGATCCGAGGTTGATGGGCTGATCACCACGCTGCGCGACCCGATCGACGCCGAGGTCTTCGAGGCGGGAAAGGGACGCTGAAAGTCGTGGCGCAGTTCGCCGTGGGCTTCGACAACATCAACCGCGCCGATGCCAATCGCTACAAGGTTCCGTTCACGCACACCGCGGATGTGCTCACCGAAGCCACCGCCAATTCGCGTTTTTCATGATGGGCGCGCTGGCTCGCAAAATGTGGACGGCGGAACACCTGACGCGGGAAAAAAGTGGGGCTACTGGCATCCGTATCTGCCGTTTCTCGGAGACGAGGTCACGGGCAAGACCGTGGCCATCATCGGCACCGGGCGTATCGGCCTGGCCATGATCAAGAAATGCGCCGGATTCGATATGAATATTCTGTGTTATGACCCGGCATATCAGAATCATGAGTATGTGAAGGCGATTCAGGAAACGATGGACCTGCGCCATGCGCGCGGCATTTGCAAAGAAAAAAACTGGATCAAGTATGTGCCCCTGAACGACGCCCTGCGCCAAGCCGATTTTGTCAGTGTTCACGTGCCTCTGCTGCGCGAGGGTGAAGTTCCACACCGACCTACCATCTTTTCAACGAAACCTTGCGGACGATGAAATCTTCGCATTTCTGGTGAACACCTCACGAGGACCCGTCGTGGATGAAGTGGCCCGGCCAAAGCGTTGCGGGAGAATTGGATCGCGGGTGCTGCTCTCGATGTTTACGAAAAGGAACCACTGTCCAAAGACTCACCGTTGCGGAATCCTGCGATCGAAGACCGCTGCCGGCTGTATCCCCATGTCGCGAGGTGGGCCGAATCACGCGGCTGTCCACCGATCCGAACCGGGGCATGGCCGGGCCGCACGGTGCAAGGGTTGATCGATGTGCTGGAGGGCAACTACGGTGGCGACGTGACCAAGATGCCTGCACGTGGTGAATAAGGAAACGTTTGGGAAATAGGTTGATGCGAAGGCGTGGTGTCTGCTGTGCGGGCAACTAAGATGCTTCGCTTCATAATTGCTTCGCCGTGCGAAGCGACGATTGCGAACAGGAGGACAGCGGAGTGTGCGTTGAGAGGTTACTCGGAGATGGTGTGTTCTTCGCTCTGGGCGCGCAGGACGCGATCGACTGAATAAGGAGCGCGGCGAAGTGGGCTCGCGGTAGCGCCGGACCTGCATTTCCCCGAGCAATCCGACTGCAAGCATGTTCAAGCCTGCCAGGATCAACACTGCGGTGAAAATCATCAGCGGGCCGTGATTCGCCATCACCGGAGTACTGTGCAGGAACTTCTGGATCAGCAGCCAAGTGCGACGCTGGAACCACCCATGATGCTCAGCATCCCGAAGGTCCCGAAAAAGTGAACGGTCTCGAGAAGTAGCGCAGCAGGAAGCGAAGGTTATGATTTGAACAAGACCGGAGGCGATAGATGCCAGTAGCCAGACACTCCGCGCTCACGGTTCACGTTTCTGGACCGGACTTCAATGATGGAAGGGCCATGATGAGCGAGTGCCCGCAAGCGGCAAGTTGCTGTATAGGTATGGATTCATATTTCTGAAATTATAGGCTTAAAGGTAATGCCGAGTTGAATACCCACACCGCTGAAACCTGCGCATCAGCCAGTTGCAGCGGAAGCAAGCGGCGAGAAGGAAAAATGTAAGCAATGAAAACTGAAACGAGGTAGGCAAAGCCAACATAACACACACACACTCTCTCTACGTATTGCCGTTCTCCACCTTGCCCAGAAAATGGGAATTGAAGAATTATCGTGCATTTGGGATCCACCTGACAACTTCAGGATTGATTGTTCCTCCGTCAGATACTCTGGTGCTGCGCAAGAGCCGTTTGATGCACCACGAACTCAAAGACTTAAATTTGCTCGCTGAAGAGCGTGGACTGGATTTGTCAAAGGGAGATGACATGGATCTCCTTTTAGCTGACCTACCGATAGAACTCGCTGAAAAAGCACAAAAACAGTTAAAGCTCATCGCAAAGTGGCCGAACGATATGATCTACCGCATTGCGATCGAGCACGATGACGAGTCTGGTGTCTTAGGCATCATATGCTCAAAGAACTGGACAGCGTTGTAAATGCAGTCAAAAAAAACCATCCGAATGTCTACAAAGCACTTGGCGATGAAGTAAGGGAAAAAACCTTAGAAGTTTACTTCGGAGGAAATCTTCGGGGTAAAGGTAAAGTCACAGGATACTTTTGCACGGAGAAAACTTCTTCAAAAGAAAGACGCGCCCAAAGATGACGAGGACGCGTCGAGAAGCTGTTCAACGGCGACATGACATATCCTAAATTCAAGTCGTCAATAGAGTCTGCTGACGATAGTGAAGCAGAACCACTGCGCAAATATATTCTTGGGTAAGCTTCGTACACAGGAAATGTTTCTGTAGACCAAAAACAGCTTCTTAAACGGGCTATCAAATTAAGCAAGGGTTTGCTCGAGGCAGAGGACGCGAAAATATCCCGCTGGTGATTGCCTGAGCAAAACAAAAGGGGGCAGTCAACGGTCCAGCCTCTGCCATTGAACCGAAACTGCCCTCGAAAAGTTTGATAAAAATTGTTAGAAATTTAGCCGGTGATTATCCTTGCAATGTGTCCGCGTGGTCATAGTTCGAGTGAAACGTGGATAGGAAATACAGACAGACGAAACGCTCTTAGGTTTCCAGACTCCCATTGGTTTTCCTTATTAGGCTCGGGTAAACTGAAGGTGAAATCCTGCTATGGCATCACCAACGGCATCATCGTGCGAGACCCCAATATTCTTGGGGGGACGCCTGTCTTCAGTGGGACGCGAGTTCCCTTTCAGTCGCTTGCTGGATTACCTCGAAGGCGGGCAAACTCTGGACGACTTCCTTGAAGACTTTCCCCACCGTGAAGCGCGAAGCCGCAATCAGCGCCCTTGAACATGCTAAAGAACTCGTTCATGTCAGCGAACTGTGAAGAAACTGCTGCTGGACGAGTGCATTCCAAGAAAATTTAAGAGCCATCTCCCCGGTCATGACTGCCTGACCGTTCCTGAAGCCGGATGGGCTGGCAAGAAGAACGGAGAACTTTTGTCTCTGGCGGAGAACGCCGGCTTTGAGGTCTTCGTCTCTCTAGACCAAGGCATCGAATATCAACAGAATGTGACCGGACGCAATATCGCCGTGATCTTGCTCCGTGCCAAGTCGAATCGACTGGCGGATTTGGTTCCGCTGGCTGACAAGATTTTGACAACGTTGTCATCCATTGAGCCCGGCCAACTTGTGCGGATTCAATAATCCGCCGGGTTTCCCATTTTGGGAATTGCAGCGCCCGTACTGTCCATTCCATAAAACCCTTGCCTTAAGAATTCGCAAAAGTTTCCAATAGAAGAAAAGCAGATTCCTCGGCACGCTCTCGCCTTCGGCTACGAGCGGCTCGGAATGACAATTCTGAACAGGGAGTTGGCGTGAAAAAGCAGATGAAGCGCGGTGCTAACGACTTCAAGAAGCGTGGAGAGTGGGTTGAGCTGAAGTTTATGGCGGAGGCGGCGCAGCGAAACCTCCCGACCAGCAAGCCCTACGGCGACTCAGAAAATTTTGATGTGGTGGTCGGACGTCCGGGAAAGTTTGTGGGCGTACAGGTGAAGTCTACCGCATTCCGAAAAAACAACGGATATCAATGCAGTTTGACTGCCGCCAACCACAAAGCGTATGCCGCGGGCGCGTTCGATTTCCTGGCCGCTTATATTATTCCAGAAAATGTGTGGTACATCGTCCCCGCTAAATTGATTCACGGCAAAAGATCCATCATACTCTGTCCCAACCTACCAGTCGCCAGATACGAGCAGTATCGCGAGGCCTGGAATTTGCTCCAGGAGGCGGTAGGTGTGAAGGAAGAACCAAGTCTGCCGACGGAAGAGAGCACTCCACCGAATCGAATGGAGGCACGAATGATGGGCGCATTTTACTTCGTTCGCAAGCATTGGGAGCGGTGAGTGGATGAATCAACCCAAGCTGCGGAGCAGCGAAAGAATGCAGCCCACGGCGCAAGCCGTGGGTAAGCTGTAAACAAGAAAAGCCCCGGAGGGGCGAAAGAAAACTATGCTCGGCGAGAGATTTTTCTTTCGCCCTTACAGGGCTTGGTCATTTTGTATCGTACCCACGGCTTGCGCCGTGGGCTGCATTCTTTCGCCGCCCTGCGGCTATAAAACGGCTCCGCTCCAAAAACAAAGCCGCCAGCATAAGCTGACGGCTGAAAGCTGATAGCTAAAACCTCTTAAGAGTTCTCGTACAGCAGCACGCCTTCAGTCTTCTCCGAATCCACCGGCCGGTAGAACAGCTTGTTGTCGTCGAGGAAAACCTCGATGAACGCCGGCCGCGTGGTGATCGTGCCCTGGATCAGCGCTTCCGACAGCGGGTCTTCAATGTACTTCTGCAACGCCCGACGCAACGGACGCGCACCGTAGCTGCGGTCGGTCAGCGTCTGGTTGAGAATCCACTTCTTGGCGTCGTCCGCGACTGTGACCGTGATCGCTTTCTGCGCCAGGTTCTGGTTGAGCTGCGTTGACCATCAGCTCCAGAATCTGGATCAGGTCGCCCTCGCCCAGAGCCATGAACAGGATGATTTCGTCCAGCCGGTTCAGGAACTCAGGGTTGAAGGTACGCTTGACTTCGTTCTTCACCAGGTCTTCGACCTTGTCGGAAACCATGTCTTCCTTCGAAGACTGGAAGCCCAGGCCTTCGCGCTTCATGCAAGTGCCGCGCGCCGATGTTCGAAGTCATGATGATGATGGTGTTCTTGAAGTCGACCGTGTTGCCCGAGTCCGTCGGTCAACTGGCCATCTTCAAACACCTGCAACAGGATGTTGAACACATCCGGATGCGCCTTCTCGATTTCGTCGAGCAGGACGACCGAATAAGGAGCGCGCTTCACGCGTTCAGTAAGCTGTCCGCCTTCTTCGTAGCCGACGTATCCCGGAGGCGAACCGATCAGCTTCGAGACCGAGTGCTTTTCCATGAACTCGGACATATCGAAGCGGACCAGAGATTTCTCCGTGCCGAACATGAACTGCGCCAGAGTGCGCGCAACTTCGGTCTTGCCGACGCCGGTCGGTCCAAGGAACAGGAACGAACCAATCGGACGGTTCGGGCTCTTCAAGTCCAGCGCGTGAGCGGCGAATCGCGCGGGCCAAAGCCACTGATCGACTTGTCCTGCGAGATGATGCGCTTGTGCAGTTCTTCTTCGATGCGCAGCAGCTTCTGCGTTTCTTCTTCTTTGATCGAAGTGACGGGCACGCCCGTCCAGCGCGATGACCACGTCCTCGATGTCCTCGCGACCGACAACGCCGGTGGCGGATTCATCGAGGTGATATTTTTCGCGAAGGGCGCGCAGGTTCTCGCGCTCTTTGCGTTCTTCGTCGGAGTAGAAGCGCGCCTTCTCGAACTCGTGGTTCGCGATGGCGTTCTCCATACGGTGGACGATGAACTTGATCCGCTTCTGGACTTCGGTCATCTCTTCCGGCAGCGAAGTCTGGCGCAGCTTTACGCGCGCGCCGGCTTCGTCGATCAAATCGATGGCCTTGTCTGGCAGGAACCGGTCGGGAATGTAGCGGTTCGAGTGCGACACCGCGAAGTTGATGGCGTCGTCGGTATAAGTGACCGCGTGGAATTTCTCGTAGCGGTCTTTGATACCGAACAGAATCTTGGTCGCGTCCTCCTCGTTCGGAGGCGGAACTTTTACCGCCTGGAAGCGGCGCTCGAGCGAGCGATCTTTTTCGATCGACTTGCGATATTCACCCGGCGTGGTTGCGCCGATGCACTGAATCTCGCCGCGCGATAAGCGCCGGCTTCAGGATGTTGGCGGCGTCGAGCGAACCTTCCGCCGAGCCGGCTCCAACCAAAGTATGCAACTCATCGATGAAGATGATGGAATTCTGGATTCTCCATCAATTCCTTCATGATGGTCTTCAATCGCTCTTCGAACTGTCCGCGGTATTTCGTGCCGGCGACGATCAAAGAAAGATCGAGAGCGAGAATTCGCTTGTCCGCCAGGAACGACGGAACTTCACCATCCGCAATCCGCTGCGCCAAACCTTCGACGATGGCAGTTTTTCCAACGCCGGGTTCGCCGATCAGCACCGGATTGTTCTTGGTGCGGCGGCAGAGAATCTGAATCGCCCGATCCAACTCGTCTTCACGTCCCACGAGCGGATCAAGTTCAGAGTCCATCGCGGCCTGAGTGAGGTCGCGGGAAAACTCCGCTAATAAAGAAGACTCACGCTGCCGCGCGGCTGCGATTTTTCCTGGCTGGTGCGGGCAAGTTCTTCCCGAATCGTGGACAGGCGCAAACCGCGCTCATGCAGGATCTCAGCAGCAAAGCACTTCTCTTCTCTCAGTAAGCCCAAGAGCAAATGCTCAGTTCCAATGTGTTTATGGGAAAGTCTTTCCGCTTCTTCGGCAGCGTATGCCAATACTCGCTTGCACTCATTGCTAAGAGGAAGATCCACAGAAGTGGAGACCTTCTCCCGAATCGTGGTGTGCCCTTCAATCTGCTTGCGGATCGACTCCACCGAAGCATGCGAACGCAGGAAGCGGTTCGTCAGGGCTTTATCTTCGCGCAGCAGGCCCAGCAGCAGGTGCTCCGTCTCTATATAAGGAGACCCGAACTGGCTTGCCTCATAGCGCGCGAAGAAGATCACGCGCCTCGCTTTTTCTGTATAACGTTCAAACATATGCCCTAAACCCCCAATTCATCCGGGAAGGAGTTCGGTCACCGCTGGCCGCCTCTACCCTCGAAAACTCTTGGCCCACTGTTGCCAGTGCAATCGGGATACCAAGGGCTTTTCCAATCTGCTACCTAACCTTTGGCACCCCACCTAGTTACCCAAGAACTGCCAACATTCATTAGATGCAGTACTTTGCACCTTCGAACTTAAGCCTACTTTCGTCCCAAATCGGCACCAAATCAACTGCTGCCAAAAACCGTCACAATCGCTACCCCGTAAGAGTATTGGGATTGACCTCTTCCATTTTGCCACGTTGCAACCTTAAGACTCTATGGCACTTCCGTGCAAACGCAAGGTTGTGGGTGGCTATAAGGGAAGTCAACTGATAGTCGCGATGTAGACGGGCAATCAATTCGAAGACTGTATCTGCCGTGCGGCCATCGAGATCGCCGGTAGGCTCATCGGCCAAAAGCAACTTAGGCCGTGTGATGAGCGCCCGGGCCAGGGAAACCCGCTGCTGCTCTCCGCCGGAAAGTTCTCCCGAACGATGATGCGCGCGGTGCTCCAGGCCCACTTCGCGAAGCCAGCGTGAAGCTTCTGACGTCGCCTCCTGCTGATTGGTTCCCCGCAACAGGAGCGGCATGGCCACGTTCTCTGCCGCCGTAAATTCCGGCAGCAGGTAGTGAAACTGCCAAACGAAACCGATTTCACGATTACGAAACTCGGCTGCGCTGTCTTCTGAAAGAGAATTCAACTGCGATTGCGCGCAGTATACGTCACCAGAAGAAGCTCTATCAAGAGCGCCGAGGATGTGCAACAAGGTACTCTTGCCCGCGCCGGATTCTCCGACGATGGCGAGCATCTCTCCCTTGCCAACTTGAAACGAAAGATTTTCAAAGAGCACCAAATCGGCTCCGCCTGAGCGAAACACTTTCTTCAGGCCGTCAACTTTGAGCACGGCTTCCTGTGCTATTAGATGCAAATGGCGCGCTCCCGGATCAAGCCAACCCCGCATGACCAGCGGGCAGAAAGCTTGTCGCAACTATTAGAACACGGAGCGGCTTATGCAAGTTTCTGCGCTATAGGCGGAGAGTACTCCAAATTGAGGGAGAAGGGGTTGTGACCAAGGTCACGAAGAGGGTACCAACAGCGCGTGACATTGTGATTGTGTGGTGTGGGAAGGATTCGTATCAGGAGAAGGTTCGCATTCAGAAAGGTTCGTGTCAGGATATGGCTTCAGCCATATCGTCCAACAATCACACTGGAGTGGGCGCCGATCATGCGCAACTGTTCACAAATTCGCTCCGCGGGGATTTCAATTCAAAATAGCTGAATCGGCACGGCTGAAGCCATGCCCTGACACGAAGCATTATTCGTATCGGAGAGCTTCCGCCGGCAGAATCTTTGCCGCTGACCACGAAGGATAAATCGTCGCCACAAACGAAATCCCAATTGCCACCAGCGACACCAGCACTCCATCCATCACCCGCGGCGCAAACGGCACATGGTCGATGGAATAAACCTCAGGCGACAAAGAGAGAAGATTCTGGTGCCCGCCAACCCAACACAGGGAATACCCCAGCACCAAACCAATCGCAGTGCCGATCACGCCAATCAACAACCCCTGCGCAATAAACATTCGACGGATTTGCGATTTGCGTGTCCCCATCGACATCAGCACCGCAATGTCCTGGTCTTCTCCATCACCATCATGATGAGAGAAATCAGGATGTTCAGGGCAGCCACAAACACAATCAAACTGATCACGATGAAAGTGAACCGGCGCTCCAGTTGCAGAGCGCGGAAGATGGCCTTGTTCTGCTCCATCCAATTGGTGGACATGAAGCCATCGCCAGCAACTTTCTCCAGCGCGTCACCAACGGGTCCGGCTTTATAGATGTCGTCAATTTTGAATTCGAGAACAGTGACTACGTCGCCGAGCCCTTTAACTGCTGCGCATCATAGAGGCTGGCGAATGCCCACGAACTGTCGTAGTCATAAAAACCAGAGTTAAAAATTCCACCACGCGAAAGCGTGTGTACTTGGGAACCAAACCAAACGGAGTAAGTTCTCCCTGCGGGCTGACGACCAGCACAACCGAACCGACCGTAGCGCCAAGATCATCCGCCATAGTCTTCCCCAAAATAATTGGGGGCATAGTAGCGACACGGTTTTGGACGCCACTTAGATCGTCGGGCGATTGCGCCGGTTTGCCTTCGGCTGAAATGATCGGTCCAGAACTGGACCAAAGTTTGCCATCCTTAACCGGCGGTGGGTTTAGAGCGTCCACCGAACCAGTCTTCACCGTATTCAGCAAATCACTAACCTTGCGCTCGTAAGCCGGAATCATCCCCTTAAGCACAGCCCCGCGCGCCCGCGGACCGCGCGAAATCAAAACCTGGTCATAAATCGCCGGAGCCGCCCCGACCACATGCGGCTGCTTGCTGAGCCGGTCCATCAAAGGCTGCCAGTCTTTGATGCCGTCACTCTCCGTACGCAAAATGTTCACGTGAGAAGTCGAACCCAACAGACGGTCCTGCAAATCCTGGCGGAATCCGTTGTTGATGGCGAGGGCGACGATGAGAGATGTAACGCCTGCCGCGACGCCAACAACGGAAATAGCGGTGATGACGCCGATCACGGCCTGGCGACGTTTGGCCCGGAGATAACGGGATGCTATGAAGAATTCAAATCGCATCCATCGCACCTTTCTCACCTTTAGCGAGCATTGATTTCAGAGCGGAATTTAGAGTCTTACTTTTTGTATCTATCAATGGTTGGTCCGTTAATTCAACCGGCCAGATGATGCGCGAAGCGTAGTCCGCGGAATTACACAAACCAAATTGCATTGGATGACCCATGTATCGGCTAAGAATGGTCAGTACTTCATCACGGCCTTCACAATAAACCGAAGCTTCATACCAAGCGTCAGAGCGGGTACCAAAAACAAGAAAATAATCGTCGGCAAATGGTCCAGCGTCCGTCGTATATTCCGCGATACAGACAATGTCAGCCAGTGGCAGAGACCATCCCGCGTCGCCAATTGTGTATTTTAGAGTCTCATCTTTAACTGCTAACCAAGGATGGATATTACTCGTGGACTTTGGTCGCCGCAATTTCGCAAAAGACACCATCAATGAAATTGTACCCGGGAATCACATTGATTCTTGACTTCGCCTTATATTCGCCTACAATGGGCCTCATGGCCATCACCAAACGACAACGCCAAGTCTACGACTTCATCTCTGATTTCGTGCAGAAGAACGGATACTCCCCTTCCTTCGAGGAAATTGGCGAAGGCATGGGGCTGAACTCTCTGGCCACGGTACACAAGCACATTTCGAATCTGGAAACCAAAGGCCTGCTCACGCGCGACTACAACCGCAGCCGCTCGATTGATCTGGTGCCGCCCAAAGGACGTTTGAAGCAAGCCATGTCGGTAAACACGACCATGGTGCTGCCGTTGCTGGGACGCATCGCCGCCGGGCAGCCAATTGAGGCTGTAGAGCGCAATGAGACTATTTCTCTCTCCGACTTTGTCCAGTCCAAAGAAGTGTTCGTGCTGGAGGTCAGCGGCGAATCCATGCAGGATGAGCACATCATGACCGGGGATTACGTTCTGGTGGAAAGAATCAAGACCGCACACAACGGAGACATCGTCGTGGCCTTGGTGGACGAAAATGACGCCACCCTGAAGCGCTTCTACCGCGAGGGGGACAACATCCGGCTACAACCTTCCAACGCGGCCATGAAGCCGATCATTGTTCCAGCTGCGGCAGTGCAGATTCAGGGGCGGGTGATTGGGGTTTTGCGGAAGTATTAGAGAACTACGTAAGCAAATGATTTTGGGAAGGGCACGGCTTCCAGCCGTGCCGTTTTGTTTTGCATCAGGGTCAGCTTTAGCTGCTGAGGTTTGCTCTCTCCGCGCGAAATGCGAACCTCAGACGCTAAAGCGAATCGAGACAACGATTAGCGGCACGAGTGGAACTCGTGCCCTTCCCAAAACCGTCCAGACACAACAACGCCCGGGACCAGTCCCGGGCGTTATCATTTAATCCTTAGCCTAAGTGCTTATCCAGCGCCTGCTGGATCTTCTCTTTGGCAACATAGCCAACAATCTGTTCCTTCACCTGGCCGCCTTTAAATACCAGCAAAGTGGGGATGCCCCGCACACCATAGCGCATGGGAGTCGCGCTGTTGCGGTCCACATCCATTTTTCCAATCTTCACTTTGCCCTGGTACTCCGTGGCCAATTCTTCCACGATCGGCGCGATCGCGCGGCAAGGGCCGCACCACGTCGCCCAAAAATCCACCAGCACCGGCTGGTCTGACTTCAATACATCTTGATCAAAATTTGTGTCTGTTACTTCAAGAATTCCGTTGCCGGCCATCTGTCCTCCATTCAAGGTACGCTGGGCCATTGCTCCTCAGCGCGCCAAACCATTCAGCGGCATAGGTTAAGCCTGGGTGCCTCAGCTCGTCCTACTATCGTAACACTTGTATTCGATGCACCGCAGCGCCAGAGGTCGCAGGTCGCTATTGGAGTCCGCCGGGAAGCCTGTGAACACAGTATTCCAAAAAATAAGAAAGCGCCCAGAACCTTTCAGTTCAGGACGCCTCGGCAGCCCTCCCCCAGAGTCTGCCAAACCACGAGTTGGATCATAGGGCTGCCCCCAAAAGCTGTAAACGTCACTTTGGTAACAGGTGCTTTCAGGCAGGTAACAAACTGGGGCAGTTACCTGGTTTCGACCTGCCAGGCGTGACCGCCGTCGCTTGTAAGCCAGGTCTGATGATCCGTAGTCGTGAGTTTGCCATGCTGCGGGTCTTTAAATTCAATGGTTGCGATGTCGGTCGTGAGGGTCTGACCATTGGCCGTGGGCTTTACCTGTTCCCATTGCTGACCTGCGTCCGATGAGTAGTACAAGTTGCCCTGAACCCCACCCACCCAAACTTCCTGTCCGGTCACACACAAAGCGCGGAAGACCACCTTATCGGCGACCGATACCGTCTGCCAGCTCTTTCCCTTATCGCTCGACTTAATTAGTTTTCCCTCAGGAGAAAGTTGCCACCGCAGAGTTGCGGCACGCATCAAACCGCCGATTGCTGCCCCTCCTACGTAGCCATCTTTTGCTTTGTAGTAGGCGGATAAATTTCCTGACTCAGATCGCCCCCGCTGATCTGCCAGAACCGGAGCAGACTTTGGTGCCGGAGCAGGTGGAACGGCCGCGGCTTGCGCTTGCACTGCAACTTCGTTCGTTGCTGCCGGCGCTTTCATGGCTTTGTCCGCTGAGAATTCCTTCTTGGTGGCCTTGGCCTCCTCTTGTTGAGGAATTGGTGGAGGTGCCGCTACTGCATGGCTTACGGTGACAGTGTTGACCGATGGCGATGGAGGATTATTCTTTGCTTCCAAATCAACCGTTGGCATATCTGTTTGCCGTTTTTCGTCGGGCAAACCATTCGTAGTGAGTACTGAACCCTGTTTATCGAGTTTGGAAAGTTCATCCGCATCCCGCGTCTTGGCCATGGTCGTCGCAGCCTTGAGTCGACCGAAATCGCGCTCCACTTGCTTGTCATTACTCGCACGAGCGGGCGTAGCACTGGACTCCGGCTGGGTTTCGGTCTTAGCCACAACAGCGGGCTCGCTTTGGACAGCCACTTTTTGGACAGGAGCTTTTTCGAACTGCGTACGTGAGATCAAAACCGCGCCGGCTACAACCACACAAGCAGCCAAAGCCGCCCACCGAACTACTGCTCCCTGAAACCATGAGCTACGGCGTGCTGAAATCGGCGCCGCCGCGGCAGCAACCGCAACACGCTGCAAAACTTCATCAGGCTGCGCATGGGCAACAACTTCTCTGCACGCCGCACATCCTGCCAGATGATCCAGTATCTGCGTCTGTTCCCGCGGCAGCAGCGATTTTTCCGCGAACGCCGCCAGCAAGTTCGCATCCGGATGCGTCTCCGTCCGCCTAACTGCCTGTAAACGCTGGCCTACGATTTTTGGAAGTTGCTCCACTACACTCCATCTCCGGTACTGGCTTCCGCCTTCTTCTCAGGGAACGTCTGAACTCGGGGTTCTTGCGCCAAACTGGTGCGCACCGCGATCTTTAAATCCCTCACATCTACGTCTAATGCTTCCTGCGCCTGCCGCCGATCCATACCTCGCTTTGCCAGTCCCGCAAGGATCTGTTTGCGCAACGACTTGGCCAGCTTGTCGAGCTTGCGGCTAATCGTAGATTCATGTACGCCCAGCATCTTTGCGATCTCCGCCAAAGTACGTCCATCGAGATAATAGGCGGCCAGCGCGAAGCGGTCTTCAACCGGAAGTGCCGCCAGCGTTTCGTCAGTCGCTGCTTCCAGTCGCGGATCCACCGATGCCACCGCTTCTTTTTCTGGAGCGGCAAATTGCTCACCATCTTCATTCTCTTCGTCGAGACTCACCAGCCGCTTTTGCTTGCGGTAGCGGTTGACGTACTCCTGCGCCAAGACTGTACGCAGCCAGCCCTCGAGCGACCCTCGACCTGTGTAGGAGGAGAGTTTACAAACACGCTTTCCGTCCCTCGAGGTTGTTCCGTAGAGATCGGCATAGAGGCTGTCGGCAAGTTCCCGTGCGGCAGAACTTTCTTTTGCGATGTAGCCCGCTATGTCGTATAGCTTTTCCCGAAAGCGCAGCATGAATACTTCCCACGCCCGCTCGCTGCCGGCAGCACAGGCATGCGCCAGCGCTAAATCTTCAACTTTCAGGGATGAGTACAGCTCTTGCCGGTCGTGGGTAGAAGCTCCATCGGGAAGATACTTAACCGCAACTTCTTCCAGAATTTCGCAAAAGCGTTCTGGAGCCAACCCCAACTTCGCGCCACCACTCCGCTGATAGAGGGTCGCCGTCAGCGAGGCTATCCCCTCGGATATCTCCACGACGGGTTGCGGGCCTTGAGTCATTGGCTATAGGCGATGCTACCAACTTTTTCGCTGCAAGTTCCCAAATTCTACCGTTCATCCAGTGGGGGGAAGCAAGGCACCTCGGGGCCTCAACCAAGGCGTACTTGGGGTGTCTCGCCACCCGCGGAGGACTATCTATGAGTTTTAAGATGCTGTTTCCAGGTTTATTTTTGGCGGGCGGAATCGCGCTCGCATTTTTTCCGCGCACGCGCGTTGAGGCTGGCGAAGTTCCCGCAACATCCCACTACAAGGTTTTAGCATCCATCCGACACGGTAACCTGAGCGTCTTTCCGGTAGTGGCCGCAACTACGCATGACACCAATGAATTTTTGACTTTGGACGAGGGGCTGCGCTCAGGCGATGTAGTGGTAACGGAATACGGCAATGTTCAAGGCATGATCCGTCGCAGACGTACAGATGTTTGGGACGAACGCGACACGCGCCGCCAGAGCGGGGCCCAGGTCAATACGTTAGTGCTGGTAAACAATTCCAAACGCCCCCTAATTCTGTTGGCAGGCGAAATCGTCACCGGAGGTAAGCAGGACCGCGTGATCGGGAAGGACCGCCTGGTTCCAGGTGAAAGCGATCCGGTCGATCTCAGCGTGTTTTGTGTTGAACCCGGCCGCTGGACTGGTACATCAGAAAAATTCAACGCATACGCAGCGCCCATGGCGCAGCCCGCTGTGAGATCGAAAGCCATGGCGGACAAAGATCAGTCCAAGTGTGGGAGGAGGTAGGAAGAAGCCGCGCAGGCATCATTGCTCAGACCCCGCAAGCCGCCGCGCCATTGGCTGGAAACAGTTCCTATGCCAGGGCCATGCAGAATGAAGACGTAAAACAGAAAGTGGATTCCGTAGCTGCTCCTCTAGAGCGCGACTACCGCAGCGTGATCCAGCAACTACGCGAACACAACGCCGTAGGCGTGGTTGTAGCGGTAAATGGCGAAATTATCTGGGCGGACATTTTTGGCAGCACCAACCTGTTAGAGAAATACTGGCCGAAGCTTGCCCGCTCGTATGCCGCTGAAGCCATCGTTACCCAGAACAAAAGCCACGATGCAGATGAAAAATCGGCGCAGGCATTTCTGGAAGACATGGAAGGTCGTCATCAAACTGTGGACAGCGAACCGGGACTCTACCGCCACACCGAAATCAGTGGCGACGGATTTAAAGCCTTTGAGCTGACATCACTGTTGCCTAAAACTGGATTCGATTTGCACGTAGCCAAGATGGCGGATTAAAAATCTGGCCACGGATTTACACGGATCAACACGGATTTTAAAAATTCCAAATCCGTGCAAATCTGTGGCTCAATTTGAATTAGCTTGAGTGATTGGTATACCAACTGCGCCATGCAGCAGGATCATTCGGCAAACCCTGCCCTGTGATGTCCCGCAGAGCCTGATAGACCCAGGTATGAGTCTGAGCATCGAGCGACGTATCATCGGCGAAGTCCAGCAGTTGAGGTACTGCACTTCGCCGTTGTTGTTCGCTGAGCATCCCCGATTGTGCTAATCCACAGGCTGCACGTTCACGAATTGTCGGCGAAGAATCATCGTGAAAAATTTGCAGCAGGACGGGGATCACTTCGTCGGTACCGAGATAAGCCATCCCCTCGACTGCCCAATAACGAACGTTCTCGTTCGAATCGTGCACATTAGCTTTGAGAATTTCAGCTACGCGTTCTGGCTCGACTCCCCGATTGCCGAGCAGGCCCAAAGTCCATAACGCCCAAACTTGAGTTTTCTGGTCTCCGGAATCAACCTGTGCCGCAAATTGGTCGATGCTGGCCGATGTTTTGGACACATTCAGCGCGGCCAGGTCCACTTCAATCGCTGCCGCTCGTACTCGTAGATCATTTGAATTCAACGCAGTCGTAAACAGAGAATGCAAAGACGGCGTCATCTGCAGATGCCCATGCCAGCCATCCACCCGTCTGGAGATCTGATCACTAGCGCCTTCGTAATGATTGATGGCCCGCTCTAACAGCAACTCTGCCTGCGCTTGCGGAGCAGAGTGCTCTAATGCTTCAGTTTCATGCTCGGACATCAACGCCGGAGAAGCAGGCTTTGGCTTCCCGGTGATGCTGAGAAATTTTGCAATTTCTTCCCACGAGGCATGCACATTTTGGGAGGCCATGAAAAGCAGTGCACAAAGAATGCCCACCAATACCGCAAGCACCCGCAATGACCGAAAGGTTCCGGCAGGAATGATCTTTTGCTCCAAGTCGGAAACAGGCCCCAACGGACCATAGTCAGGTGTTGGCTTCAACCGCGGATTAGGGTTCGGAGCATCCATCTTACGAGTATGAGTTGATATCTACTGGCCATCAAGTTACGCAGGTTGGTTCACCACGATTCAATCTAAGTAGTTGAAATAAATACACATCTCGACCGAATACATAACAATGGCAACCGACATCAAGCCGTTTGACTCTAAGTAGTCGCAAAACTGACCATGAAAGTCATATCCCGCTGGATGGCCGCGCTGATCGTTGGATTGCTGCTAAGTTCAGTACAGGGGTATGGCTATTCGGTTCTCACTCATGAACAGGTAGTCGATCTATTGTGGAAAGACCAGATCGCACCCCTACTTCTCAAACGCTTCCCCCACACTTCAGAAGAAGATTTACGCAAGGCACATGCCTATGCCTATGGCGGGTGTGTGATCCAGGACATGGGTTACTACCCACTGAGCAGCAGTTACTTCAGCGATCTGGTGCACTATGTACGCAGCGGAGATTTCGTCCTCGCGCTGCTTCGCGACTCGTCCGATGTAAACGAATATGCATTTGCGCTCGGTGCGCTATCGCACTATGCAGCCGACAATCAGGGCCACCCGACAATCAATCGAGTAGTCGCCATTGAATTCCCTAAACTGCACAATAAATTTGGGGATTCCGTGACTTACGCGCAAGATCACAAAGCCCACATACGTACTGAATTTGGTTTTGATATGGTGCAGGTGGCAAAAAATCGCTACACCTCAGATCGCTATCACGATTTCATCGGATTTGAAGTATCCAAGCCGCTTTTGGAGCGCGCCTTCTACGAAACTTACGACGTGAAATTAGAAGATATATTTACCAGCCTCGATTTAGCGATTGGTACTTATCGCCACAGCGTCTCGAAAATTATTCCACAGATGACACGCGTAGCTCTGCTCTCGCGTCATGACGAAATCATCAAGGAAACCCCAAATTTCGAACGCAAACAGTTCCTTTATTACCTTTCCCGGACCCAGTATGAACACGAATGGGGCAAGGGTTACAGGAAACCTGGAGTAGGGGCCCGCATCCTAGCGTTCTTTCTCAGGATTGTTCCCAAGGTTGGGCCATTCAAAGCGATCAGCTTCAAAATTCCTACGACTAAAACGGAAAATATGTATATCGCCAGCGTGAACGATACGGTGGAGGACTATACCCAATTACTTCACCAGGTAAATGGGCACGATTTAGCCCTGCGCAATCTTGATTTTGATACTGGCAAGGAAAGCAAGGCAGGCGAATACACACTCGCCGATAAAACTTACGAGCATTTGGTGGATGACCTCTGTAAAAAATCAACTACCCCGATTCCACCGAAATTGCAGGCCAATATTACTCAATTTTTCGCCAGTGCCAAAGCGCCAGCCTCCCCAAAAGAAGCGAAAGACTGGGACAAATTGCAGGATGATTTAACAAAACTGCGCCAGACCCCGATCCAAGGCGACCCGCCGCCAGACGTGACGAAGTAACCACGCCTACCCCCTAAAAACGGCAGAAGTCTTGTAAACTACCGCCTACCCATTTCGGGCAAATTCATTGATTGAGGTTCCATGAGCACGACCGACGACAAGTTTTACCGCGCCCATATCACCAAGCGCATGGATTTTGCGCCTGATCTTTGGTCGATCCGAATTCAGCCCGGAGGCGAGTTCAAATTTGCCCCAGGCCAATATGCGACTTTGGGGGTCCAAGGCCCCACCAAGCGCTCCGAGCGCCCATACTCCATCGTGTCCTCACCACACGAGAGTGAGATTGAATTTTTCTTTGAGCTAGTGCCAGAGGGTGAACTCACCCCTCAGCTGTATAAATTGCGGGAGGGCGATGAACTGCTCATGCGCAAGGCTTCTAAAGGACGGTTCACCCTCGACACTACCCGCGGGCGCAATAACCATCTGATGGTCTCGACTGTAACTGGAGTGGCGCCTTTCGTGAGTTGGGTGCGCACCATGTTCAAAGACTGGAAGGAAGGACGTTTCGCCGGAGACCAGAAACTCTTTCTGTTGAATGGCGCCAGCCGCTCCTGGGAATTTGGCTACGCGGATGAGTTGCAGCAATTTGCCGCCGAAGCGCCCTGGTTTAAGTATGTGGCCACCGTAAGCCGCCCACACGAAGACGATGGTTGGACTGGCGAGTGGGGACGTGTGGACGATCTTCTGCGCAAGTACACCGATGCCTGGGGGATTTCCGGCGCGAATGCTGTGGGATATCTATGCGGTCATCCGGGAATGGTAGCCAATGCCATGGGGATCTTGCAGCGCATCGGATTTACCAAAGAGATCATGAAAGAGGAAGTCTACTGGGTCCCCTCGAAAGAGCCCGCCCACACCGGAGTTTAACTCTCGGCAGGCGCAAAGAATACTAACACCGTCAACTCTTCCTCAATGTCGTAGAAGCGGTGTTCCACTCCAGCGGCGACGAAGATCACTGCCCCCGCGACAATGGGTTGGTCTTCGTTGCCGGCTTTCATCCGAGCTTTTCCTCGAACCACGTAATACAGCTCGTCTTCCTTATGAGGAGACTGGGGATCGGTGGCACCGGCGCTCAAGGTATACATCCCTGTGCTCATGGCCGGAATCCGTAAAAATTCAAAATAGCGTTTCCCCGATTTCTTCTGGGATTCCTCGAGTTGGGATGTCTGCCAAAAATCTGTCTGCATAAATCAGCCGTCCTCCGCGCCTGTACGTAAGCGAGTTCTCTGTAATAATCTTTTACACCATGGATCTTAAACATCGCAGTCGTGGCATCACCGACGGACGCGATCGCGCGCCGGCCCGTTCCTATTTCAAATCAATCGGCTTTACTGACTCTGACCTTGCCCAGCCCATCATCGGTGTGGCCAACACCTGGATCGAAACCATGCCCTGCAACTTCCACCTGCGCCGTCTATCGGCCAAGGTCAAGGAAGGCATTCGCGCCGCCGGCGGCACTCCCATGGAATTCAACACCATCGCCATTTCCGACGGTGAGACCTGGGCACCGAGGGCATGCGTGCCTCGCTGGTGAGTCGTGAGGTAATTGCAGACTCTATCGAACTGGTCTGTCGTGGACAGCTGTTCGACGCGGTCGTCTGCATCGTGGGCTGCGATAAAACCATCCCCGCCGCCGCCATGGCTATCGCCCGCATGAACCTGCCGGGCATGGTGCTTTACGGCGGTACCATCGCCCCAGGAAAGTACAAAGGTAAAGACGTAACTATTCAGGACGTGTTTGAAGCCGTCGGTGCGAATGCCGCAGGGAAAATCACCGACGCGGAATTGCTCGAACTGGAAAATGTTGCTTGTCCGGGAGCCGGCGCGTGCGGTGGTCAGTACACCGCCAACACTATGTCTACCGTTATGGAGCTGATCGGGCTTACTCCTATGGGCTTTAACGGTGTGCCCGCCATGGATCCGGCCAAAGATGACGTGTCCTACAAATGCGGCGCAGTCATCATGAACGCGCTGCGCCAAGGCATCCTGCCCAAAGATATCTTGACGCAGAAAGCATTTCACAATGCCATCGCTGGCGTGACATGCACCGGAGGCTCCACTAACGCCGTGCTGCACCTGCTCGCCATCTCGCGTGAGATGGGAGTTACTCTCGACATTGATGACTTCCAGAAAGTCAGCGAACGCACTCCGCTTCTGGCAAACCTGAAACCTTCGGGACAGTATGTCGCCGCGGATGTTCACAATGCGGGAGGAATCCCTGTGATCGCCAAACGCCTGCTCGATGGCAAGTGCGTAGACGGTTCCACTCTCACCATCACCGGCAAAACTTTCGCTGAAGAAGCGAACCAGGCAAAAGAAACTCCGGGGCAGCCCGTCATTGCAGCTTTCGACAAGCCGTTGAAAAAGACCGGTGGACTGGTGATCATGAAAGGCAATCTCTCTCCTCACGGATGCGTGGCAAAAATCAGCGGGCACGAACGCTTGACCCATCGTGGCCCGGCACGTGTCTTCGAATCCGAAGAAGCTGCCATGACCGCGGTTACCAGCAAACAAATCAAGCCGGGCGATGTGGTCGTCATCCGCAATGAAGGGCCTAAAGGCGGACCTGGTATGCGCGAGATGCTGAGCGTAACCAGCGCGATCGTTGGCGAAGGCCTGGGCGATACCGTTGCCTTACTAACCGATGGACGATTTAGCGGAGCGACCCGCGGCCTGATGATGGGTCACGTGTCCCCAGAAGCCGCGCTGGGTGGTCCAATTGCTGCCGTGCGCGAAGGCGACATGATCCACATTGATGTGAATAAGCAACTGCTTGAGGTTGATGTGAGCGATGCCGAATTGAAAAAACGATTGAGCCAGTGGAAGCCGTTACCGCCGAAATACACAAGCGGTGTATTCGCAAAGTACGCGGCGCTGGTTCAATCTGCGGGAGAAGGCGCGATCACACGTCCACATAATGGGCGGCCGTAGCCATCATTTAAAGCGAGGGCCAGCGTTCTTTCCCAACTAGATCCCGGGGATACCGCTGGCGCACGTACTTCTCATTTAGCGATGCGTTTGCGCGCAGAGCGCCGCCGTACTAACTCATCGGCGACAACTCCAATAAGAATAACTGTCCCCATGACCGCAAAATTGAGCGAACTCGGAATTCCCAACAGATTCACCAAGTTTTGCAATACCTGCAACAGGGCCGTGCCAATGACAATTCCTATGACCGATCCCTCACCACCGCGCAAGCTGCACCCTCCGAGGACGGCGGCAGCAATGGCATATAGCTCATAAAAACTGCCGTGTGACGAAGGCGAAATGGAATTGGTATAGAACGCCATCAGCACACCAGTGATGCCAGCTAGCAATCCGGACAATACATAAGCGCTGGAAATAATTTTGCGCGTGCCGATGCCGGAATATCGCGCCGCTTCTTCATTGCGCCCCACGGCAAACAAATATCTACCATAGATAGAGCGTTGCAGTACCACCCACATGACAACCCCAACCAGTATCAAAAACAAGAACGGAGTAGGGATGTGAAATAACTGTCCTGATGACAAATCGCGTAACCATGCGAATCCCTCTCCGCTGCCAAATCCCTGAGTCGCATCGTTCGCAATGAATCGCGCCAATCCGCGATAAAACAGCAACCCACACAAAGTCACGATGAACGGTTGAATACCAAGCCGGGTGATGAGCAGACCGTGGATCCAGCCCAAAAGCGCCGCGACACCGATGGCAACCAGCACGGCCAAAAGCGGCGGCCACTTTTTCTGGGTCAACAAGATAGAAAGCACAATGCCGACCAGAGCCATGATCGACCCCACCGAGAGATCAATACCACCGGTAATGATGACAATGCCGGCCCCGATGCTCAAAATTCCGAACATGCCAATCAGGCGGGAAATGTTCTGTAGGTTCGAGGAAACCAGAAAGCGCGGGTTAATGGCTGCGACGACTACACACAGCAGCACCAGCAGACGAAATTCCGAGTTCTTTTCGCATGGATGAGTTAGTGGCGGCTTAATTCACCGCCAGCCGCATGATGGCTTCTTCATTCAAATTTGGCCGTTCCAAAACGCCGGTGAGTGAGCCTTCGTGCATTACAGCTACCCGGTCGCTGATGCCTAAAACTTCTTCATATTGCTGCTATGGCAATGATGGCAACGCCTTCCTTCGCCAGAGCACGCAGCAATGCATAGATTTCTGCTTTAGCGCCGACGTCTATTCCTCGTGTCGGTTCGTCGAGAATCAAAACCTTAGGATTCAAGGCCAGCCACTTGGCCAGAATGACCTTCTGCTGATTCCCGCCGCTCAGGTTCCCCACTCGCGCGTCTACCGAAGGAGTTTTCACGTTCAGTTTCTTGACTCCTTCTTCCGCTGCTTTCTGTTCAGCTTTTCTACTAATAATTCCCTGCGAAGAATACCTCTCGAGCGCGGGCAATGTCATGTTCTGGCAAACGCTCATATCAATCACCAGCCCAAAACGGCGGCGATCATCTGGCACCAATATATCCCTTGGGCCACGGCATCGCGCGGAGACTGCACTTGAACTGGCTTCTGGTCGAGCACCATAGCGCCTGCCTGCGGCTTATCAATTCCACAGATCGCCTGCGCGACTTCAGTGCGTCCCGCGCCGACTAAGCCGGCAATTCCAAGAATTTCTCCTTGTCCCACGGAGAAGTAAACCTCGCGCTTTGGAAAACGCGCGGTCCGCAAGCCTTTTACTTCAAAGTATCCGGGCCGCGGAACCGAGTCGGGCTTCACATAGAAATCATCCAGGTCACGCCCGATCATCATCTTCACCATGCGTTCGCGGGTAATTTCGTCTTTGTTCAAAGCGCCTGCGTTGGCCCCATCTCGCAGCACCGTAACTCGGTCCGCAACCTCTACAATCTCACTGAGCCGGTGCGAGACGTAAATGATGCTGACCCCTTCTGACCGCAACTGGCGCACCACATCGAGAAGCCGCGCTGTCTCCGATAACGTTAGACTCGACGTGGGCTCATCCATGATCAGAATCCGTGCCCGCAACGACAGTGCCTTGGCAATTTCGATCATCTGCTGTTGCGCCAGGGAAAGCGTCGAAAGGTGGTGCGGCTGGAAATATCCAGCCCCAGCCGCTTCAGATGGATTTCAGTCTCCCGCTGCATTTTGCCGTGATCGAGAAGCCGTAGGGGGCCTCCCCAAACCTGCTCGCGGCCGAGAAAGACATTCCCGGCCACATCCAGATTGTCCAGCAGGTTCAATTCCTGATGGATGAAGCCAATGCCTTGCGAGATTGAATCGGAGACAGAATGGAACGTGACCGGCTTGCCGTCCAGATCGAGCACACCCTCATCTGGCCGGTGCACGCCGCCGAGGATCTTCATGAGCGTGGATTTACCCGCGCCATTTTCCCCGATAAGCGCCACCACTTCGGCGGGATAGATTTCAAAGTCCACCGAGCGCAGAGCGGTCACGCCCGCAAAGCGCTTAATGATGCCCTTCATTTGCAGCAGCGGCGTGGCCATCAGACCCCGTTAGCTGCGCCCGCGAAGCTGGTTGATTTTGGTGGTGAAATCATCCACGTTCTTCTGATCAATAACGAGGGTGGGAATATATTTTTGTTTGCTTTCCGGTATCACCGATTTGTCGCCGCCAACAATCTTGACCATCATCTGCACCGCCTGATAGCCAAATTCAAAAGGTTGTTGCACTACGGTGGCAAAAATCGCGCCGCTCTTCACACCTGCCAGGGTCTGGTCATCCTCATCGAAGCAGATGATCTTCACCTGCCCAACCTTGTTAGCATCTTTTACCGCGTTGAGAATCGCCGGGCCGTTGTAATTCCACAACCCCACCATGGCGGCAATCTGCGGATAACGGACCAGCGTATCAGCTGCATTTGCCTTGGCGCGTACCGGATCGGTATCGTCTGTGCGGACATCGATGATCTCAACTTTGGACCCAGCCAGTGCGTCTTTGATTCCCGTATAGCGCGCCTGCGCGTTCTGGGCATCGATCTTTCCGACGAAGATCATGATCTTGCCACCCTGCGGCAGCGCCTGCTTAATAAGCTCTCCAGCTTGCATTCCGGCGGCGTGATTGTCAGTCCCGATGTAAGCAATTCGATTGCTCTGTGGCGCATCGCTGTCCTGCGTCATGACCACGGCCTGCTTCGCGGCGTCGTTAATCATTTGCGTCTGGTTCACCGGATCAACCGGGCTGATGGCCATTCCCTGCACACCCTTCGAGAGCAGGTCATCGACGACCCGCTTCTGTTCCGCCGCCGTGCCATCCGACGTAATGCGGAACTCAACTTTGATGTTCGGGATGTCCTTCTCCGCCTTCTCGCAACCCTTGCGCGCGATGGTCCAGAAATCAGCAGCGTTGTTGGTCACGAAAGCAAGTTGGATCTGCTTTGAATTTCCGCGGTTGCATCCCAGCAAGCCGAGACTGATCAGAACGGACAAGCACAGTAAGATCGAAATACGGTTGAGCGTTTTCAAGGTGCTCTTCTCCTAATGGGCCACGCCGATAGACGCAGGCGTTTGCGTGGTCACAATATTACTAAATGTCTTTGCTGTCGTGACTTTAAATGGGTCATGAGCAGCGCAGGTATGATATCCCAACTTTCGAGAAAACGTTTACCCGCCTGGAAATTTTTTCTCCTCCCCCCTTGCTTCTCGGGTAATATTCGGCGTGTCCAGTAATTGGCTCGCAGTTCTATCTGCTTTTCCAGAACGAATGCGGGCTGAATGTGTTCAAATCATCGGCCCCCAACCCAAAAGCAAATGTGTGAAGAAACGCTCTTAGAATTCTTCGCACCATGATCAAAAGGTCCTAACCTTGGCGCACCGAGCGCCATAAGCGTCGCCCAGTAAGGAGCAAACATGTTCAAGACCCTGGACGTACTCAAAGGAACACCGTTATGGCTGTAGAACCCCAGAAATTCTTTATCGGTGTGATTGATCTGTTCTCAATCCTCTTGCCTGGGGCGGTGCTTACTTATCTGTTCCAGGACCAAGCAGGCACTCTGATTCTGGGCGAGAAGTACTCCAGACTGCAAGGCACTGAGGGTTGGGTTGTCTTTCTCTTCAGCAGCTATTTGCTAGGCCACTTCCTTTTTTTCATTGGATCGTGGATGGACGACTACGTTTATGACCCGACTCGTAAGGCAACCGATAAAGAACAAATTTTTCGTCTATTGACGGGCAGAAGTCTTTCACCCTGGTTTGTCCGAGGGTTGGCAAATTTCTGTTTCAAAAAACAACCGAACGCAGCCGTGGATCGTGTGGTGGAAATTAAAGAAGACTATCTAAAGCGAATAAAGTCACCCAAATCCGTTAATGCATTCCAGTGGTCTAAGGCAATGCTGACAGGCGCGCATCCGGAAGCTATCGCGGCGGTAAATCGATTCGAAGCGGACTCCAAATTTTTTCGCAGTTTTATTCCTGTCATGATTGTTTTGCTGATAAAGGCCGGCATTGCGTGCAGGATTTGGCTGGCACTCGCCGCAACGACTGCCATGGTATTGGCCTTTTTGCGTTATATGGAACAGCGTTTCAAAACGACACAACAGGCATACTGGCACATCCTGACGCTGGAAGCAGCCAAAGCCTCATCGCCGACAAACCTTGATTCTCCCAGCCCTTCGAATACAACACAAAGTCCGAAGCCGCCGACTCATGCCGGAGGCGTGGTTTTCCGCAAGAGCGGCGGGAATACCAAATATTTATTGGTGCAAGCAAAAAATGATGCCAAGGATTGGGTGCTACCGAAAGGTCACATCGAAGCGGGAGAAAGCATGGAGCGTTGTGCTATCCGTGAAGTCAAAGAGGAAACCGGAGTCTGGGCACGTATCAAGCGTGAAATTACGGATTCCAAATACACTGTAAAGGACGAAGTAGTGGTGCGCTTCTTTCTAATGGAACAAGTTGGTAAAGGCGAACAGAATGATGAACTGCGCGAGACGAAATGGGTCACTTTAAACGACGCAATAAATCAGTGGAGCGTCCATGCGGAGATTCGGGGAGCTCTGGAGTTGGCAGAAAAAAATATTCCCACGTAGCTGCAAATAAATTACTGCTCGGAGCTACGCGCAGCCAGTGCTTCGTAAAGCGAAACTAGATTCTCGTCGTCCGTTTCCGGGGCCAATGAGTCGTACCTAGCAGTTTGATTCGTTCGCGGGCAGCATCAACTTCTTCCTTAATTTCGTCCTGCGGTGCATACATGATCCTGGCCAAGGTGCTGTAGTGTTTTCAAGCGTCAAAGTTCATTTTATCCACAATTTTGCGCCTTGCTTCCAACCGCGATTACTTCCTTAATTCAAATTGTGCCGCGAGGCTAATACGAAGGGAACGTTACAACAGTCATTTTATGGAATCTTATGGTGCCGGGACGGGGGGTCGAACCCCGATGGGCCGAAGCCCGACGGATTTTGAGTCCGTTGCGTCTGCCAGTTCCGCCATCCCGGCCTGGGATGTACTGCTGAATGCGGCGAATGTCAGTATATCGCAGAAATCTTGATACACTGCCAGCAGCCCAGGTGGCCGTTTCCTGGGGCAGTAGACACCCTCACACGGCAGGACCACCCATAAAGGAATACATCCACATGAAAGCACTCGTAAAAAGCCGGGCCGAAAAAGGCCTATGGCTCGAAGATGTTCCCACCCCTGAAGTTGGAATCAATGATGTTCTGGTTCGCGTACTTAAAACCGGAATCTGCGGCACCGATGTACATATTTTCGATTGGGATGATTGGGCCAAATCAACCATAAAAGTTCCGCTGGTGATTGGGCACGAATTTTTTGGTGAGATCGTAAAAGTCGGATCGAATGTTACTGATTTTCATCCTGGTGAATTTGTCAGCGGAGAGGGGCACGTAATTTGTGGACGCTGCCGTAATTGCCTGGCGGGTCGCCGGCATCTTTGCGCTCAGACGCAAGGGGTTGGAGTGAATCGCGCTGGGGCCTTTGCAGAATTCATTGTTCTGCCTATGACCAACATCTGGCGTCATCACGATTGGGATCGACCCGGAAGTGGGCGCGATCTTCGATCCATTTGGCAATGCGGTCCATACTGGACTGTCTTTCCCTGTTCTCGGCGAAGACGTGTTAATCACCGGGGCCGGCGCAATTGGAATCATGGCGGCCGCAGTAGTGCGGCACGCAGGTGCGCGGCATGTCGTAATTACCGATTTAAATCCTTATCGCCTGAAGTTGGCGGAAAAAGTTGGGGTCACGATGGCGGTGAATCCAAAAGAAATGACCTTGCCGGATGTGCAGAAGAAACTGGGGATGCATGAAGGCTTCGACGTCGGTTTGGAAATGTCAGGCTCTCCCGTCGCCTTCCGCGACATGCTTACCAACATGAGCCATGGAGCCAAGATCGCCATGCTTGGCATTCCGTCCACGGAAATGTCAATCGACTGGCACAAAGTGATCTTTAACATGCTGACCATCAAAGGTATCTATGGCCGGGAGATGTATGAGACCTGGTACAAGATGTCAGTCATGTTGGAATCCGGCCTCGATATTTCTGGCGTAATCACGCACCGGTTCTCTTGGCGCGAATATGAAAAAGGTTTTGACGCCATGCGTTCGGGACAATGCGGCAAAGTCATTCTTGACTGGAGCGATGTGAAATGAAATAACATCGGCATGGCCGTTGCCAACGATCAGCCAAAGAATCCGTCCATGGGCCAGAAGCTGGAAGCGCCGATGCTGCCACGCATCGCCAACCCTTCCAGCTTCTGCCCAAACTGTTCCACGCAATTGAAGGACAACCGCTGCAAGCTCAGCTGCCCGACCTGCGGCTTTTACCTGAGCTGTTCAGATTTTTACTGAAGCACGCTGACACTCCGCCTCTTCTGCATCTACAATAGCTACTCACAATTCAATCGGTCAGGAGATTTCCATGCAACGCAAGGCAAGTGCAATCTGGAAGGGCGGACTTAAGGACGGCAAAGGCTCGGTGTCTTCAGCCAGCACCGTGTTGAACAACACGCCATATTCATTCAGCACCCGTTTTGAAAATACTCCCGGCACCAACCCAGAAGAACTGATCGCAGCCGCGCACGCGGCGTGCTTCTCGATGGCGCTATCGGCGCAGTTGGGAACAGCGAACCTAACTCCATCCAGCATCGAAACCTCAGCCACGCTGACAATGGACAAACTGGATGCAGGCTGGACGATCACAGCAGTTCATCTTGATGTAGTCGGTAAAGTCCCCGGTGCGGACGATGCCAAATTCCAGGAACTGGCAGGCAACGCGAAAGCAGGCTGCCCAGTTTCCAAAGTGCTAAATGCAAAAATCACAATGAGTGCAAAGCTGGAAGGCTAAGAGATTTTCGCAGCTCGCGAGGTTTGACACACTGTCACTCCTCTGTAAAATAGATTGAGCAGTTCTTCCTGATCGGCGGGCTCCGGCCCGCCGCACTGTTGTAATTGCCATCGTGGCGGAATTGGCAGACGCGCATGGTTCAGGTCCATGTACCCGCAAGGGTGTGGGGGTTCGAGTCCCTTCGATGGCACCAAAGATTTCTATCCGTTGAGCAACTTATAGAGACTGAATGCAACCAAAGAGAGTGTCTATTCCTGACAAGATTGCATTCTTCTGTCTTCTCGGCGCATTAAGCTTGTCGGCCCAGACCAATTCCCCAACTCCGGATTCTCCCGGTTACACCGCAATGACCGGGAAACAGCGCCTGGAATGGTTTGCCGGGAGTACGGCCGGCCCGCAAAGCCTGGCATCGGGACTTTTTACCGCTGCCATCGGCACTGCCAGCAACAGTCCCAGAGAATACGGCCCGCATTGGGATGGCTACGGTAAGCGTTACGGCATTCGACTTTCCGGAGTTTCGACCAGCAACGCCATGGAAGCAGGACTCGGTGCGCTGTGGGGAGAGGATCCAAGATACTTCCCCACGCACGACGAGGACATCAAGGGACGAATCTTTAACGCTATAAAAACGACCTTCACCGCGCCTCGCCCTGATGGTCATTACGCTCCCGCGTATGCAAGATTTATAGCGATTCCGGGAAACAATTTTCTTTCTAACACCTGGCGCGCCGACAGCGAAGCCGACACAGAGCATGCCGCTCTGCGCACTCTCTACGGGTTTTTAGGCCACATGGGCAGCAATGCCTTCCAGGAATTCTGGCCGGACGTGCAGAAACGCATTTTTCATAAGAAGTAGCCGGGCGAACCGTTCCCGTATAATTACTCAAATTGCGTTTGACCTGTGGGACCCCAGAGAATTTATGCCCACCAAACTCGAGGAAATCGTTGCCGCTACGCGCCGCCAGGTGGCCAAGTCACGGAGCACGGCTGACCTCCGCGACCTGGAGAAGCGCGCGCAAGGCCGCGTCCCACGCGGATTCCGCAAGACACTGGAAACAAACGGGCGCAATGCCATCGCGATCATTGCAGAGTTAAAAAAGGCATCGCCCTCGCGAGGATTGATCCGCGCAAACTTTTACCCGGAAAAGCTCGCTCTCGAATTGGAACAGGCGGGGGCAACTGCGCTATCCGTTCTGACCGACGAAGTATATTTCCAAGGCTCACTGGATAATTTACGCATCGCATCCAGCGCCACCAAAATTCCCTGCCTCCGCAAAGACTTCATCGTGGATGAATTCCAGCTGCTGGAGGCCTGCGCTTACCACGCCGATGCCATTCTGCTGATCGTAGCCGCACTGTCGCAGACCGAACTTGTCGGACTGACAATCCTGGGCCGCGAATATGGCCTCGATGTGCTCTGCGAGGTCCACGACGCAGCCGAACTAGATCGCGCAATAAACGCGGGCTGCAACCTGATCGGGGTCAATAGCCGCAATCTGCACACGTTCAATGTAGACCTCAACACTGCGTTTGAACTGGCCCAGCGCATGCCAAAAAATATAATCACCGTCGCCGAGAGCGGCATCCATACAGGAGCAGATATCGCACGTTTGCACGCAGCCGGGTTTCAGGCATTTCTGATCGGTGAATCGCTAATGAAAGCAGAGTCTCCCGGAGATGCTCTAAGAACATTAATAACCGAAGCATCTCCGGCCACCAGCACCCACTGAGAACCGGGAACTGCGAACTGAAATTATCTCCATGACTTGGATCAAAATCTGCGGCATGACAAATCTCGAAGATGCCCAAGTGGCCGCGGATGCAGGAGCGGATGCTGTGGGATTCGTGTTCTACGAAAAAAGCCCGCGCAATATTGATCCGGAGACAGCGAAGAACATCATTGCGAAATTACCCGCCAAGTTGGAAAAAGTAGGTGTGTTCGTACATGGGTCGAACGGGCAAATGGAGAAGATTGCCCAGCAAACTGGACTGACCGGCGTACAAGTTCATGCCGATCCATCGTTGAACGGACGGCCGCCGGAGCCAAGACTTCCTCCTCAATTCAAACGCTACGCGGCGTTACCCGCAAAATTGTTTTTTGGCGAAAAGGGTCAGGGCCTGCAATGGTTCCTTCCTCGCGGAAGACGTATTGACGCCATCTTTCTCGATTCCAGCACCGAGCGCCTGCCGGGCGGCACCGGCGAAGTTTTTGACTGGGAGAGAGCGGCGCCAACGGTCGGACTGATCGGCAGAATGATTCCGATCGTCGTGGCTGGCGGATTGACTCCTGACAACGTGAATGATGCAATGCGCGTGCTCGAGCCTTGGGGAGTTGACGTATCGTCCGGGGTGGAAGAATCTCCGGGCAAAAAAGATCCGCAGAAAATTCGCGCATTCATCCAGGCAGTGCGTAATATCGAGAACAATTAATTATGGCGACAGCACCAATCCAACGGAAAAAAGATGCAGTGGTTCCCGGCCGCTTCGGGCCCTGGGGAGGACGTTACGTTCCGGAGACCTTGATGGCAGCGCTCGAGGAGATTGAGCGCGAATACGAAAAAGCCAAGCGTGATCCCAGATTCAAGAGCCGGCTGGATTATCTTTTACGCGCGTATGCTGGCCGTCCCACGCCGTTATTCTTCGCCAGCCGCCTGACCAAAAAACTTGGCGGAGCAAAAATCTATCTGAAGCGTGAGGACTTGCTCCACACCGGAGCGCACAAAATTAACAATTGCATTGGTCAGGGACTGTTGGTTGAGCGCATGGGCAAAACCCGTGTGATCGCGGAAACCGGCGCTGGTCAACACGGCGTGGCTACAGCTACTGTTTGCGCGTTGCTGGGTTTCGAGTGCGTTGTCTACATGGGCACTGAAGATATGCGCCGCCAGGAGCTGAACGTTTTCCGCATGCGGCTGCTGGGAGCTGAAGTCAGAGGAGTCGATTCCGGATCGCGCACGCTGAAAGACGCCATCAATGAGGCCATGCGGGATTGGGTGACCAACGTCCGGACTACACATTACCTTCTTGGCAGCGTGTTGGGAGCACATCCGTATCCGACGATGGTCCGCGACTTTCACAAAGTCATCGGACGTGAAGCCCGCGCGCAGATTCTCAAAGCTGAGGGCAAGCTGCCGTCGGTGGTAGTCGCTTGCGTCGGCGGGGGATCAAACGCCATCGGCATCTTCCACGAATTTATTAAAGACAAAAAAGTGGGATTGATCGGAGTAGAAGCCGGAGGCCGGGGAGAAAAACTCGGAGATCACGCCGCCCGCTTCAGTGGTGGGATGCCGGGAGTTCTGCAAGGGACTTACTCCTACGTTTTGCAGGATTCCGCCGGGCAAATTGCACTGACTCACTCAGTGTCTGCGGGACTGGACTATCCCTCGATCGGCCCTGAGCACGCATGGCTTAAAGATCAGAAACGCGCAGAATATGTTTCCGGCATCGGATGCAGAAGCGTTGGAAGCTACAACGACGCTAGCGCGGACGGAAGGAATTATTCCGGCGCTTGAATCGGCTCACGCTGTAGCAGAAGCAATCAAGCGTGCGCCGAAGATGAAGAAATCCGAGATTATGATTGTGAATATTTCTGGACGTGGCGACAAAGACATTGGAATTATGCGGGAGAACCTAAAACTCGATTGAGTTCATTTAGGAGCTAGTGATAGTTGAACTGGAAGCTTGCGTGTTTCTTGAAGTCATCATAGTAGATTTCATATCCACCTTGGTTCTCTCGATTAATTGAAAAAACTAGTTCAGATTTCCCGTCATTATCATAATCACCAGCGTCAACCAGCCACATTCCTGAGTCCAGATATTCTGTGGACTTCTTCGGATCGACCACGAACCAAGGATCGTCAATATCGAAACCTGCCTCGGTATCTGCACAGTCGACAGCTTCAAGGTGTAATCGTGCCACCATCCATCCTGAAACTGATGCGTAAGCCTTCACAACTTTTACCGCTAGGTTTCGATATGGTAGCGGCTCCAATGTGCTATGGTCAACCTCGCTTAAGTGACAAAGCTTTGGAAATTTTTTACGAAACGACGCCTGCAAAACATGGGTTAACTCGGGAGTTACAACAAAGGGCTTCCACTTATCCGGATCATTAAAATATGGTTGTGAATTAGCGACTAACGGTCGGTAAACAGTGGCCTCGCCATATCCTCCAAACTCTCGAGACCGCGTCCCAATTGTGGGCACTGGTTCTTTACTTGTGATCTCCTGCTGTCCAATATCGCCATACCACTTAAAGTCAGTACGTGTTCGACTTGCAACCTGACCTATATTTTTACCATCGAACGTAACCGTCCAAGCAACTTCACCAGGATATGCTCGCGAAATGGTTTTCAAACAATCTTGGTTATTGCAATCACTTGGGAATGTCCGCCACTCGTTGTCTTTTTTCTGGAAGACGACGCGCACGTCTCTATAATTTGATTCTCCTGCATAGTGACCTGCATTCTCTTCAAGAATGCCAAGGGTAATCGACTGGCCACAAGCATTCGTCAATGAAGCTGCAACGAAGATTATGAGTACGGTGTAGTTCCTCATAGGGGAAAATGATATGAGGCGGCGCTTGGTGAGTCGATATTACGTTGGTGTTGGAAGATCTCCATCTGAGGAGGAAGGTGTACATCAACCATCGAAATGGCTGTTTTATGAGATATTTATTGAGTATTCATGCCGATTAATTTTGAACATAAGCCCAGCCTTGTTGTCTATGTAACCTGCGGCGACCCCGACCTCGCCACGACGCGCGAAATCATCTTCGCGGCGATCAAAGCTGGCGCGAACACTATCGAACTAGGAGTTCCCTTCAGCGATCCAGTAGCCGACGGTCCAGTGATCCAGCGAGCCAGCGAGCGCGCCCTAAAGCACAACACATCTTTGGAACAAGTATTGAAGCTCACTGCGGAAATCCGCGAGCACTCGCAATCCACAGGCCTGGTCATCTTCACTTACCTGAATCCCATCCTCCGCATGGGGATGGAAAAATTCTGTAAAGTCGCGCGGCTCGCGGGAGTTGACGGCATCCTCGTCCTCGACCTCCCAGTCGAAGAATCCGCCGAATACGTCCGCTGCTGCCAAGGCAAACGACTTGGCCACCATCTTTATCGCCGCGCCCACCAGCACCGACCAGCGTCTCAAACTAATCGGAGAAGCCTCCACCGGCTTCATCTATGCCGTCTCCCGTACTGGAGTCACCGGCGCGCGCAAGCAAATGTCCTCCGATGCGCAGGATCTAGTCCGCCGCATCCGCAAATTCACCAAAAAACCTGTCGCCGTGGGCTTCGGTATCTCGACGCCAGAGCAGTTTCAGGCCGTCGCCCAGTATGCCGACGCCTGCGTCATCGGCAGCGCCATCGTGGAGACCGTCGAGCGGAATCCGGGCAATGAAGCCGCATCTGTGGCACAATTCATAGGGCAGCTGTTGGTCGTCGGTCGTTAGTCGTCGTTGGCCTTCCATCGATCCGCCGCGCTGCTTCTCCGAAATCTAAACGCATTTGCTGCCGCTGGGATGGAGGCCAAAGACCAGCGACCAAGGACCAGCGACTGATTTATGGATATCGCCGATTGGCGTAAGAAAATTGATGACCTCGACCGCAGGCTGGTGGAACTGCTAAGCCAGCGGGCACATGCCGCGCATGAGATTGGCAAGCTGAAAAAAGATGTTGCCATGCCAATCTACGAGCCGGACCGTGAGCGCAATGTGTTCGAGAACGTGCGCAAAGCGAACCAAGGTCCTTTGCCAGAACGCGAGTTGTTGCGCATTTATGAGCGCATATTGGATGTAATGCGCCAGATTCAGAAGGAAGAAATTGCTCCGCACATGCAGGTCGAAGGTGCAGCCGGAGATACGGAATTAGATAACGAAGTGAATGACTGAAAGAAAGTCGTTGGTCTTTAGTCGTTGGTCTTGGCCAACTGCTAAAGACTAATGACCAGCGACTAGGACTCTTATGATCGTAGCAATGCAGGAAGGCGCGACAGACGCGCAGATTCAAGACGTTGTCGAGCACTTAATCCGCATGGGCTTCTCCGTTCACCGCACCACCGGCGAACGCCAGATCCATTCTTGCCGCTGTCGGCGCCCGCATTGATTTCGACACACGCATACTTGAGGTGCTCGATGGTGTTGAGCACGTCCACCGCATCAGCGCACCGTATAAGCTTGCAGGCCGCGCTTTCGCCCGGAAGGCACCATCATCGAATTCCCTAATGGACGTGCATCGGCGGGAATGAAGTTGTCGTGATGGCCGGGCCGTGCTCGGTCGAGTCACGCGACCAGCTTTTTACAGTTTCTGAGTTGATGCCAAAGCCGGCGCCCGCGTATTGCGCGGAGGCGCGTACAAACCGCGCAGTTCGCCGTACTCATTTCAGGGAATGGGCGTCGAAGGCCTGAAACTTCTTCGCGAAGCTGGCGATAAGTTCAACTTGCTGGTGATCAGCGAAGTAATGGAAATCTCGCAGATCGAAATCATGTTGCCCTACATTGACATCTTCCAGGTAGGCGCGCGCAACATGCAAAATTTCAATCTGCTGCGCGAACTTGGCAAGGTTAAAAAGCCGGTGCTGTTGAAGCGCGGCATCGCCGCAACGCTCGAAGAATTGCTACTCTCGGCCGAGTACATCATGGCCGGCGGCAATTACGAAGTCATCCTCTGCGAGCGCGGCATTCGTACTTTCGAAACATATACGCGCAACACGCTGGATGTGTCGGCGATTCCGAGCCTCAAGAAACTTTCACACCTGCCGATGACATCCGACCCATCGCATGGTACAGGGCTGCGTGATAAAGTTCCGCCGATGGCTTGTGCATCGCTGGCAGCGGGTGCGGACGCATTGCTGATGGAAGTCCATCACGATCCAGACAAAGCATTTTCGGACGGCGCGCAGTCGTTATATCCCGAGCAGTTTGCCAAGCTGATGGATCAGTTGCGCATGATCGCACCAGCTGTAGGACGGAAAATCGCCTGATTAACCTGTATGGCCATCCGGCAAATCACCATCATCGGCACAGGCTTGATCGGCGGCTCGCTTGCGCTGGCGCTGAAAAAACATAAGTTCGCCGGAAAGATCATCGGATGCGACAGCCCCGGAGTCATGGATCGCGCCCGCAACCGCGGAACCATCGACGAAGCGATCGGCTTTCCTGCCGATGCGGTGCGTGGAAGCGAAGTAGTTGTTCTGGCATCACCTGTCGGGGCAATCATTGATCTCATCGGCAACATAGGCCCGGCCCTTCCCGCAAAGACTCTCCTCACCGATGTCGGCAGCACCAAGGCCGAAGTGCTGGCGAAAGCCAAATCAGTTTTTGGCAAAGCGGTTGGCAAGCGGTTTTTGGCTGGCCACCCCATGGCCGGCAAAGAACAATCCGGAGTGGACTTCGCCGACCCTGATCTATTCCAGGGAGCAGCCTGGTTCTTCACGCCAGTCCACGGTCAAAACATGTACAGCGGTATGGGCGGAGAATTCTTGCAGTGGGTAGAAAAAATTGGCGCCCGCATCGGCAGTATTGACGCCGACGAGCACGACAAGCTATGCGCATGGATCAGCCACCTGCCGCAGATGATCTCGACTGCA
>CAWBXL010000035.1:0-7511 GCA_963792305.1 uncultured Acidobacteriaceae bacterium | reverse complement strand
AAATGGTTACGGCCAGCGCAAATGCCACTGAAGTCCAGTTGACTGGCACTTGCGGAGTTCCATGAAAAATAGAGTGGATGGCGCGCGGAACCCAACCATGCGTGTCCAAGGTAACAAAAATATCGTTGATCAAACCGGCAATATATTGGCCGGCGGACACACCTGAGATCGGCCCGGTAAGTATGTAGTCGAACATCAGGCAGGAGACGCTGATTTTAGCCAACGTTCCGCCAAGCGCCTCTTTTACTACCCGATACACGCCGCCGCGCACGAACATGGAGCAGCTTTCGACGTAGACAGCGCGAACAGTGAAGGAGAACAACATCACGCCCAGGATGAACCATGGGGCGGATTTCCCGATGGCCTGCTCAGCGATGCCGCCTGCATAAAAAGCAGAAGAGCCGAGGTCGTTCAGTACGATGGCGGCAGCTCTCCAATAAGAGATAAAAGTGAGCATGACCGAGGTCGCAACCACAATGCGGACACGGTCTGAAGTGGAACCTGCGGGTTGAATTGGAGACGACATTCAGTCTGTGAACATCATTCAGTCAAAACGAAAACTCGTAATTACACCACATCCCCAGCATTGCAGCCTTAGTCAATTTTTATATAGGGCTGATAAGCATCCGGCTGGTAGGTATTTACAGGTGGAATGACGCTTTCTCAAAGGTGTAATGGACCTGTACTTAGTTGCGCGAAGCCAGAGCTGGAGTGCGTTCATCTTCTGAATCAGCTTCAAATAAAACCCGGAACAGTTTGAACGCTACCAGCGGAATTACGATTACACATCCCGCCATTCCGACGATAAACAACAGCGTAAGCAGCGGCGCCAAAAGTGAGAAGACTGTTTCCACGCGCGCAATTATATAGGAAATTTTTGAAAAAGTTACGATTGGCGCGGGGAAGCAGGGAACAGGCAGCTTTTGTTATTCTTGCGAGGTGTTACGGATTGTTAAGAAATCCTGGCTGCTGATGCTGCTTTCCGCGGGATTGCAGATCGTGATTTTTCCACTCCCGAATCTGTATTTTCTAGGCTGGATTGCGCTCGCGCCGTTACTAGTGGCGTTGCTGCAAGCAAGGCAACCGGAAACCCTGCAACTTTCTGAAGGCGCAAAGCTCCTGCCGGCAAGTCTGGGGCAAGCGTTTCTTCTAGCGTATGTCAGCGGCATCCTTTGGTATGCCGGTACCTGCTACTGGATCTACAGCACCATGCGCCAGTATGGCGGAGCTAGCGCACCGGTGGCCGTCCTTATCATGTTTTTATTCTGCTTGTATGTGGCGCTCTACCATGGAGTTTTTGGGTTGTTGGTCAGCCTGGCCGCTCGGATCGATCCGCAAAACCGTTTGCCGCTAGTATTAGCTCCCTTTTTCTGGGTGAGCGTGGAACTGGCACGCACTCGGATAACCGGTTTCCCCTGGGATTTGCTGGGCATCACCCAAGTGGACAACATCCCATTGGCGCGGGTAGCAACGGTTACGGGTGCTTACGGGGTCTCGCTGGAAATCATGATTGTAAATGTGGCTTTCGCCGCAGTGCTTCTGGTTCGCCGCGA
The DNA here is from genome assembly GCA_963792305.1 of uncultured Acidobacteriaceae bacterium. Classification (GTDB taxonomy): domain Bacteria; phylum Acidobacteriota; class Terriglobia; order Terriglobales; family Acidobacteriaceae; genus CAWBXL01. The sequence continues at coordinate 5,958 of CAWBXL010000035.1, read as the reverse complement.
CAAACGGAAGTCGCTGCTGTTGGCTGCTGTGTCTGCCGCGATTGTGTTACAGATTGGGATGTTGCTGCCGGTCCCAGCCATCCCTGCTGACCACACCGCGCTGCTGGTGCAGGCAAACATTCCTATCCTCGGCGGTGCGGACTGGACAAAAGATTATCTGGATACGACTCTGCGCGATCTGATCTCGATCAGTCTTCACCAGCCACCTAGATGGGCAGCATCCCAGTTTGATTGCATGGCCGGAGTCGCCATCGCCGTTTTATACAATGATCCTGTATTTCGCGATGCATTGGGCAATCTGGCCCGGCAGACGAATACCTGGATATTGGCAGGGAGTCTCGGCCAACGCAACGCCATGCACTCGCAGGAGATGACGTCAGCGACCTATAACTCTGGCTCATTATTTAACCCGCAAGGTGAGTTGGTAACGCGTTACGACAAAGTTCACCTGGTTCCATTTGGCGAGTATGTCCCGTTCCGGCGATTGTTTTTTTTCGCCGCTGGACTTACCGATAACGTTGGCGACTTTACGCCTGGAACCTCACGCGCACCGTTGCAAGCTGGCGATGCGAAGCTGGGAGTTTTCATCTGCTACGAATCCATCTTTCCCGATGACATCCGCCAATCAGTCGCCCAGGGTGCGCAAGTCTTTGTGAACATTTCCAACGATGGCTGGTACGGGGACAGTGGCGCTTACGCGCAGCATCTTCGGCAGGCGCGCATGCGGGCGATCGAGAACTCGCGTTGGCTGCTGCGCGATACCAATACCGGGGTAACGTCATCGATTGATCCCGATGGTCGCATTGTAGCCAGCGTCGAACGTAAAAAACGCACCGCCCTTTTGGCGCCCTTTGCGCTCACCAATGTAACCACGTTCTATACTCGTCACGGGGATTGGTTTGCCTATCTATGTGCGATAATTTCGTTAGGCGGTCTAATTGTCCCGCCTTTATTTTTTCGTAAGGATTAACGCCTCCCATGGTGGAAGAATTAGAACAGGAATACAGCGCGCTCAAAGGTAAAGTCCACGATCTCCGGGAGTACCTTTGACGCCGCCCAACTGCGTCAGCAATTAGTCGAAGTAGATAAGCAGGCTGCCGACCCGAATCTGTGGTCGAATCCCCAGAAATCTCAAACAGTAATGCGCGAGAAGAAGCGCCTGGAGAGCGCCCTCACGACTGAGGGCGAACTTTCACGGCGCAGCGATGACATCGCCGCGTATTTCGATCTGGCGCGCGAAGGCGAAAAAGTTGACGATGACTTGCGCCGTGAAATTGACGGGCTGAAGCAACTGGTCGAGCGGGTTGAAACCGAAACCTTGCTGTCAGGCGAAAACGATGCCCGCAATGCCATCGTCACCATTCATCCCGGGGCCGGTGGTACGGAATCGCAGGACTGGGCTGACATGCTGCTGCGAATGTATCTGCGCTGGGCGGAACGTAAGGGATTTCAGACGGTATTGTATGACTACCAGGCCGGCGAAGAGGCTGGGCTGAAATCGGCTACGTTTGCGGTAAATGGTGAATACGCATTCGGTTTGATGAGTGGTGAAATTGGCGTCCACCGGCTGGTGCGTATTTCTCCTTTCGATCAAGCCAAGCGGCGGCACACATCGTTTGCCAGCGTGTATGTTTCGCCGGAAATCGACGACAACATTGAAGTCATTATCAAGCCGGAAGATATTCGTATTGATACCTACCGTTCGAGCGGCAAGGGCGGGCAGCACGTCAATACCACGGATTCTGCCGTACGTATTACACATATCGCCACCGGGCTGGTAGCAGCCTGCCAGAACGAGCGCTCGCAACATAAGAACAAAGAACGCGCGATGAGTATGCTGCGGTCCAAGATCTACGAGTACGAGATGGAGAAGAAGCGCGAAGCCACCAGGAAAATCGAAGACTCCAAACTCGACATCAACTTCGGCTCGCAGATACGGTCTTATGTGTTGCAGCCCTACCGCATGATCAAAGACCATCGTACCAAGGTTGAGATCGGTGACGTGGACCGGGTTCTCGATGGTGATTTGCAGCCGTTTATACGCGCCTATTTAGTGATGAGGCGCGGGGAGAAGCAGAATTAGTTGTTAGCCGGTTGAAAAGTTCGCAATAATTGGGAAGGAGGGCTAAACCGTGCCGCGCATGATCGATCTAATCCGCGTCTCAGCGCTACCTTCCAATCTGATGCACTCGGCGTCTCGCGGCTCGCTGAAGGTGCCGCCGGACGAGATGATCGAAATTCTCGTGCATCTTGCCAATAAAAATCAGGTCTTTGGCCAACAAGCCCGGATGACCCTGGCTTCCTGGGATGAAGCCGCATCACGGGCTGCTGCCGCGAATCCTAAAACTTCCAAAGATGTACTGGACTATTTGATTTCCCCTCAAAATCTCCGGCCGGTTTTGTTGCCCGCTCTATTGGAAAATCCTTCGGTACGTGAAGGCCCGCTGGTGGATTTGATGGCGGTCGGTACGAAAGAAGTCATTGAAGTAATGCTGAAAAGCCCGAGAATCAAGCGTTCTCCGCGGCTTACGGAAGAGTTGAAGAAAAGTCCTCATTTGGTGGAGCGCAAAGTTGAGCAGAAGGTGCCAGAGCCTGTCGTAGTCCCTGTGCTCGCTCCGTCTTCTGTGCCAGCTCCACCAATTGAGGTTGCGGTTGAAACGGTTCCAGCGGAAGTCAATTCGGAACCCCAGGAATTTTCCGTGGAAGCGCCTTTGCCCGAATTCGCGGAGGTGCCGGATGAGGTGGTGAATGCCTACCTCACCGAGCATTCCGCGGAACTGGCGGCTGAGGGAGAGAAGCCATTTCAAGCTATCGGCGGAGTGTATGACGAAATCGATTCACACGCGCCTGCGCGGGAAGTCGAATCTGCACCAGAAGCTGAGAACAAATCTGAAGCCCCAGCAGTAAGAAGGCCGCCACTTAAAAAGCCTCCAGCGATCGAGGAAAGACGCGGCAGCGTGTTACAGAAGATTGCCAACCTGGATATCAAAGGCCGCATTCAGCTGGCGTTGAAAGGGACCAAAGAAGAGCGCTCCATTCTGATTCGTGACGGTACCAAGCTGGTTGCATTGGCGGTGTTGGAGTCTCCCAAGATCACCGACGGGGAAGTGGAGAGGTTCGCCAACCAGAAAAATGTTCTGGAGGCGGTGCTTCGCGGCATTCCCATGAAGCGCCGTTTTGCCAAGTTGTATCCGGTAGTGCGGAACCTAGTGTCCAATCCGCGGACGCCGTTAGATTTATCATTAGGCTTGATGAAACACCTTTTGGTGCAGGACCTGAAGAACCTATCGGGGAATAAGGAAGTTTCGGACACAGTGCGGAAATTGGCACTCAAGAGTTTCAAATCGAAGAGCGAAACCAAGAAATAAACTGTTATGGCCTTAAGCTGTAAAATATCTTTTGCCATGCCTGCTTCCCAGTCGGATGCGATCGCTGATCTTCTCAAGCGCTCCAAGACCATTGCTGTAGTCGGGCTCTCCAACAGTCCGCTGCGCCCCAGCCACGGAGTTTCCGCCTATATGCAAACCCATGGTTATCGGATTATTCCTGTGAATCCCCAGATTAAGGGGTCGCTGGGGGAAAAGGCCCATGCCTCTTTACTCGATGTGCCAGAAAAAATTGACATCGTAAATGTGTTTCGCCGGCCGGAATTTGTGGAGGAAGTCGTGGACCAGGCCATCCAACTGAAAGTTCCCGCCATCTGGATGCAGGAAGGCGTAATTAACGAAAAGGCGGCCGATAAAGCCCGCAAAGCGGGGATTTTCGTCGTGATGGACCATTGCATTCTCAAGGCACATAAGACACTTTTCGGTTGAGTTATGGGGCTGGTGGATAAGCAATCGGCTGAACATTACTCATGGGGTAGTGGGTGCGACGGTTGGCACCTGGTGAAAACGCCGGTCCTGAGCGTGATTGAAGAGCGAATGCCGCCGGGCACCGCGGAAGCGCGGCACTATCATCAGAAGGCCAGCCAGATTTTTTATGTTTTGAGCGGAGCACTTTCTATCGAAGTAGATGGTGAAGTATTCGAATTAAGCGCAAGGCAAAGCCTTCCGATTGCGGCAGGAAAATCTCATCAGGTGCAGAATCTATCAGCTGAAAACGTGGAATTTCTTGTAATCTCACATCCTCCCAGCCATGGTGACCGGGTAACCGCGTAAGCCTGTCTTTTTAAAATACAAACAAATGATTCGGATCGCCAGCGAAAATCACTACTCTTTGGCGTGTGGTAAACTTCGCCAAATTAATAATTTAACGGGGGAGTATTTATGCCGCCCACAGTTCCCGACACTGAGCAATCACACCTGACAATCAATGTTTATGATGGAACACGCAATTTGGTTAAAGACGGTACATCTGTGCTCTACACGATCATCGATGGCAATCAAAAACAGCTGCTCCGAAAGTCATATAACAAGTCATCGAAGGATTTTGATGTGCCTTTTTACGATAATTTTGGCGACCAATACACCTTGATTGCATGGGCCAAAGATTATCAGCAAGCCGGTTTCGCCCCCGTGCAACTTACGCGTGATACTCCTACCACCGTTGACTTGATGCTTATTCCCAACAAGCCCGAATTCAATTTTGCAAATGCACCTTGGGACATCATGAAACTGAAGCTGCCCTTTATTGCCAGTGACATCACTGATTCCAAAGGACGCGATCGTTATGAAACGCTGATGGAGGAAAAACCCAAGGCTTTGGCATCACTTCTGAACCTGACGACGGCGATGAAGCAAATATTCTTAGCGAACGGGACCCCGCTGGACTACTTGAAAGAAGTCATATGGGATGACACCCTGGCGCAAGACCGCTTCTTCTGTTATTGCGATGCAACATTGATTGACCAGGTGCGCGACGCGGCTAACAAAGGCTTGTTTGCGCCGGAATTTGGTTCCAGCGTATTTCATGCAGGTGCCACCGCAAGCTGGAAGCAGATCCAGTTCGGCGAGGCCAACGTGCAGTTAACTTTCCACGAAAATGAGAAGCAGACCATCGATGGCACCAAATGCATAGTGGTTGAGCCAGACATTGACTATGAAAAGGATATTGCCGCACACACTGTGCTTGAAGTCATTCCCAATACCGTTACTAAAGGTCTGACAAATCCAGAAGTAGTTTATGTTTTGCGATGGATTGCAGGAAGACGCGCTGGTGTTCCAGAATTCGCGCCGCCTTACGTCATCGTGTAAATCATGATTTTTCTGGGTGGGATTGCTCGCGACGTTTTTTGATCTCCGCCAATCTCTCGCGGATTCGTTTCTCGATTCCTTCATTCGTCGGCTGGTAGTAATTTCGGTCGCGAAGATTGTCCGGCAGGCACTGCATGTCCGCTACTTTCCCTTCAACATCATGCGCGTATTGATAGCCGTGGCCGTAGCCAAGCCCTTTCATCAATCCAGTAGGAGCATTGCGCAGATGGAGCGGGACCGGTTCCGCCGCTGTGCGCTCTACATCTGCCTGTACCTCTCCGTAGGCGGTATACAGCGCATTTGATTTGGGCGCTACTGCCAGATAAACCACAGCCTGGGCCAACGCTAAATTCCCTTCAGGCATACCGATGAAGTCCACGGCATCGCGCGCCGCCATACAAAGTGCGAGGGCATTAGGCTCTGCTAGCCCGATATCTTCCACTGCCATTCTGACGACGCGACGCGCGACATAGAGCGGATCCTCTCCAGCTTCCAACATACGGCCCAGCCAATAGAGCGAAGCATCCGGATCGCTATTGCGGACGGATTTATGCAAGGCGGAGATCAGGTTGTAGTGCTCTTCCCCGGTTTTGTCGTAAAGCAGGGTGCGCTTTTGTAGAGCGTCCTGGATGATTTCGTCCCCGATTTCGCCGCCGTTTCCCGCAAGTGAAGAGGCCACTTCCAACACGTTGTATGCGCTGCGTGCGTCTCCGCTGGAATAGGCAGCAATCTTGCTGAGCACTTCGTCGGAAGCCTTTAAATT
>CAWBXL010000034.1:0-39013 GCA_963792305.1 uncultured Acidobacteriaceae bacterium | reverse complement strand
TTCATCCCCGATGGCGTGTTGAAGCCAGGAAAAAATGTCATCGCGATCCGTGTGCTGAAGACAAGCCGCAAGGCGGATTTCTGGGCAAGCCAGAAGATTTGCACCTCATGCTCGCGGACAAAACGAGCATTCCACTTGCCGGCCAATGGAAAGGGCAACTGAGTCTCGATGCGCGTCCGCCGCAAGCGTTGCCCATCGGGTATCAGAACTGGCCGGTGATGCCCTCGGTGCTTTATGAAGGAATGCTCGCGCCAGTTGCGCCGCTTTCGATTACCGGCGCGCTGTGGTACCAAGGCGAGGAAAACTCAGACCGCGGATTCCAGTACCGCAAAATCATGCCGGTGATGATCGCCGACTGGAGAAAGCTCTTCGCGCAAGGTGATTTCCCCTTTTACATCGTCAGCCTGCCAGCTTTCCACAAGCGCAGCGATACGCCCATCGACGACACCTGGGCGGAAACGCGCGAGTCGCAGGCGCTGGCAGCAGCCAGTGTTCGTAACTCCTGTCTGGCTGTCACGATTGACACCGGCGATCCCGACAACATTCATCCCAAGGACAAACTTCCTGTGGGCGAACGCCTTGCCTTCTGCGCACTGGCGAAACAGTACGGCAAGAAAAAAGTAGTTTACTTAGGGCCGACTCTGGCTTCGGTAGACCGCCTTCCCGGCTCGATCCGGCTGAAGTTTACCCACACCGATGGTGGACTGGTGGTCAAAGGAGACAAGCTGGGAGAGTTCACCATCGCCGGAGATGACCATAAGTGGTATTGGGCGGATGCGCACATAGAGGGCAATACAGTTGTAGTTTCATCCCCATCAGTGCCCAACCCGAAAGAGGTCCGCTACGCGTGGCAAGGGGATCCGGCGGCAACGTTGTTCAATGGCGCTGGGTTTCCGGCTGGTCCCTTTAGAACCGACACTTGGCCGGGTATCACCGAGAGCCACAGACCTTATTAATATGGAGGAAATCGTTCCGTGCAATTCAATATGACGAGTCTGAGTTTCGCGAAGCATTCGGTGCTTCTGAGCGCAATTATCCTCTCAACTTTTTCGTTTGCCCAGACTCGACCCGTCAATGCGGTCATCGACGCGTCCAAGACCAGTGCTCCAATCTCGAAATATATCTATGGCCAGTTTCTCGAGCATGGGGGAAACATCGTCAATGAAGGCGTGTGGGCGGAGATGCTGGAGGACCGTAAGTTCTTCCATCCCATCACCTCGAAGCCGCCTGAGGAACCGCCCGTCCCGGCGTGGAGGCGTCGCGGTCCGCCCCGCCGTTGGGCACCGATTGGTGGCGATGAGGTCGTGACCATGGATACGAGTAAACCGTATACCGGCGACCACACACCGCTGATCAAAGTTCATAAGCAGGAGCCGCATGGATTCCAGCAATCCGGACTGGCCGTGCTTAAAGGAAAATGGTATACGGGCCGCATTGTGCTGGCGGGTAGCCCTGGCGCGGCGGTAAAAGTGACTCTGATCTGGGGCAAGGAGGCTGGTGCACGGCAGACAGTCGCCATTCCCGCGCTCGGCGCTGCCTACCGGAAGTTTCCGCTGAAGTTCCAGTCTCAAGGCGACAGCGACGAAGCAGTCTTGGAAATAGCTGGTACCGGCACGGGCGAGTTCCACGTGGGAGCCGTCTCGCTAATGCCCGCCAACAACATTGAAGGATTCCGTGCGGAAGTTATCGCTGCGCTCAAGCAGTTGCACTCGGGCGTGTATCGTTTTCCTGGAGGCAACTTTGTTTCGTCGTATGAGTGGCGCGATGGCGTCGGCGCGGACATCGACAAGCGGCCTCCGGTTTACGATCCGGTTTGGCGCGCGGTCCAGCCGAACGACGTGGGAACCGACGAATTCCTGACGCTGTGCCGTCTGCTGGAGGTCGATCCCTACATCACCGTCAATGCCGGTTTTGGCGACGCATGGTCCGCCAAGGAATTGGTGGAATACACCAACGGGGCGATCACGACGCCGATGGGGAAGTGGCGTGCCGCCAACGGCCATCCCAAGCCTTACAACGTTAAACTGTGGGGTGTCGGCAACGAGCCCTGGGGCGACTATCAGATGGGCTCCATGTCACTGCCGCAGTTCGAGATCAAGCACAACATGTTTGCCAAGGCCATGCGGAGCGTGGATTCATCGATCAAGTTGATTGCCGGCGGCGCCATGCCTGACGTCATGGAAGGAGCCAATCAGTCCAAACGCATTAACGGGCAGTATGTTCCCGATTATCTTTCGGCCGCCGACTGGAGCGGGAACCTTCTCGCCCATTGCCTGGACAACATTGACATGCTCAGCGAGCATTACTATGCATCCGGCACGCAACACACAGATATGAAGCTGGAGAAGAAAGTGCCGATCGACCCGCCGCTAACGCTGATCGAGTGGGAGCGCGAGCCTGCCACCCAGGTGAGGGCGAAGTACGAACACTACCAGCAGTACCTCAAGCTCATCCCGGGACTCAGGGCAAAACCTGTCCCCATCGCTATTGACGAATGGGCATACCCGGGCGGTGGGCCCGGCTCGTACAAAGTAGTTCCAGCGTACGCATGGGCGTTCCACGAAATGTTCCGTCACTCCGACATCTTTCAACTGGGCGCATTTACCTTCGCTACCGCAATGATGAGTTCCAACCGGACTGAAGCGGTGCTGAATCCGACTGGCCTGCTGTTCAAGATGTATCGCGATCATTTCGGTACGATCCCGGTGGACGTGTCTGGAGACTCGCCCCAGCCCAAACCGGTCTTTCCTATCGGAGGCGACCAGCCCGCAGTGAATCCGGGAAGCGACACCTATCCGTTAGACATAAATGCGGCTCTCAGTGAAGACCGCAAGACTTTAACTTTCGCCGTGCTGAATCCTTCGGATTCGGAACAGCATTTGAAACTGGCGATCAACGGGGTGAAGCTTGCCGGCCAAGGCAAGGTTTGGCGTATGGCACCGTCGAGCGTTGATGCGACCATCACAGTAGGACAAAAACCGGGAGTTGAAGTGCAGGAACAGATCTCACATCTGTGCCTGATGCGATGGCGGTACCCCCATTTAGCGTCAATATTTATTCGTATGCCGTGCAGTAGTTAGGGTGTCGTTGTCTCGAACTTTTTCGGGGAAACTTATGCACGTATATGAACGTATAAAAAAATGCAGCATGCAGAACCAGCCACTGTTCGCATCGTGCATGGCCGTTCTCTTGCTTGCGTGTCCACTGCTCGCGCAACACGAAGGAACACAACCTCCCGGCTGGATCGAATTTCGTTCTTTTCAATATCACGGCGAGGACTCGCTGACACAGCCCGCCAAGCCTAACGCAGGTCAATATCGCAATCCCATTCTGGCGGGCTTCTATCCGGATCCCAGCATTGTTCGTGTCGGAGAGGACTATTACCTCGTCAATTCCAGCTTTGACTGGTATCCGGGAGTTCCAATCTTCCATAGTCGTGATCTGGTCAATTGGGAGCAGATCGGACATGTACTCACCCGGCCGGAGCAACTTCCGTTGAGCGACGGAGGCGTTTCCCGCGGTATTTTTGCCCCTGCGATCAGATTTCACAATGGCCGGTACTACATGATCACGACCAATGTCAGCGGGATGGGCAACTTCTATGTCACCGCGGATAATCCTGCCGGACCATGGTCTGATCCCGTAGTCCTGCCCGAGATTCAGGGAATCGATCCTTCGTTTTTTTTTGATGACGATGGCAAAGCCTACATCGTCCATAACGGTGTCGCGCCTGGTGACAAGCCTCTATACTCCGGTCATCGTGCGCTGTACCTGTTTCCTTTCGATATCAATTCGGGCAAGGTGAGCGGACCGGGCAAGATCATTGTGAATGGCGGCACCGATCTTGCGAAGAAGCCGATCTGGATTGAAGGCCCACACATTTTCAAACGGAAAGGCTATTACTATTTGATCGCCGCGGAAGGCGGGACCGCCGAACAACACTCGGAAGTTGTGTTCCGCAGTCGTGAAGTGGGAGGGGCCGTATGAGCCGTATCGCGGAAACCCAATCCTGACACAGCGCACGCTTTCACCATCGAGACCCGACCCAGTCACCTCCACCGGACATGCTGATTTCGTTGAGACGCAAAAGGGCGAATGGTGGGCCGTGTTTTTGGGATGCGAACCATACCAGGATGACAATTACAATACCGGCCGGCAAACCTTCATGTTCCTGTGCGTTGGGTACACGGATGGCCAGTAATTCTTGGACCTGACCAAATTGTCCCCCGGTTTGTGAAGCGTCCCAAACTTCCGGCACAAGCTGTGGTGGCACAACCCATGACCGGCCCACTCGAGTGGAATGCAGACTTTACCCGCGAGCAATTGCCATATGCGCTCAACACGTTGCGCACCCCCACGAGCAAGTGGTGGAGCGTGGACACGGGTCAAGGCGCGTTGTTTCTTGAGCCACGGCCGGAAGATCTGGACTCTAAGCATGACCCGTCGCTAATTGCCCACCGCCAGCAACACGCCCGCTTCTCATCCAGTGTACAAATGCAGCTCGGAGAGGACGACAGGCCATCAGATGCGGGCCTGGTCGTATTTCAGAACGAAGCACATTCATTTTTTCTGGGAGTACATTTGTCTCCGGAAGGGGTGCGAACGGTATTCCTGGAAAAGCGCAACATGGACGTATCGCAGGTGGCTTCCGCGAATCTTCCCGCCAACACGCACGAGATTTCGCTGAAAGCGCAAGGCGCGGGAGCAGTCTATACGTTCTTTTATCGAGCGGGAACCGGCGCGTGGATACAATTAGGCGCCGATCAGGACGGAACTATCCTGAGCACGAAGAAGGCTGGCGGTTTTGTCGGAGCTTATATCGGAATGTTCGCACGAAAAACAGATACCTTGAAATAACCCATAGGAAGATGGAAATTTTATGGAAAAGATCAGCCGTCGTAAATTCGTAACAACCGCCGCTGCTGTCGGCGCGGGAGCAGTTTTTCGCATGCCGGCGTTCGCGGTTGATAGTCAAACAAGTGCCAGTCCCGGAGCAAAATCAGTCAATTATGAAGTGGTCCGGCCGCAGGCTAGTGCATTCCCCATGAAGAATGTAAGACTCCAGCCGGGTGTTTTCAGTGCGGCGGCAGAAGCGAACCGAAAATATTTAAAGACGCTCCCTACGGATCGGCTGTTGCATACTTTCCGCTTGACCGCCGGTCTGCCTCTTCGGCAGAACCGTTGGGAGACTGGGAAAAACCAGATTCCGAGTTGCGTGGCCACTTCACCGGCGGACATTGTCTTTCGGCATGCGCGCTGGCGTTTGCCAGTTCAGGTGATGAGGAACTCAAGCGTAAAGGTGACCTGATCGTGGCTGAACTGGCCAAATGTCAGACGCAACTCAAGAATGGTTATCTCAGCGCGTATCCCGAGGAATTCTACGACCGTCTCCGCGATGGCGTGAATGTGTGGGCCCCCTTCTACACTCTCCACAAAATCATGGCGGGCCATCTCGACATGTACACGCTGACTGGAAACGAGCAGGCGCTGGACACGGTCGAGAAGATTGCGCGCTGGGTGCGAAGCTGGTCCGACCCGCTGAGCGAACAACAGATGCAACGCGTGCTTCTTGTGGAATACGGGGGCATGGGCGAAGTGCTTGCCAATCTTTATGGAGTGACAGGAAAGCGCGAATACCTTCGACTGGCGCAACGCTTCGATAAAAAAGGGTTCTTCGATCCGCTGGCAGCACATCGCGATGAACTGAAGGGCCTGCACGTGAATACACACGTTCCACAAGTGATCGCGGCGGCGCGGTTGTACGAACTCACCGGAGACAATCGTTGCTGGTGCCGCCGGTGCAGTAAGAGCGCTCGCTCGTGACTTCGTCCCAGAAATAATTGGCGATGTTCCAGTAACGATTGTCTCCGGTGAGTTCGTACAACCGCGCCGCCGCGATCACTTGTGGAACGTGTGTATTCACGTGCAGGCCCTTCAGTTCATCGCGATGTGCTGCCAGCGGATCGAAGAACCCTTTTTTATCGAAGCGTTGCGCCAGTCGAAGGTATTCGCGCTTTCCTGTCACTCCATAAAGATTGGCAAGCACTTCGCCCATGCCCCCGTATTCCACAAGAAGCACGCGTTGCATCTGTTGTTCGCTCAGCGGGTCGGACCAGCTTCGCACCCAGCGCGCAATCTTCTCGACCGTGTCCAGCGCCTGCTCGTTTCCAGTCAGCGTGTACATGTCGAGATGGCCCGCCATGATTTTGTGGAGAGTGTAGAAGGGGGCCCACACATTCACGCCATCGCGGAGACGGTCGTAGAATTCCTCGGGATACGCGCTGAGATAACCATTCTTGAGTTGCGTCTGACATTTGGCCAGTTCAGCCACGATCAGGTCACCTTTACGCTTGAGTTCCTCATCACCTGAACTGGCAAACGCCAGCGCGCATGCCGAAAGACAATGTCCGCCGGTGAAGTGGCCACGCAACTCGGAATCTGGTTTTTCCCAGTCTCCCAACGGTTCTGCCGAAGAGGGCAGACCGGCGGTCAAGCGGAAAGTATGCAACAGCCGATCCGTAGGGAGCGTCTTTAAATATTTTCGGTTCGCTTCTGCCGCCGCACTGAAAACACCGGCTCGGAGTCTTACATTCTTCATGGGGAATGCACTCAGCCTGCGGCCGGACCACTTCATAATTGACTGATTTTGCTCCGGGACTGGCACTTGTTTGACTATCAACCGCGAACGCCGGCATGCGAAAGACTGCTCCCGCGCCGACAGCAGCGGCGGTTGTTACGAATTTACGACGGCTGATCTTTTCCATAAAATTTCCATCTTCCTATGGGTTATTTCAAGGTATCTGTTTTTCGTGCGAACATTCCGATATAAGCTCCGACAAAACCGCCAGCCTTCTTCGTGCTCAGGATAGTTCCGTCCTGATCGGCGCCTAATTGTATCCACGCGCCGGTTCCCGCTCGATAAAAGAACGTATAGACTGCTCCCGCGCCTTGCGCTTTCAGCGAAATCTCGTGCGTGTTGGCGGGAAGATTCGCGGAAGCCACCTGCGATACGTCCATGTTGCGCTTTTCCAGGAATACCGTTCGCACCCCTTCCGGAGACAAATGTACTCCCAGAAAAAATGAATGTGCTTCGTTCTGAAATACGACCAGGCCCGCATCTGATGGCCTGTCGTCCTCTCCGAGCTGCATTTGTACACTGGATGAGAAGCGGGCGTGTTGCTGGCGGTGGGCAATTAGCGACGGGTCATGCTTAGAGTCCAGATCTTCCGGCCGTGGCTCAAGAAACGACGCGCCTTGACCCGTGTCCACGCTCCACCACTTGCTCGTGGGGGTGCGCAACGTGTTGAGCGCATATGGCAATTGCTCGCGGGTAAAGTCTGCATTCCACTCGAGTGGGCCGGTCATGGGTTGTGCCACCACAGCTTGTGCCGGAAGTTTGGGACGCTTCACAAACCGGGGGACAATTTGGTCAGGTCCAAGAATTACTGGCCATCCGTGTACCCAACGCACAGGCAACATGAAGGTTTGCCGGCCGGTATTGTAATTGTCATCCTGGTATGGTTCGCATCCCAAAAACACGGCCCACCATTCGCCCTTTTGCGTCTCAACGAAATCAGCATGTCCGGTGGAGGTGACTGGGTCGGGTCTCGATGGTGAAAGCGTGCGCTGTGTCAGGATTGGGTTTCCGCGATACGGCTCATACGGCCCCTCCACTTCACGACTGCGGAACACAACTTCCGAGTGTTGTTCGGCGGTCCCGCCTTCCGCGGCGATCAAATAGTAATAGCCTTTCCGTTTGAAAATGTGTGGGCCTTCAATCCAGATCGGCTTCTTCGCAAGATCGGTGCCGCCATTCACAATGATCTTGCCCGGTCCGCTCACCTTGCCCGAATTGATATCGAAAGGAAACAGGTACAGCGCACGATGACCGGAGTATAGAGGCTTGTCACCAGGCGCGACACCGTTATGGACGATGTAGGCTTTGCCATCGTCATCAAAAAAAACGAAGGATCGATTCCCTGAATCTCGGGCAGGACTACGGGATCAGACCATGGTCCGGCAGGATTATCCGCGGTGACATAGAAGTTGCCCATCCCGCTGACATTGGTCGTGATCATGTAGTACCGGCCATTGTGAAATCTGATCGCAGGGGCAAAAATACCGCGGAAACGCCTCCTTCGCTCAACGGAAATTGCTCCGGCCGGGTGAGTACATGTCCGATCTGCTCCCAATTGACCAGATCACGACTATGGAAGATTGGAACTCCCGGATACCAGTCAAAGCTGGAATTGACGAGGTAATAGTCCTCTCCGACACGAACAATGCTGGGATCCGGATAGAAGCCCGCCAGAATGGGATTGCGATATTGACCTGCGTTAGGCTTGGCGGGCTGTGTCAGCGAGTCCTCGCCGTGATATTGAAAAGAACGAAATTCGATCCAGCCGGGAGGTTGTGTTCCTTCGTGTTGCGCGAGCAGTGGACACGCAAGCAAGAGAACGGCCATGCACGATGCGAACAGTGGCTGGTTCTGCATGCTGCATTTTTTTATACGTTCATATACGTGCATAAGTTTCCCCGAAAAAGTTCGAGACAACGACACCCTAACTACTGCACGGCATACGAATAAATATTGACGCTAAATGGGGTACCGCCATCGCATCAGGCACAGATGTGAGATCTTGTTCCTGCACTTCAACTCCCGGTTTTTGTCCTACTGTGATGGTCGCATCAACGCTCGACGGTGCCATACGCCAAACCTTGCCTTGGCCGGCAAGCTTCACCCCGTTGATCGCCAGTTTCAACTGCTGTTCCGAATCCGAAGGATTCAGCACGGCGAAAGTTAAAGTCTTGCGGTCTTCACTGAGAGCCGCATTTATGTCTAACGGATAGGTGTCGCTTCCCGGATTCACTGCCGGCTGGTCGCCTCCGATAGGAAAGACCGGTTTGGGCTGAGGGCGAGTCTCCAGACACGTCCACCGGGATCGTACCGAAATGATCGCGATACATCTTGAACAGCAGGCCAGTCGGATTCAGCACCGCTTCAGTCCGGTTGGAACTCATCATTGCGGTAGCGAAGGTAAATGCGCCCAGTTGAAAGATGTCGGAGTGACGGAACATTTCGTGGAACGCCCATGCGTACGCTGGAACTACTTTGTACGAGCCGGGCCCACCGCCCGGGTATGCCCATTCGTCACTAGCGATGGGGACAGGTTTTGCCCTGAGTCCCGGGATGAGCTTGAGGTACCTGGTAGTGTTCGTACTTCGCCTCACCTGGGTGCAGGCTCGCGTCCCACTCGATCAGCGTTACCGCGGGTCGATCAGCACTTTCTTCTCCAGCTTCATTCTGTGTGTTGCGTGCCGGTCATAATAATGCTCGCTGAGCATGTCAATGTTGCCCAGGCAATGGGCGAGAGGTTCCCGCTCCAGTCGGCGGCCGAAGATAATCGGGAACATACTGCCCGTTAATGCGTTGAACCGATCGGCTCCTTCCATGACGTCAGGCATGGCGCCGCCGGCAATCAACTGATCGATGAATCACGCTCCGCATGGCCTTGGCAAACATGTTGTGCTTGATCTCGAACTGCGGCAGTGACATGGAGCCCATCTGATAGTCGCCCCAGGGCTCGTTACCGACGCCCCACAATTGAACTTTGTAAGGCTTGGGATGACCATTGGCCGCGCGCCACTTCCCCATCGGCGTGGTGGCTGCGCCGTTGATGTATTCAACCATTGCGCCGCGGACCATGCGTCGCCGAAACCGCCATTGACGGTGATGTAAGGATCGACATCAAGCAGACGGCACAGCGTCATGAATTCATCGGTGCCCACATCGTTGGGCTGAACCGCGTGCCAAACCTGATCATAATCGGCGGCCGCTTGTCGATGATCGCCGACGGCGTCGCGCCACTCGTGCCACGGAAACAAAGTTGCCGCCGGACAACGATACACGCCGGAATGCAATTGCTTGAGCGCAGCGATGACTTCCGGCACGGAAGCCTTCAAGATTGTCGGCGGGCATTAACGAGACCGCTCCAACGTGGAACGAGCCCGTCCGGTACCGGCTATCTCGAGCGTGCTTCTTCGCTGTCGCTTTGCGACTGGAATTTCAGCGGGTATTTCCTGTATTCAGCGCCGAGCTTGGGAATCACGACTGTCTGCCGTTCACCAGCCTCCTTGCCCCATATCAGACTCACTTTGACCGCCGCGCCAGGAGTACCCGCCAGAACGATGCGGCCGGTGTAGGATTTTCCTTTTCGCACGGCCAGTCCAGATTGCTGGAATCCATGCGGCTCCGGTTCCACTCAACTTTGACCAGCGGTGTGTGGTCGCCGGTATAAGGATTTTCGGTATCCATGTTGATGAACTCGTCGCCACCGATCGGCATCCAATGGCGCAGGCAGACCGCGCGCCTGAAGCTAGGTCCCGGCGGCTGCACAGGAGGGTGCGAGTGATCGGGTAGATAAAACTTTCGGTCCTCCAGCATCTCCGCCCAGATGCCTGTCATTAACGATGCCGCCGATGTGCTCGAGAAACTGGCCATAGATGTATTTCGAGATTGGAGCACTGGTCTTGGACGCGTCGATGACCGCATTGACGGGTCGAGTCTGGGCAAACGAAAAAGTTGAGAGGATAATTGCGCTCAGAAGCACCGAATGCTTCGCGAAACTCAGACTCGTCATATTGAATTGCACGGAACGATTTCCTCCATATTAATAAGGTCTGTGGCTCTCGGTGATGCCCGGCCAAGTGTCGGTTCTGAAGGGACCAGCCGGAAACCCAGCGCCATTGAACAACGTTGCCGCCGGATCCCCTTGCCACGCGTAGCGGACCTCTTTCGGGTTGGGCACGGATGGCGATGAAACCACAACTGTATTGCCCTCGATGCGCGCATCCGCCCAATACCACTTACGGTCATCTCCGGCGATGGTGAACTCTCCCAGCTTGTCTCCTTTGACCACCAGTCCACCATCGGTGTGGGTAAACTTCAGGCGGATCGAGCCGGGAAGCCGGTCGACCGAAGCCAGAGTCGGCCCTGCAGTAAACCACTTTTTCTTGCCGTACTGTTTCGCCAGTGCGCAGAAGGCCAGGCGCTCACCCACAGGATGTTTGTCCTTGGGATGAATGTTGTCGGGATCCCCGGTGTCAATCGTGACGGCCAGACAGGAGTTACGAACGCTGGCTGCTGCCAGCGCCTGCGACTCGCGCGTTTCCGCCCAGGTGTCGTCGATGGGCGTATCGCTGCGCTTGTGGAAAGCCGGCAGGCTGACGATGTAAAAGGGGAAATCACCTTGCGCGAAGAGCTTTCTCCAGTCGGCGATCATCACCGGCATGATCTTGCGGTACTGGAATCCGCGGTCTGAGTTCTCCTCGCCTTGATACCACAGCGCGCCGGTAATCGAAAGCGGCGCAACTGGCGCGAGCATTCCTTCGTAAAGCACCGAGGGCATCACCGGCCAGTTCTGATACCCGATGGGCAACGCTTGCGGCGGACGCGCATCGAGACTCAGTTGCCCTTTCCATTGGCCGGCAAGTGGAATGCTCGTCTTGTCCGCGAGCATGAGGTGCAAATCTTCTGGCTTGCCCAGAAATCCGCCTTGCGGCTTGGTCTTCAGCACACGGATCGCGATGACATTTTTTCCTGGCTTCAACACGCCATCGGGGATGAAATAAACCCGCGGGTTTTCCACCCAGGCGCTGGCGCCGACCCACTTTCCGTTGATGATATACGGTGTCCATGCGCTCAATCGATCCCAGAAAAATCAAAGTGCGTCCTGCGGGGATTGTCTCCGGCAACGTGATCTCTCTGCGGAACCAGACCAGCGCTGGTGGTCAGGCACACCTAGTTCAGCAAACCCGCCCGGAATATCGACCGGCTTCCAGTTCGAATCGTCGAAATCCGCAGCCGACCAGTTCCCTTTGAGCCCAGCGTCGTACTGGTCATACCAGTGCATGACGTAGTTCCCGTATTCCGGCCCACCCGCCGCGGTCAGTTTTCCCAGCTCCGCCAAAGGAATGTCGAAGTCTTTAAGCGGACGTAGCGCGTCCGCGCTGGTCCAGGCTTCGGCAGGAGTTCCACCGACGGCATCTACGATCAGGCCAATCGGAACGTGAATCTCCTGTTGGACTTTGCGTGCAAAGTAGTAAGCAACGGCTGACACTCGGCTGGCGGTCTCAGGTGACACAACTTTCCACGTTCCCTCGGGAACAGCCACGTGGTGGTACGCAGCATGCTGCGCAACCGAATAGAAACGAATCTCGGGAAAATTGGCGGCCTTGATTTCCTCGTCGGCATTGCGCACGACGCGGAGGCTCACCTCCATATTGGATTGCCCGCCGCACAGCCAGACATCGCCGACCAATACGTTATGCAACTCGACCGTCTGATGGCCTTTGATCGAGATTGTGTAAGGCCCTCCCACACGAGGCGGATGAATTTTCACTTCCCAGCGGCGGTCGGCTGCGGCAACACCGGATGCATGCTTACCGCCAACTTCTACCTGGACCTTGTCACCGGGTTCTGACCAGCCCCAGATGGTGTTGACCTTGTCACGCTGCAACACCATGTTGTCGCCAAAAATGGGGCTGACAAACGGAAGCGGCTTGGCGGCCGGTTCCGCAGCATTCTGAGCTGAAGCACTGAAATGCAGACAAAGCAAAAAGGCAGCTACGGTGATGCCTTTCACAACGCGTCGGTAAATCATGTGTTCAGAGAACCTCTTTCAGCGGGCACTCTATTGAGCACCCGCTAATTTCGGACTGTCATTGATTATTGGAAGAGTCTCGGCGCAAAGTCTTTCAGATCGCGGCGCCAGGTCTGCCACTCGTGGTCTGTGCCCGGTGACTCGTAAAAAATATGTTGAATTTTCGCGTCGTCTAGGGAAGTGTGCAGCCGCAGAAGCCCGGCGCGCATTCTCTCCGGCTCGTTTGTGCCCACACCCATCCACAGCAAATGAACTTTTTTGCCAAACGCGGCCGGATCAGCGAAGACTCCGTTGAAATCGGTCTTGGGATCCAGTTTGCGATCGCTAAACAACAACATCCCGCCCGCTCCACTGAACCCTCCGATGTAGGAAAACAGTTCGAGATGATCGAGCGTAACCTGAAACGTCTGCATTCCTCCCATCGAAAGTCCGGCCATCGCGCGGTGATCGCGGTCCGAGAAAGTGCGGAAGGTTGAATCAATGAACGGAATCAGGGCCTGTGTCACATCATCTTCAAACGCGGCCGACATGTCCTGCATGGCCTTCATCATTTCGGGAGAGCCAAACGGTTTTCCGGTCAGATCGGGAGGAGTTTGGCCGGCGCGGCGGGCATACCCGTAGGCCATGACGACGATCATGGACTTGCAGCTTTTCGCCGCGATGAGATTGTCGAGGATGAAGTTCGCGTTTGCCTGCCGAATCCAACCAGTCTCATCTTCGCCGCCACCATGCTGGAGATAGAGCACGGGATAGCGGATCTTGGGTTGCGTATCGTAATCCGGCGGCAGATAAACCAGCGCGTGCCTCCAGGTGCCGGTCACCTTCGAGTTGTACCAGACTTCACGCACCTGGCCGTGGGGCACATTCTGGATCGAATAATAGGTCGAGCCGGGCTCAGGAACTTCCACGCCACTCGCGAATTTACTCCCACCAAAGTAGCCATGGGTTCCGGGATCGGCGACTTCCGCGCCGTCAATGTTCAAAGTGTAATAGTGAAAACCGGGAACCAGCGGTGGTGTGGTGACAGTCCAGAAGCCATCGGGCTGCTTCATCATATCGATTTTAGGTCCACTCCAGAAATTCAACTTCACTTTGGTGGCGTCGGGCGCCTTGATGCGAATTTCTACTCTCCCGGTGCTGTCGATCCGGGGATAACCCGCATCCCAGACGTTTGTCGCAGATGGCAGGAAATCTCCAGCTTGTTGAGCGGAACAAAAACTCGCAAGCAGCAATAGTGCTACACCCATCAGTTTCATCTTCACTTTTCCTCTCCTCGGGCCGTGCGATTTCGACAATGCTATTTCCTATGCTCAGAATTCACACTGTTCTTCTCTCCTCGAAATTGGGGCAACCAGTCAAGCAATGTACGATCTCTAGCACCCAGGGATGGCGCACTGGTCTTCAGTGAGTCACCAATTTCCCTTATGCGTTGCTGCTCCGAAAAAAGCTCAACGCAATTGAGAAAACGTTTACTTCAAATGCCGCACAAAGAGGAAATTGGAGAAGCATTTCAGGCATATTCGATCAGCGTGAATTGTACGTAAATTTTTTACCGCGGTTTGAAAATATTTGTAAACATGCCCGGATTGTTCCGATTTGTCCAGACGTGATCTCTCGTCTACGGATTCGGGCTCTCATGTGGAATCACTGCTCTACTCAAAAAAGGGCGCATCAGGTTCCGATGAACCTGATGCGCCAGACTTAGGCTTATTGTTGTACGCTCAACTGCACGAAGTCACCTCCCCCAACTACGGCGGAAGCTATCGGTAGCTCAGAATGAATACTTCAGTCCAAGTTGCAGCTGGCGCATGTCGATGGCCGTTGTGCTGATGACGCCGAAGCCTTGATGCGGGGCATTGGCCGGCGCCCCCGGGAATGCAGCGCCAGCTTGAACGTTCCCGTTGGGCGCACCCCAAACCGGATGGTTCAGTACATTAAATGCTTCAAGACGGAATTGGAGTACGTGGCCGTCCCTGAAGCCCATGGGGAAGTTTTTGTGCACCGCCAGATCGAGCGTCTGAAAGGCGGGTGTGGTCAGTGAATTTCTTCCCACAGTGCCGAAGTTTCCCTGTGGCTGTAGGACGAATGAGGCAGGGTCGTACCATGTCAATCCGCTTGGTACATGAGTATGGGTCGAAAGGTATCCATCACCCGCCCCGGAGTAACTGGGACGATCGTTTACAGGATTGTTAGTACCCGCGATATTTCCACCGGAACTAAGGGTCTGGGGAACGCCACTCTGAACGGTGGTGTTCACGCTCATTTGCCAACCGCCGACAAATCCGTTCAGCACTGAGTTGCTGATGCCCAACTTCTTGCCTTTTCCCACAGGCAGATCATAGACAGCCCCGAGCACCCAGCGATGGCGTACATCGAAGGACGACAACGACCGTTCGCATGCGAAACAGTTGCTATCTTGAGGGAAGAGGATATCGAGACCCTGTGTGCGGGTGCCACTACTGTTGTCGATCGACTTTGACCACGTATAGTTTGTGGTCAAGCTGATGCCTTGACTGAAGCGGCGCGTAAGCTTCGCGCTGCCAGCATTGTAGTTTCCGGTGTACTTATCCTCGACAAACGAGAGAACCCCGAAGTTCGGAAACGGGACGCGGGAATTAATGGTGTTGCTGGGCCCGGGTCCCGCTTGATTCACATTTCGGAACCCGTAGAGGTGCCGGCTTTGCGATCCGAGATAGCCGATCTCCAACGCCCAATTCGTGCCCAGTTCCCGTTGCACGTTCAGCAAATATTGCATGGTGTACGGAGTTGCGTGGTCGTACGCGGCTGCCCAGGCAAATGGCGGCCCTACCTGCACAGTGGTACCGCCTCCGCCGGGAATGGAATTGCCCCAAACGTATTGCGTGGTTGTGTTCGTGGTGAGGTCGACTCGGGCCGCAATATTGCGCGCCATATCGAAGTAGGTAGAGTTGGCAATGTCCTCCATGAAGAATATGCCAAAGCCTGTGCGGATCACAGTTTTGTCGCCCAGCGCATAGGCAATGCCAACCCGCGGAGCAAAGCTCTTATACTTTGTCTCCATCAGATTATGGTTCAAGCCCCCGCCGCAGACTGCATTGGTGCTGGTCCAATGGATGCTCAGGCCTTCGTATGGGTCCGTGCATCCGCTCTGCCGGACAAAGAATGGCCAATCGGCTTGCGGAGCATTAGGTGTCGTAATGAACTTCGGGATCTCTACAGTAAAGTAGTTGCCCAGTGTATTCGTAAAGGGCGGAGTTAATTCATACCGTAGTCCCAAAGACAGAGTCAGCTTCGGAAGAATCTTCCACGTATCGTCGATGAAGGCATGCTCGATATTGCGCTGGAATTTCGCATTGGCAACAGCTGCCGCCGTTGTTGATTGGAAAAGGTTCCCCAACAGGAACTCAGCAAATCCGTAACCGCCGCTATTGTCGGCTGGATTTCTGGTCGTAAAGGGCTGGAATGTGAATACGCCGCGGGAGAACTGGTTGCCTAATTGGTTGAAATTCTGCCGGTTGTACTCGAACCCGAAAGCAAAAGAGTGCTTCCCGTGAATCCAGGAAAGCTTGTCCAGGAATTGCAGCGTGTTGTTATCAACCTTGAACGGACCGTCGTTGGCATCGCCAATCCCGGTGAGACCTCCACTTGAGTTAAATACCACGTTGGGGATTCCCCAAGTGACCGGAGCCCCGGGGTTTTGGCCCGGTATGCCTATATCAGAAACTACATCCAAGCTACCGGCGCTCAACGTACCAAGAGAGTTGAAGAAACGGGTATAGCCAAAACGAGCTTCGTTGACGAGAGTTGGGGTAAAGGTTCGAGTATTAGACCCTGTGTACTGTTCGTAGTTGGTGAGGACCTTCGTCCCCGCGACGTTTAGAGTCTGAGTGGACGGTATTTTCGTCTCCCCAGTTGTATCGTCCCGACCATTGCGACTTCGAAGACTCATTGAAGTCCATTCTTAGGACGAATCCATCGCGGTTGACCGGTTGAAGGTCATTTTGCACAAAATTGTTTAGCCCAAGAGTACTGGCAGAATTGTAGTACTTCAAAAACTTCAGCGAGATTGGGTCCAGCCGACCGGTAGGGATGATGTTGCCAGGAAAAGGCAGTCCGGTAGTAGGATCGTAGATGATGGTGCTGGGTAGCAAGTCACTGAAATCGCCACCGAACATCTTAGTGGTCGGTACCGTAAACTTATTTGACACTGTCCGGCGCTGGCGAAACGCCTCGTAGTTCGACATGAAGAACAATTTGTCCCGTCCGTTAAATAGGTGCGGAATGTGCACCGGGCCATCCAGCTCGAATCCATAGTCGTTCCATTTGAATGGGTTCTTAGGCTATGACGCTGGTGAACTGTATAGTCCTTGGCGTCCATTACATCGTTACGCAAGAACTCAAACAGCGCGCCATGGTACTTGTTGCCGCCGGACTTGGTGAGGACATTCACCTGCGTGCTTTGGTGGCCAAACTCCGCGGGATAGACGCCGATTTGAACTTTGAACTCCTGAATCGCATCAATGGAAGGAAGGGCGACGTAGGAATTGAAATTCACGTCCATGTTGTTGACACCATCAAGGGTGTAGTAATCGTAGAAGATGCGCTGCCCCCCGGCAGATATTGTCTGGCGCGGCGCGATCGCCTCCTTGGCGAGCGCCAGCTTGTCCCGCAGAAGGGGAAAGCACATTCGCATTGGGCGTTAACGCGACCAGATTCAAATATTGACGTCCGTTCAACGGTAGTTCGGTAACGACTTTGTTTTCGATCACCGTGCCGAGTGCTGAGTTCTCGGACTGAAGCAGAGCAACGTTGGCCGTCACTTCGACGCTCTCACTGGCCTGGCCAACCTGAAGCACAACGTCGAGTCGGACCGCTTGTTGTACCTGGACTCGAAAGGGTTCGCTGATCGATGTCTTAAAGCCCTTAACTTCCGCCTTCAATGTATAAGAGCCCGGGGGAACGGACGGAAAAGTGTAGGCCCCCGCGTCCGTGGCGGTTGTCTGGCGGAAAGCGTTGGTGTTGGTGTTAGTCAGGGTAATGGACGCTCCAGACATCACCGCTCCCGAAGTATCCGTCACAATTCCTGTAATCTCACCAAACGTTTGTGCGTACAAAGCCCCACTTGAAAGGACCGTTACAATTACCGCAACCGCCAGACTTTTAAGCTTGAACTTCATCAATTTCATATCCCATCCCCGTTACAGTCAAAGTTTTAGCTACCGCTTTTGAACTTAAATCAGCCGAATGCGCATTTTGAAATAGCTATGTAATTCTTCGAACTAACTAAAAAAGTCTGGATCTACAAAATCGTTTACCCAACTTTACGAAGGCGGGGTTGTATAGGGGATGCAATTTCGCTGTCAAGAAGATTTCGTGCGGAAAAGTTAAATGATTCAGAGTAAACAAGTTAAAGGCGGGCGGCAGATATAGCAGATTTCACATAGTGAAACTATGCAAAGATTTTGTCGCTAACATTAGGCATGAAGTTTCACGTATTGAAACAAAACGACAGAAAAGCCGCGGAGCCGTCGAAGGCACAGACTTAGTACGGTTTACGATTTCCCGGATGGGCGTGACGTGAACCCCATGGTCGTGGAGACGGAGTCGGCAGCAGTCTTCAGTAGGCCGGCAAATACCGGGACCTGAGTCAGACTCACGCGTGTGACCGGGCCCGAAATACTGAGCGCAGCAATCGCGACCTTATCCTTGTTAAGGATGGGTGCGCTAACGCAACGGCAGCCCAGCAAGGCTTCTTCATCATCGACCGCATAGCCTTGACGACGGACTTTGTCCAGTTCCACGCGCAGTTGAATCATGTTAGTAATCGTCGTCGCAGTCATGCGTTGAAAAACCACGCCCCGGAGAACACGCTCGTATTCGCTGGCGGGAAGAAACGCCGGAGTGCCTTTCCCAACGCCGTCTCCTGTACTGAGCGGCGCGTTCCAACCCGCGAGACGAGCCGGAAATCATGCAAGCTTTCCATCACATCAATGTATAAAACCGTTCCTCGATCCAGTACACCCAGATTCACGGTCTCTTGCGTCGTTCTCCACAAGTCGGCGAGGATCGGCCGGGCCACTACCTGCAAGGTGGCGCTCATGCTTGCGCACGCGGACATTTGCGTCAGTCTGGGACCGATGAGGTAGGTGCCGTCTTCGGTATGCAAGAGATAATTTTCGCGTTCGAGATGCCTGAGGAAACGGTGGGCCGTACTCTTATTGATCCCGGTCTCGTCGCAAATCGCCTTGAGGCTGAGGCCCACCGATGAGGTCTGCAATGCTTCGAGAATTCGCAACACCTTAGAAATCACCCCTACCGACGCACCTTCTGCGCGACGCACTGATTGCGTTTTAGGGGGTATCACCACCGCGTTCTTGGCCACCAATGCCCGTTTCATTAAGCCCTCTAGTTGACGACTCGGAACACTATCACGGAAACAGACGATTTCAAGTGGTTTGTCTCACTTATTGAACGCCGGTTTGATCCTATGAGATTGTGCGAGATTGATTGAACTGAAACACTTTGCCAAAAAAAGAAAGTAATTCAGGGAAACTCAACCAGCCGCCCGGCGCTTTTTTATTCGCCTATTCTGGCAGCGTTTTGCTTCCTTTCACTTGAAATGTTCCCGCAACCGACGGCGCTTTCGTGTTCGGCTGTCCACCACCGACCGATAGCGAGTACTGGCCCTCGGCAATCGTCGGTTCACCCGCGTCACTGACCATGCTGAGATCGCGCTCGCTTAATTCGTAACGCACCGGTTGGGATTCACCAGGTTTTAAGTGAATGCGCTTTAACCCGCGCAGAGCGCGCAAAGGTGCTCCAGCGACATTTGGGAAACTGAGATAGAGCTGTGCCACCTCATCTCCTTCAAGCTTGCCAGTATTTTTGACCGTCACTTCGACAGTCAGAGGATCTCCAGCGTTGATCACACTTTTCAGAAGCTTTAATCCACTGTAGGAAAATGTCGTGTAGCTCAAGCCATGTCCAAACGGATACAACGGCTTGCCTTCGAAATAACGGTACGTACGCCCTTTCATGGCGTAATCCTCAAATGGAGGCAACTGATCGACGCCGGTGTAAAACGTAACTGGCAAACGTCCCGCAGGATTGTTTTTTCCTGAGAGAGTTTCCGCGATCGCAGCGCCGCCTTCCTCGCCCGCGTACCAGGATTCAAGAATCGCGTTCACGTGTTCCTGCGCCCAATTCACGGCAAGCGAGCTGCCGTTGGCCAGAACCAGTACCACCGGCTTGCCTGTGGCTGTCACTGACTCCAATAATTGCTTGTTCCGGTTTCGGAAGATCAATGCTGGTGCGGTCTCCTCCTTTGAATCCTTCCTCGCTCACCGGCATTTCTTCGCCTTCGAGTTCGCTGGTGATTCCCATCACAGCCACCACAACATCCGCGTTCTTTGCCGCTGCCATGGCTGCGGGATCCGGTTTCGGATCGTATTTGGACCAGATCAACTGTGCCTGCACCGGCCCGGCCTTGGTCGCCCGATATATAACTTTGAGCGCCGTCTTCACGCCCTGTTCAAGATGAATATGGCCGACCTTAGTCTGCGAGCTCTCACTGTTCAGGTACTGCATGGCCAGCGGTTTTCCGCCAACCAAAACCATGGCGAAGTTGCCGGTGCCGCGCGCACCAATGCTGTATGCGCCGGTTTCCGTTGCTGTGAGAAAGCCATCCCACTCCACCGACAGCGGATAGGTTCCCGTCGCCTCTTGAGGAATATTGCTGGATTGCAAATCAACGGTGCTCACTGTTTGCGTTGCCAGGAGTGCGCCACCCTGGCCGGGATTGACTCCCGAAGAAAACTTCGCAATCAGACCTGGCTTCCCTTCCGCGTCGGTCAAGGCTGACGCCGGAACCAGTTCTCCATCCGTTCGCAGGAATTGTGTTCCTGGAACAAAAGTGATTTGCGCTTCGGGAAACTCCCCTTTCAGCCCATCGAGAACAGAAACGATGTGTGTTGGAGTGCCGTTGTAATTGCCCAACAGATACTTGGTCTGATCAGCCAACGGGCCTACCAGAGCGATTTTCAGCTTGCCCTGCTTTAGCGGCAATGTCCCATCGTTCTTCAGCAGCACCATGGCCTCCTTGGCAATGGTTCTCGCTAAGGCCCTGTGCTCCGCACTGTCCAATTCCTTTGGATCAATTTTCGTGTATGGAACCATCTCCGGCGGATCGAACATGCCCAGTTTCATGCGAGCCGTAAAAAGACGGACGAGCGCGGTATCAATCTCGCCCTCCTTTAAGAATCCCTGCTTGTAAGCGTCGTAGTACGCGCGATAATCGTGGTCGTCTTTTACCTTGGCGAAATCAATGCACTCGTTATCCATGCCGCGCTGAATGGCAAGCGCGGACGCTTCCGGCTGGGTCTTCGTAAAATGATGATCGCGAAAAACATTGACTACCGCATCGCAGTCCGAAACTACGTAGCCCTGAAAGTTCCACTTGCCGCGCAATTGATCTTGCAGGAGAAACTCATTTACGCAGGCGGGCTGGCCATTGATGCTGTTATAAGCACACATCACTGATGCAGCTTTGCCTTCGGTGACCGTCGCGCGAAACGCTGGCAGATAAGTATCCAACTCATCGTGTTTGCTGACGGCCACGTCCGCTTTATGGCGCGTCGACTCAGGACCGCTGTGTACAGCAAAGTGCTTCGGGGTCGAGATCACGCGATAGTATTTGGGATCATCGCCCTGCATTCCGGTGACAAAGGCGACGCCAAGACGCGCCGACAGAAACGGATCTTCGCCGTAGGTTTCCTGCCCACGTCCCCAGCGCGGGTCGCGAAAGATGTTGATGTTTGGCGCCCAAAAGTCGAGGCCCTGGAAGATGTCGCTGTGCCCGTCGCGCATGCCTTCCACATACTTGATTCGCGCCTCGATGCTGGTCGCGATGGCCATGCGGTGAATCACATCCGGATCAAACGTCGCGCCCAGACCCACGGGCTCAGGAAATGTCAGTGATACCGCCGTTGTTGGCAACGCCATGAAGCGCTTCGCTCCACCAGTCGTAGTCGGGGACATTCAATCGCGGAATGGCGCGTGACTGGTTCACCAGTTGACTGACCTTCTCCTCCACGGTCATGCGGTGGACCAGATCGGCAGCCCGTTGTTCAGCGGACAATGAAGTATTCAAATATGCCGGTTTTTCGGAATCTTGCGCGTACAGAACACTGACGATGGACACAACCACAAAAGAAATGGCAATTCGGAAGTTGAAGGGACGCATCGTATCTCCGGGGGTTCGAAATCGGATTCTTTGAATAATCAGTTTACTGATTACGCGTAGCCACGCTGAAATTAACATTTTTGTTCTTGTGTGGAAAGGAGGAAGGTCTTATGTTCCCAGAATCTCTCCCCGAACGTTCTTGAGGGTCGCAAGCGAGCGCTGCACGCCAATTTCTCCGCTGAGAATCGGGTCCTCATTCTCGATACTGAGCATTCCCTCATAGCCTACTTCCATGTAGGCAGCAATCACATCTTTCCAGAGATTGGCTCCATGTCCGTAGCCAACCGCGCGAAAAAATTCCGATCCTTCCTTGTCGTTCTTGGATTTGGCAAAGTTCAGGACGCCGTAGCGAGCGACGTTTTCTGGAAGGAACGCGGTGTCCTTCATATGGGCGTGGTACAGAGCTTTTTCCTTGCCGAGAAAACGGATGACCTCCACGGCGTCGCACTGCTGCCAGAAGAGATGGCTCAGATCACAATTCGCGCCAATTTCCGGACCCACTGCCGCGCGCAGCCGCATCAATGTTCGCGGGTTGTAGACGACAAAGTTCGGATGCATCTCCAGCGCAATCTGATGCACCCCATGTTCGCGGGCAAATTTCGCAGTGTCGGTCCAATAAGGAATGACACGCTCATTCCACTGCCACTCGAGCGCTGGCGCGCCGTCGGGCCAACCATAGGTGATCCAATTGGGGACTGTATCGGTGGGCGATCCACCGGGGCAGCCCGAGAAGCCAACTACAGTCGGTACCTCCAGCATACTGGCAAGCTGGATCGCTTGACGAAACTGTTGCGCGAAGGCTCCGGCTTTTGCAGTATCCGGATGGAGCGCATTGCCATGGCAAGTGATCGCCATGATGGGGATGTTGTGATCGGTAAATTTCTGTTTCCATTCCCTGGCCTTTGCCGGGTTCGCCAACAATTCGGGAACTGGGCACTGCGGCGTTCCTGTGTACCCGCCTGCACCAATCTCCGCTGCCTCGATTCCCAGAGTGGAAAATTTCTCCAGCATCTGGTCTAACGACAAGTCACGGAATGGAGGGTTAAAGACGCCAATCGGCAACTTCTTGCGTTGAATTGCGGAAGAGCGATTGTCTTGGGGGGAAGATTGCGCGTCCGCGGGCGCTGTTAGTGAGAACGGAGCGGATGCAAGCGCGGCCGCTGTCGTACCTAAAAAATGCCGGCGATTCAATTCCATGGCCTCCGCAACTATTTCAGCATCGCAATCTTCATCTTACGGAAATATACTTCCGACCCTTCGCATTGAAATAGGATTTTGCCGTGGGTGGTGTTTACATTGGTTGCAACGATTGAGAGTTTTCCGTTTACGAAATACATCACGCGGTCCTTATCCACGACTAGTTCCAAAACGTTCCATTGCCCATGTGGTTTTTCCAGCTCGTTTACCGGATCGCGATATCCAGTAACGTTGACCAGTGGTCCCCTGCCGATGTGGGGAATTCGTAGATAGGAACCCGGCCCCGACTCCGCGCTCTGATATACCTTGCCATCCACCGTCGCCCCGGGTCCGCCAACCACCCACATATCTCCGGTGCCACCTTCGTTGATCTGAAACTCCATCATCCGCGGCCATACTTTGAGCGGTCCTGTGATGTTGTATTGAATGCCGCTGTCCCTGGCTTTTCCATCGCGCGGCGCGTACGTCTTTTCGCCCCACTTGAATTCGGCGCGCAGGTAGTAATTTGCATATTCTTTCTGGGTGACAAGCCCGCCGAATTCCTGGCCGGAAATGTGCAACACACCTTTTTCAACCTGAAAGACTTTATTAGGGTCGCTGTTGATTCCTTGTTTCTCGAGTAAGGTGTCGAACCCTGCGAGGTCCTTCCCATTAAAAAGCGGCGACAGCTTCCCATGTGGAGGTATAGAAGGTTTGTCTTGAGCCGACGCAGCCATGGCCAGCACAAGTCCGACCAGTAACACGGCGAAAATTCTGAGACGCATTCTTGGCTCCGCGCGAATCATGATTGAATCTCGTCAAGCCCTCTCGCTACGTTCGATCACATTTTTGGCTTGGCATGAACCGAAGCAGACTTGCCATCATACGCCACGGTGGCATCGGGTTCCGGGCTGGATGCAATCCCTGTGCCCCGTCCCTCCCTGACCACCACGATGCGGAACGTGCGGTGCTCCAGCATTCCCGGGAAGCTTCCCTCGCGGGCCCCGATCGTCACAGTTGAGGACTTGTCGTCCCAATGGATTGGAATGACCGCATGCGTGCCATGCTCATAGTCATAGTTGTCGCCTTCGTCCTCGTATAGCGTGAAGTCGCCGTTAGCTCCGGCGTAAACGCGTAGATCAATTGGATCCGGCTTGCCAGCCGCCGATTCCACCAGCGGGCCATAAGGCACAATCGAACCGGCGCGGACGTAGATGGGGATCGTTTCGAGAGGAGCTTCGGCTGTGATGTTCTGGCCTCCGCTTGCGCGTTTGCCAGTCCAGAAATCAATCCAGCTGCTGCCAGCGGGAAGATAAACCGTCCGCTGCTTGGCACCCTCCGTGGTCACAGGATTGATCAGCAAGGCCGAACCGAACATGAACTGATCGGAAACGGCACGAGCTCCCGCATCCGACGAAAATTCCAGTGGCAGTGCCCGCATCAGAGTTTCGCCTTTGTTCGTCACACCCCAGGCGGAAGAATAAATGTACGGAAGTAGGTGATAGCGCAACTCATCATACTGTGTAGCGACGTCCAGGAACTGCGGACCGTAGTTCCAAATCTCGGCATTTGAAATCCAACCGTGTACGCGAAAGATGGGAGAAAAGGCGGCGTACTGGAACCAGCGAGTCAGAAGTTCGTGATAGGCCTCGTTCGTGTACTGATCTTTCGGGCGGAAGAACCCGCCACCGTCGGTCGTCCAATACGGAAGTCCGGACATGCTGAAGTTCAGTCCCGCTGGGATTTGACGCTGGAAAGTAATCCAGTTCGCGGAGATGTCGCCGGACCATGAGATGGCCGCGTTTTTCTGTTGTCCCGTGTATGCGGAGCGGGTAAAGATCACCACCCGCTTGCGGTCTGTGGTTGCGCGCTGGCCTTCATAAATCGCCTTCGTGACATAAAGAGGATATGCGTTGCGCACCGACT
The DNA here is from genome assembly GCA_963792305.1 of uncultured Acidobacteriaceae bacterium. Taxonomy (GTDB): domain Bacteria; phylum Acidobacteriota; class Terriglobia; order Terriglobales; family Acidobacteriaceae; genus CAWBXL01. The sequence goes on along the minus strand of CAWBXL010000034.1, from coordinate 14,029 downwards.
CTCCGCTGCCCAGAAAGGTCTGACGGCCTTTGAGAATGTCGAACTCGGGCTCGGACGCGTCCATCCACCAGCCATCCATTCCTAGAGCGAAGAGCCCAGTGTTGAGCTCAGCCCAAAAAGCAGTCTGCGCTTGAGGATTGAAAAAATCCATCCAGGGCGTTCCCGGAACCAGCAGGGACTTCGAACTCATGCGTTTATAAACATCCGAATCTTCTCCGAATCTCGACCACACCGAGATCGGCACATGCTCATCCATGGCATGAAACTGCTCCATCATCCCCTTCGGATCAGGGTAGATGCTCTCGTCAAACTTCATCGCGTTCCAGCCGTATTTGCCCCAATACTGCCAGTCCTGTACCAAGGCGTCCACTGGAAGCTTGCGTTTGCGGAACTCCATGCCAACGTCGAGGATTTCTTTCTGGTTGTGATACCGCTCGCGGCACTGCCAGAATCCATAGGCCCACTTGGGGAACAGCGGCGCTTCCCCGGTGAGCTGCCGATAATCTGCGATGACCTGATTCAATGCTGGGCCATAAAAGAAGTAGTAATCAATCGCTTGTCCGACCTCGGACCGGAAGGTCGTCGTATTCTGCGGTGGACGCACGGCCAACTGAACTCCTCCAGGACCGCCGCGTGCGGTGACTTCATACTCCTTGTTCGCCTCCAGATCCACCGTCCCCGAGCCGGTTGTTGGAGTCCACATGTTCACTAAATCAATCACGTGCTTTTCGTTCACATCCACCACAAGCTGATCTTTGTTGTCGCTGGCCAGCAGGAAGCCATAACTGCCTTTCGCTCCGGTGGTGAATTTTCCTTTACCAGTGGCCGGATCGATGGCGATTGCCTGATCGGCTGGATTGAAATCCGTCAGCGACGGATTGTTCCAGAGCAGGCCATATCCCTTGCTCGACAGCATGAACGGAACCGAGATGTTGGTGTTTGCCTGGTGCAGGCGGATGGGAACTCCGCGAACGTTGAAAATTCCTTCCTGATGCTGTCCCAGTCCATACTGGGCTTCATCGGGAGGCGAGACAAAAGTTTGCTGGATCTGCCAGGTTTTCATTTCCGCCAGAGCCGGCACATCGAAGGCCTTTCCGCCGCCCTTTGCTTCTGCCAGCACGGTCTGTCCATCCTTCGACAGAAAACTTACCGCGCCTGTCGTAGTATCGATAGAAACCGTAACCTCCGCGGTGGAGACCTTCACATCTTTCTTACTCGCTTTCACGACTACATTGCTCGCGTGACACGGTTCTGTGACGACCGGCACCCTGGGGCTGGGAAATTCCGCTGTCGGACTCGAGACAACGTGAATAATGCGGTCGCCACAGGCTTCAATCCGCATGGCGCCGCCCACAGTTTGCAGCGTGACACCATTGGAATCCTGATGCGATCCCTTAATGGCAAATTGAGCCGCGTCGGCAGCCCACATTGTGGAAGCAGCGAGAAGGGAGAGCAGAGCAATACAGTAAGATTTCGTCATTTGGCTCGGTTGTACTGGTGTCCTTTCTTAATCCCTACAGAATCTGGTTTGCCTCGTCGCCATGACCGGCGGAAAGTTTCACTGATTTTTATTCGGTATCGTTTGCCCCTTGCTGCAAGGCGACAGCTGCGCGCGCCAACCCCTGCCTCCGCATTTGCTCAGACACGGCAAAGGCCTCATTGGCTGAGTCGCGATCTCCCAGCTTTAAATAAAGCCGTCCAATCTGATAATGGACCGTGCCGTCCTTATCGCCCACCAGCGCCAGCTTGAACTCTGCGATCGCCTGCTGGGTCCGGTCCGTCTGCGCGTACACCTTGCCGAGCAGCGCGTGAACGCGCGGAACAAACTCCGGCTTAGTATTGAAGCTTTTTTTCAGGTGTGATTCCGCGCCTGCGAAGTCACCGCGAGCACAGAGAATCTCGCCCATCACGGCATTCAGTTCCGGGTCGTCTGGATTTTTTTGCAATGCCGCCTGCGCCAGACTCAAAGCCTCATCAACCTGCCCCGCTGCAAGCAAAGCGAGGGACAAACCGAATTGCGCACCGGTATCCTCCGGTCGCAGAGCTAACGCCTTGCGGTATTCCTGTTCGGCGTCGGGAAGATTTTTTAACTGACGATAGATGTCGCCTAACAGGACATGCAATTTAGGGGAATCGGAGTCCATTGCGCTCGCTCGCGCGAAAGATTGGGTGGCCAGTTCCTGTGCGCTTTTGGTTTCCCAGTACAGTCCCTCGGCTTCAGTTACGGGGTTGGAAGCCAATCTCGTCGCGGCCTTCAAGACATTGGAATAATTACCAGTCAAATATGCGCACGAGGCGAGTAGATCGAGGTCCTTTGCCGAAAGCTGTTGCACTCGGGAAGCGAGTACACTACTGCATTCTCCATAGCTACCGCTCGCGTAGAGATTCGCGGGAGTAGCGGCGGGTGTTTTGCCAGTTGGCGCAGGACTGACGTCTTTTTCCAGCCCTCGCGGCAGATCCGCAGCCGAATTACGAAAAAGGGCCACTGCTTCTTGCGGAATCGCGCCCGCTGTTTGCAGATCATCCCAAGTGGTCTGGAGCTCCGCACGCTTTGTCCGGGCCAGTCCAGAGTTGAACAAAGAAATGTTTGCGCGCAGAAAACCTGCGTCCGCCTTCCATATGTCTCCGATTTCCTTCGCGGCTTGACCAGTGGCGCCTTGTTCCACACACAACCGCGCCATGCCGAGTTTTGCCATCAGGGACCCAGGATTCGCAGCAAGCTCAGCACCTAATTCCCGCTCTGCACCGGCTGAGTCATGCCGGTTGATAAGGACAAAGCCATATCTTGCATGTACACCCGATGGAAATTTAGGAAGAGCCAGCACATTTTTGTATGCTTCGTCAGCCTGAATGAATGCCCGCTGCTCCGCGAATGCCTCGGCCATTAGCATCTGGACGTAAGCGGAGTCCTTATGCCTGGTCAGCAGGGCACGCGCATCGCCTTCCACTTGCTCGAGATAGCTCACGCCGAGGTGATACCAGGTGTCTGCGTTTTCCGGGGCAAGCTCTACAGCATGCGAATATGCGGCGCTCGCGAGACGCGTCTTTCCGCTGCCTACGTAAGCTTGCCCAAGAGCGAGTTGCGCCTGCACGTCATTGGGTTTCCCTAGCTCCGCTCGTTTTAGGTAAGGAATGGCTTCGCTGAAACGCTTCAGCTTCACATATTCAAGTCCAAGAAAAAGATTAGGGACAAACAAACCCGGCTTTAGGCGAAGCGCCTGCTGAAAAGATTCGATAGCTTGTTGGTCATTTCCTATCTGGTAGTACATCAGCCCGAGATTGGCCTTGAGTTCGGGAATCTCTGGATGGAGGCTCATGGCCCGCTGGTAAAACTTGGCGGCAGACTGAAAATCGCTCCTGGCCTGGGCATCTTGCGCCGAGGCCAGGAGCGATTCAAATGGATTGGGTTGTTGCGCGAATGCGTTCTCCGCTGAAACGTACATCACCCAACAGCAGACAACTACAACAACCCTGATTTTCCTCACGCATCACCAGTAAAACTTGAGCGCTGCCTGCATTTGCCTCGGCGTCCATGCTTGGGTAATCGTCCCAAATCCAGATCCAGGCGGTCCGAAGGTTGTGTTAGGACTATAGAAGTTGGGGTGGTTGAAAGCGTTGAACATATCCAGACGGAACTGGAGTCGGAACCGCTCTTGAATTGGGAAATATTTCTGAATACTCATGTCCCAATTTTTATAGTTGGGTGCACGCAGATCCGAAAAGTATCGTGGAGCATCCCCCAGATCCCCCTTCCCGGGGGCTGCGAATGCCGCCGTGTTGAACCACTCAGTGCGGCTTGGATTAGCAAGATGATAATCACCTACAACATTGACATGTTGGCCCAACCCGAATTCGTTGAGGTTAGCGACGCCGATGCTGAGCGGAAAGCCCTGCTTCAAGGTCACTGCCCCGGAAGTCTGCCAGCCACCTAAAATAGTGTTCAACACTCCATTCATCCCTGAGGCGTACTTTCTCCCTTTTCCAACGGGCAGCTCGTACACGTAGCTCAGAACTAAGCTATGAGGAGTGTCGGTCGCATCGACCGACTTCTCTGCGGCCAGATTGTAGACGTTACGAATATTTTCGCCAGAGGAATTGGCCCAGCCATCGGGTCCTCCAACGTTATCGATGAATTTCGAAAAGGTGTAGGACGCCAACAACGTGAGCCCTTGCGAAAACCGGTGCGTGTAATTCACGTCCAGCGCGTTATAGTGCGAACCGCCTGCCGGATCCTGGCCCTCGGTGATGTCGCAGAATTCGGGATGCGGCCTGAGCAGTTGGCCCTGCACAATTGTCGGATTAGCAAGACCGCAGCCGCTCGAAGTAATATGGCCGAAGAACGGATTTGGCACAGGATTGTCTAGCGCGGCACCCATCGAGAGAAAACTGGGATCGAGTTGATTGAGATTGAGGCCCCCGTCAACCACATGAACCCCATGGTTTCCCACGTAGGTGATGTCGATTACGTCATTGGACGTAGGCGCATATTGGAATCCGTACATCCACTGTTGAAAATAGTAGGTCTTGCGGCTCGGGTTGACCGCATTGACGCTGAAACCAACATTGGTCAAGCCGCCCAAGGAGCTACCAACAACAGGTATGAGCCCTCCTGAATATGCCGTACTCAAGGTATTTGCCGGAGTTAACCCGCCGTCGGTCGAAGATACATAGGGAGTATCAGAGCTAAATCCCGGTGCCGGGCCATCGCCCCGGAACGTGGGTGGATAGAAGAGTCCATAGCCGCCCCGCATCACTAGCTTCGGCATGAGTTGATAAGCAAAACCGACTCTGGGAGCAAAATTCTTGTAATTCGTGTTGAACAGCCCGCGATTGCTGGAGGTGGCGAATTGGAGAGCGCCCGTATAGTTTTGACCAACGGCGGTACTGATGGGATTGATGGCGTTGTAATCAAACGAAGCCTGCCGGTTGAAACGATCTGTCACCGGACGCTGGACTTCCCAGCGAAGCCCCATATTGAGAGTGAGCTTGCGCGTAGCTTTCCAGTCGTCTTGCAAATACACTCCGTGGAACCAGGTACGGCTCACTTGCGAAATGGAAATACCGGTGTTGCACGGATTACCGTTAACGCAGCCGCTGCTGGTAGAAAGTCCCATAAGCATCGACGCAATCGAATCGCCAGTCCCCGCTGTCGGATTCACGGGATCTGGCCCCTCGGTAAAGAGGTTGTTGAAATTGAAGGTCGTGAAATGGAAACGACCGCCGTTTTCATCCGTTGCGATGCCCATATATCCGAAAGACAGTTGGTGCGCTCCCTTCACTTTTACAAAGTCCACTGACCCGGTGGCAGAGGAGCGAGGAAATGCACCCTGTCCGGCGCCTTGAATTGGCCCTTCCGGAAGATAATTGTTGCCAGCCACGGTGATAATTGGAAACTGCGGCGAGTTGCTGTCGATGAAACTCGGCAATCCCAGGGACGAGGCTTGGAATCCATTGCTCTGCACGTCGTTGCCCTCCACCCATTTCATCCCGCCAAGATTGACGCTCATGGTGAAGGTGGGAGTGAACACCTGGCTTAGGCCGACGCCGACGTTCCAGCGGTTGTTCGGATTTCGCTGCCCTGGGCCGGCGGGATCACTTGCGCCGTAGAAAGGAGCATTTTGATCTTTGTATTCCTTCTTGTAAGAAAATCGTCCGTAGAGTCGCGTCTTGTCGCTGAAGTTGTGATCGATGCGACCACTGTACTCGTTCGAATAATCAGCCAGCAGACCCGATGCGCTCCAATTGTCGGTTAAGGCACTAGTGAGCGGCGTCGGATAGAAATTAATCAGCTTCTGCCCGATGGCATTGATCAAGTTCCCCGCACCGCCGGGCACAAACGGAGAAGTGTACGTCGCAAGATTATTTCCCGGAACAGGATCGCGAATTTCGTTCCCTCCCACGAGGCGGGTGCTGTAAGGGTCATAAATCTGCCCGGTGTGGATCGGCCTGCCCAGCCCGTCAGTTCCGACTTGAGCGCCCAACAGCGCCGAGAAGTCTCCCGTGCGAAAAGCTGGCAATGGTGAGGTGCCGGATGCCTGCCCAGCGTTATGGTCCCTGTGACCCTCGAAGTTGAAGAAGAAGAAGGTCTTGTCCGTTTGCTTGTAGACACCCGGAATGTATACGGGGCCTCCGACCGCAACTCCAAACTGATTACGGTGTGAATTCGGGCGCGGGTTGCCATTCACGATGTTGAAGTAGTTGTTCGCATCGAGTGCGCCATTGCGCAAATAATCGTACACATCTCCGTGCAAACGGCTGCTTCCGGATTTGGTCACAACATTGATCACGTTTCCGGTGCTCCAACCGTATTGCGAGGTGAACGAATTCTGCTGGACTTTGAATTCCTGCACATTGTCCGGGGACGGAACATAAATCACGCCGCCCCAGCCTTCGCTTGCGTCCCACGCGCCGTCTAGCAGGAATGCCGTCGTGCCGAAGTAGCCGCCGCCGAAGTTAAAGAATGAGACATCCTGATCGGCGGAGCCTTGCGCTCCGCTCGACGAAATGGTCTGCCTTTGCGACAAATTGTTGACCGAGGAGTTCAACTCTACAAAGTTAAAGACGTTGCGAAGGTTCAACGGCAATTCAGTGATCTGCTTGGCCGACACTTCCTGGCCGATATTGGCGTTGTCGGTCTGAAGCAGCGGGGCCGTTTCTGTCACCAGAACCTGTTCGCTTGAGCCTATGGTCAGTGCGATGTCTTCGGTTCCAGACTGACCAACTTCGAGTGTAAGAGCTTGTTGCTTGAATGTTTTGAAACCCGCCGCCTCGACGGTCAGGACATAGGTTCCCGCTGGCAACAGCGAGAAGGAGAAGTTGCCTTCATCGCTGGTCTTGAAGGTTCGCGTGATTCCTTTTTCCAAATTGCTTAAGGTAACAGTGGCGTTGGCTACCCGAGCGCCCGAGGGATCTGAAACCAACCCCGAAAACGCAGCCGAGGAAGCCAATGTCTGGCCATATGCGATGGGAACGGCCGTACCGGCCACGAACACCAAAACGGCTAGAAACAGAAGTAGGGAAAGGTTCCAAAGTTTGGACATGTGCGAAGACTCCTTGATTGCCGCCCCCTGGAGCAACCCCGGTTTCACGAAGCTACACGGCTACTCAGGCGCTTCAGGGCGTCGGTGTCTAGGGGATATGCTGAATCCGTCTTCGTGTCTAGGTTGCCTGCGGTAAATTACCGGTGCCTTACCCAGACAAATCTTGTATTGACAATGGGTTACAAATATAGATAAAACTCTGGGATACCGCTACCTTTAGCGGTAATATACCGTTCACTTCTTGATTCATAACGTTGAAAGACTTGTGGGTTCTTCTATGGCCACTCAACACAATTCGCTGCTTGATCCTGTTTCGCTTCCAACCAGACCCCAAATCGAAGGCTTGCTGGAAGACATTCTGCGGAGCTCCCCCTTTCGGACCAGCCGCCAGTGCCAGGATTTGTTTCGTTACATCATTGAGCACAGCCTAGCGGCCTCTGATGGTTCACTTCGTGAACGTGTTATCGGAATTGAAGTGTTCGGGCGGGCGCCGGACTACGACGCTGCCGAAGACCCGGTGGTGCGGCTTCGCGCTGCCGATGTCAGAAAAAGATTGGCCCAGTACTATCAGGCGCACCATGAACCGATCCAGTGGAAAATCGAGATTCCAACAGGATCGTACAAAGCGCAGTTCCACCTCTCAGAGATTCCCTTGCCTTCGGCTCCTGTGCCGGCCAAGTTGGTTCAACTTCAACCTGAAACACTTGTCCCCACCCAGGCATCCAAAGAGGCCCTGAACACCGGCCTTGGTAAACCCAATCGTTTATGGCCCATTGTTGTGCTTGCCGCATGCGTAGCCGTGGCGTTGACTGGTCTAGCGCTGTTTCGGGGCCCTGCTTTCCGCGCCGCGACCCCGTTCGACTTGTTCTGGGCTCCAGTTTTGCAAGATTCAAAACCGTCGCTCATATGCACGGGCAGCAATCGGGTTTATATCTTGTCGCGGGAAGCCCGAGCGCGATATAGAAAAAGCCACCCGCATACAGAAGACGCCACTCCCAATCTAGAGTTGCTTGTCCCGAGGGAGGATCTGAAGGCTCTTACCAGTGCAGATTTCGTTCCCGTCAAGGACACCTATCTGACGGTCGGAGATGCCTCGGCAACCGCGCAGATTTCTTCGCTATTGACCTCGCGCCATCATGCTTACGATCTCCGTTTCGGAAGTGATCTCTCTTTCGGAGATTTGCGCGAGGGTTCGGCAGTTTTGATTGGGGCGTTCAACAACGATTGGACGCTCAACATGACCGACAATCTCCGTTTCGTCTTCGAGGGCGGTGACACCGCGGAAATGCATGTTCGCGACCGCTATGATGCGTCACGTTCCTGGTGGCCAAAGTTTTCCGGCGAAAAGTTCAGCGAGGACTACGCAATTATTTCCCGCGTCCTGGATTCAAAAACAGGAGCTGTTCTGGTCACGATCGCGGGGCTTGATCACACGGGCACTCGGGCGGCAGGTGATTTCGTCACCGATCCGCAGCTTTTCGCAACTTTTGTAAAGAACGCACCCAAGGACTGGAGTAAGAAGAATCTGCAGCTTGTGATACACACAAATGTTGTCAACGACATTCCCGGTTCGCCGACCGTGGTAGCAACATATTTCTGGTAATGGCGCTTGCTGCCTGATTGCTGTGTTATCGCAATTTTCTGGTACGACTCGGTTCAGCTACAAAGCATCGGCGCCAGCAGATGCGTCCTGCCTGATGAGCTTTGCCCACGTGAGTCCGTAGAGAGCCACGAATACAAAGCAAACAAGCGGCACTACAAAACCGGTGCGCATGGAGTGCTGGTCCGCGATGTGGCCCATGAAGGGCGGCGCAATGGCGCCACCCACGATGGACATCACAATCAGTGATGAGCCGAACTTGGTATGCTCGCCTAACCCGCGGATGCCCAGGGCGAAGATCGTTGGGAACCCTATCGACATAAAGAAAAACGAAGTGAACATCGCATACATTCCAGTTTTACCGCCGCCAATCGCGATGGCGATCAGCACCACATTCATGGCTGAATAGGCTGCGAGCACACGGTCCGGCTTTACCTGACTGATCACGGCGCTGCCACACATGCGGCCGACTGTGAACAACAGAAATCCGATGACACCCAGCCAGCGCGCTGCCTGCAAGCGGGTGACTCCGGGATCATTCTCCAGCACGTAGTTCACGAAGAAGCTGAAAATACCGGTTTGTGCCGCAACATAAAAAAACTGGGCGGCCACACCCAGGGTGAAATGTTTGCGTCGGAACAAGTCCCAGTTCCTGGAGACGACAAGGAAAGCAGCCGCAAAGGAGGCGATCAGCAGGCCATATTTCACCGGCTGGAACAACGCCTCGTTCATATGCATCAGTGCCCACAACAACTGGAGGATCGGAGCGATGAAGAAGTACAGCAACCCGCAGACCGCGGCCAAAACGATGGCGACCCCGGCCAGTTGTCCAGGCGTGGGCTTAAGCCGGTCGTTTCCGGCCGCCGCTACTCGACTTTCATCCTCCGCGTGCAAGTCCGGGACATTCGATATTGCAAAGATGACAATCAGCAAAACCACAAAAATCCCAATGCCGATATACGGAGTTGTCAAACCAGCATTAGCATTGGCCCCACCGGCACCGGCAAAAACAAAGTACCCGCCAACAATCGGCCCGAGATCGAACCCAGACCGTTGGTAGTCTGGGCGATGTTAATGCGCGTCGGCCCACTTTCAGGTGGCCCGAGTACTGTTGCGTAAGGATTGGCGATTGTTTCCAGGCAAGTCATACCCGCAGCAATCACAAACAGACCCAGCAGAAACGCCCAGTAGGTGCCGATGTTGACCGCTGGAATGAACCAGAAGGCGCCGGCAGCGATCAACGTCAGCCCCACAAGGATCCCACCTTTGTAGCCGAATCTTTTCGCGATCATGCCGGCGGGATCGCCATCAGGAAATACGCCAGATAGTTGGCAGCCTGCACCAGGCCGGACTGCTCCTTGTTGATGTGGAGCGTGTCCTGAAATGCTTGTTGAGGATGTCAATCATCCCGTTGCAGAAACCCCAGAGCAGGAACAGTGAGGTGATCAATGCGAAAGTGAGGGCAAAGTTTTTGCCATCGGCCGTGCGAAAGAAACCGCCGTTGCCGGCCTTCAAAGCCTAGTGGGCGTTGACCCGGTTGTAGAAGTATTCATAGGTTTGGTCGGTGGTAGTCTGTTGAGGTTCAAAGTCGGGCTGATTCGAGGGACACCAAAGCATCTCTACCCGATGGGACAATATCGTTACCGTTAACGATGTCAACGAGTCATACTACGACGGGCTGGAAAACTTGTGTGTTGATGCGGAAGACGCAAATCAGCCGCAAAGAAATGTCTTTTATACTGTGTGACCACCTATGAGTATACGAATGAAGGACATTGCCAGTGACCTTGGACTATCTGTTATCACCATTTCCAAAGTTCTGCGCAATCAACCCGATGTGGGAGACGAAACCCGCGAGCGAGTTCTAGCGCGGGTGAAAGAACTTGATTATCAGCCAAACCTGGCGGCACGCAGCCTGGTCACCGGACGAACTTATTTAGTGGGCTTGGTGGTTCCAGACCTGCTCCATCCCTTTTTCGCTGAAATCGCCAAGTCTCTTTCAGATGTCCTGAGAGCAAGCGGGTACTATCTGATCATTTCCTCGTCGGAAGAAGATCCTGATATTGAGGAACAGGAGATCAAGCAATTGTTGGCACGCCGTCTTGATACCTTGATCATTGCCTCGTGCCGCGCAAATGTAGATCTCTTCTTTCGCATCGAAAAACAAAAGACTCCGTATATTTTGATTGATCGTATCTTGCCCGGCCTTTCTGCGAATTTCGTAGGGGTAGACGATGAAGCCGTGGGAAGACTGGCCACCCAGCACCTCATCGATATCGGCTGCAAGAAAATCGCTCATATTCGCGGGCCGGAAACGAGCACGGGCATGCGTCGCCTCAATGGCTACAAGCAGGCACTGGCGAAAACCGGATTGAAGATTGCTGACGATTACATCATTACTGAACTTAAAGGAGACATTGAAACTAAACAGCGAGGCGCGGAAGCCATGCGCCAACTATTGAGCCTCAAGTCAAGGCCTGACGGTGTGTTCTGTTTCAATGATCCACTGGCGATGGGCGCCATGAATTACGCTCTGGAACAGGGCCTTCGCATCCCGGAAGATATTGCCGTGATCGGTTGCGGAAATCTGCACTATGACGATTCTCTACAGGTCCCGCTTTCCAGTATTGACCAGCACAGCCGGCAAATTGGGGAGGAAGCCGCCCGTCTTACGCTGGCAATTCTGAAAACAAAAGTTCATCCCAAACCAGAAATGGTCGTGCTCCAGCCAAAACTAATTGTGCGCCGATCGACGCAAAGGCGCGGGACAAAATCTGTACCTTCGAAGGTTAGGATGCGAGGCTAGAAACCAGCGTTAGTATTGCCTACAGTTTGAAAATCTTCTCCATCAACATCCACTTCTCACCGGGCCCCGCTTGAGGTAAAGGCTGTTGGAATTTCCACATTAATTTCTCCCATTCTTGAACTTTGGGATTCAGGCGATCGGCATTGGCTTTGGTTTCGAATGAGAAATGCTGATTTACATCCATGATCATGAACATCCTCGTGCCGAGGAGGTAGATTTCCATGTCCTCGATTCCGGCGTCACGAATGCTCTTTGTAATCTCCGGCCAAGCCCTTCCCTGCGCATGGTATTCCTTATATTCGGCGATCAGCTTGGGATCGTTTTTCAAATCCAGCGTCAAGCAATAGCGCTTTGTCATCGAGTTCTTCCCAAAATTAAAGATGATAATTCTTGAGATGTCGGTCAGGGGAGTATATACGTTATCGTTTACTTTACCGTAGAAGTTTTAATATAACTATCGGCATGAATGTAACATTGATCCGCGAATAAAGGAATCCCTGATGATTCTAAAAATGCGCTGTACCTCTTTTTGCCGTCTTGCCGTCCAACTATCGCTGCTCGGCGCAGTAGCTCTGGCTCCGCTTGGGTTGGTGGGCCAGACTTCCTCCGATCCGACAGCTCCGACAAAATCCGTGGATCCTGCCGCCATTGACCAGGCATGGCAAAAAGCCAGTTACAAATACGATGCCCAACGCTCCGCCATCCTGAAGGAAGTAGATCAGGTGAATCACGACGGCCCTTACCGGGCGGACTGGCAATCGCTCGAAACCTACCAGGTCCCGGATTGGTATAAGGACGCGAAGTTCGGCATCTTCATTCACTGGGGCGTTTTCTCCGTGCCCGCTTTCGGCAGCGAATGGTATCCGCGGCAGATGTACAGACCAGGGTTCGGCAGAATTCAAGCACCACGTCGCAACCTATGGTACGCAGGACAAATTCGGCTACAAGGATTTCATCCCCATGTTCAAAGCGGAGACATTTCGATCCAGCGGCATGGGCGCGGCTTGTTCAAAGAAGCTGGCGCGAAATATGTGGTGCCGGTGTTTGAACACCACGACGGGTTTCGCTATGTATGACAGCGGACTCTCCGACTGGACAGCAGTAAAGATGGGTCCGCATCGCGACCTGGTCGGCGATCTGGCTAAGGCCGTGCGCGCCGAGGGCCTGCACTTGGGCGCATCGTCCCACCGCGTCGAGCACAACTTCTTTTTGGGAGTAGGGCGCGAATTCCGCTCCGACATCAACGATCCGAAATACGCGGCGCTTCTACGGGCCGGCCCACACTTGGCTAACTAACAAAAGAAGCACGCCACTCAACAACGATTTCACCTATGTTTCCCCGGAGTGGACCCACGACTGGCTAGCGCGCTCGGCGGAAATCATTCGAGAAATACCAACCTGATGTCGTCTTCTTTGACTGGTGGATCGGACAATCTTCGGTGCGGGCGGACCTTGCCCGCTTTGCCTCGTTCTACTACAACTATTCACTCAAAAATAATAGCGCCCCGTGGGGGTGATCACCTACAAGGACTACGCCATGCACGAAGATTCGGCGGTGCTGGATATCGAGCGCGGCCAACTCGCAGGGCATTCGTCCGCAGTATTGGCAAACGGACACTTCAGTGAGCAACAAGTCGTGGGGCTATATCGAGAATGACACTTTCAAAACACCAGAGTTTATCGTGCACCAACTGGTCGACGTGGTCAGCAAAAATGGCAACCTGCTGATGAACATTGGGCCACGCTCGGATGGGACGATTCCGGACGAAGTGCAGCAGGTGCTGCGCGACGTGGGTTCATGGCTGAAGGTGAATGGCGATGCCATTTATGGCACACGTCCCTGGAAAACTTTTGGAGAGGGGCCGACCCAGGTAGTGGAATGATCATTTAACGACACCAATACACGGCCGTACACGCCCGCTGATTTCCGTTTCACTGCCAAAGGCGATGTTCTCTACGCGATCGAACTTGGCTGGCCAGCTAAGCCTGAAGCAGTAATTCACTCGGTTGGAACTGGAGCGGCGGGGGAGCGGGCCGTCGAATCTGTCGATCTGCTGGGCTCCGACGCAAAAGTTTCCTTTGAGACCAAGTCCGACGGCCTGCACATCAAGCTTCCTGAGCAGGCTCCCGGCAAGTATGCCTACACATTTCGCATTCGTTTTAGCGAGAAAACGAGGATGGAATCAGTCAATCCATCGTGACCATGATCTTCGTGAAACGTGCCGGGTTTTCCGTCCAGGCACGCAGAAGACTTGGTGCCTCTTCAATCGGCGCGACGATGCTGACGGCATCTTCGACAGGAAGATGGTTTCCGAGCATGCGGATCACCTGACGAAAATCTTCCGGCAGTGCATTGCGTGAACCCATAATGTCGAGTTCCTTTTGCACAAACAGACGCGTCTCGTAAGCCACCGCCTCTTTCGCGTATCCGATATACACTACCCGGCCGGTGAACGACTTCTTCCACCGCAGCGCGGAACGTCTCCGGCAAACCAATGGCTTTCGATTGATCACATCGGGACCCAGCCCGTCGGTAAGTTCGAGCAGTTTATCGTGCATCGATTCCTGCCGGCTGTTGATGGT
>CAWBXL010000033.1:0-27010 GCA_963792305.1 uncultured Acidobacteriaceae bacterium | reverse complement strand
TTCTTCCTCTCTCTCTCTCTCTCTCACTTTGCCTCCCTTCCTTCCCCTCCCCTCCCCTCCCTCCCTCCCTTGCTTTCTTTCTCTCTCTCTCTCTCTCTCTCTCTCTCTCTCTCTCTCTCTCTCTCTCTCTCTCTCTCTCTCTCTCTCTCTCTCTCTCTCTCTCTTCTCCATCATCCATGCACCCCCCCCCCCGTCGTCCACGCCGCACTATTATTTTTCCCGCTGGGGTATGCAGAGGAAGTCGGGGGCTGACTCTGGCTCCACGGAATGGGTGAGCAGTTTGCTGATGATCTGCGTAGGAAGGCAGTGGCTTACATCAGGTCTTGATTCATCCCCATCGGGCCCCAACTTCGGCCTGGCAGTGCGGTGGGTCACTCACTCCAAAATGCCTGGTAGAAGCAGAGCCATAATATGTCTCATCCGGCGTCAACAAACTCCTCACTGATGCTTGGAAGCAATGGGACATCTCCGCAAAAAAAAGGCTGCGCAAATTCTGTATGAGTTACTGACTTCAATTTGGCGGACACACGCATTGGGAGCGGCTCCGATCACCCCGTTTTCTGAATTTCTCGGCACTGCCTATATTGTGTTGCAATTCGATGGGGATTACGGTGTTTATCACTCCATGTACGGACGACTTCTCATGGATGAATAAAGTCGGCGACCCAGGCTACCGCTATCACACATTGATGTCGCAGTTGTGGGGGAGTCGTCCCTGGCTTTGCGTCTGGGCTAACGCAGACCGTGGCCTTTTAACTAATCGCCGAATTACGCGGCCAACGTTTGTCTAATTCGTCACGGACATGGCCAAGGGGAAAGATCTAAGCCAGCTTGACCTTATACAGTGATGGATGGCATCAACGACTTTGAGGCTTCCTGGCAAAAGCTGGATGAAATCCATAACGGGGCTGCGCTTGCAGCAGGTAAACTTGATCCTGCTGATGACGATCAAAATTAAATCAGGGGTTGATGCAGGCAGAGCGGAATCGGCAGAACCCCTGATGACATCCCAGGGCGTCCATGGTTTAAACACATTTTGTATGCTTCATGCTTTACTTATGCTCATCTTGAACTGCCGGGGCTTACCCAAGCTGTGGAAAAGGTGATCGGTCAACGGCGCGACAGCAAGCGGAGATTTTGCAACGTGCGGCTGGCTTAGAATATCGAGTTACTAATCGATCTAATGCGGATTTAGCTGCTGGAAAAAATTTTCTTCCAATTTCGTATCAGAGCAGCGGCTTCAGCCCTGCCGCTCACAGAGGAGTGACTCTGGCGCCCACGGCCCCGGATCGCGCTCACTAGAGCGGCATAGTAGGCCCCAAGGCGCTGCCCTAATCAGACCATCTCTCGAGCAATACGGTAACCTTATAGCGTCCTATGACTCTCTCCCCACTCTATTGCATCGCCACCCACGGCCAATCGCTGTCACGCGAAGAGGCGCGGGCCGTCATGGCTGAAGTGCTGAGCGGACCCCCACAGACTCGCAGATCGCAGGGCTGCCGGCGGCGCTGCGCAAGGCCCCTGAGACGGTGGAGTGTCCCCGATTTGGCCTCTCGCGCGGCTGCGATTCCTTTCTCAATCTTCGCAATAACTCCACCGTGGATGTCAGTGACACCGAACGCGACGCGCTGCAGCAGACCCCCGCCCACACCCGGAGGCGATACCAGCGGCACCTTCAATATTTCTACTGCTACCGCATTGTTGCGGCTGGCGCGGGCGTGCGCCAGCGGCCTAAACATGGGAATCGCAGCATCAGCTCGAAATGTGGATCTGCTTCTCTGATGGACCTTGGCGTCAATATCAACCTGCCTCCGGAGCGTTTGGGACTCTGAAGGAAGTTGGCATCGCTTTTTTTATTTGCGCCGCTTATACATTCAGCGATGAAGCATGTTCAGACTGCGCGTCGTGAATTGAAGCTGCGTGCGATTTTTAACTTGCTCGGCCCGCTGACCAATCTACCGAATGCTTCGGCGCAAGTTGTCGGTGTTTATTCGGTCGAAAAAAAACCGGCGGAAAAATTGGCGGAAGCAAAGAGCACGCCGGGTATCTCAGATGCTTTTTTGTGGTCCACGGGGGGGTTGGACGAGGGGACCGCCACCGGGCCCACTCTCAGCCCGGAGGTGCGCGATAGCGAAGTTCATACCTACGAAGTGACGCCTGAGGAATTTGGCCCCCCGCGCGCCCGTCTCGAAGACAAGTGGAGGTGACGCCGCTACCACGCAGCAATTATTCGCGAAATTTTATCTCGGGAAAAAACATCAGCCCGCCGCGATGTGGTCCCGCTCACGAGCGGGATCGGATTCTTGCTGCGGTTAAAGCAACCCATTTAACTGATGCGATCCCGCTCGCGGAGCACTGCGATTGACTCGGGAGCCGCGAAGAAAAATCTCGACGAGCTCACACTTTTCACCGTGGAAGTCTAGGAAGAAACCATCTGATTATTTCAGAATCTTATAAGGAGGCGAACCTATTGCTGCTTCTCGAATGACAGCATAACCGGGGAATCCGGATTACCTACTGGTTATGTGTAATTCTGGAGGGAAGGGTTCTTTCCGTACCCCCCTTCGAATGGCAAAATCACCTTTGCAGAGGCCTATTTGTATCTGCGTTATAGAGTACCCCAGCACCGAAAAAGTTGTTATTTTGCCCCTAAACTCCATGAGCCGCGCCCTGAAAACTGAACACGGTTTTGTACCTTGATAATCTTCGGGAACATAAACAAATTCTGCTGAGTGGTCGGTCAACAGCAGCAATTTCGGCAGAGAGATTAACCGGGAAAACATCACTCGTCATTGGCAATTTGATTTGTCGTTTCTGCGAATCTGCATCTATTACATATGTGCCAACAACATCTTTCTCGGAAACCTGATTCGTAACAAATCGATCTGCCCACGGGTCATATTGACACCCGACAAGCAATAGCAAAGTGGTATAGAGGTTATTTACTGAGAGGGTGTTTCATTTTCCCTTATTTTTTTAGCTTTCAGTCAAGGTGATTATTCCGGCGCGTACCCATTTTTTACATACTCAGCGACGGTCACATCGCGCTTCAACTCGGGGGTGACAGCGCCGATTTATCTATAAACTCGCCGGGTTTCAAACGCCTAGCAGCTTGTGCATTGGCGCTCACGGTTGAGTCCGTACAGAGCAATAAAAGTTGGCAGGCAGGTTTCCATATACCCTAGCTAGCCCAAAATTCCTATTTATGGAGCGCACAATCCGGCTTTTTGTCAGCCAGCATTTGGCGCAGACGATAGGCGTACACCACCTCGACGCCGCGGAGAAAAGCCCAAAACAAATCGCGGCGGCGGTGATTGGTCTCTCTGACAAAATACTTCGTTACAAACCATCTCCCGACAAATGGTGCATCCTGGAAATCCTCGGCCATCTCGCGGACATCGAGGTGGTGTACGCCTATCGTCTGCGCCAAATGCTGGCTGACAAAAAGCCGGTGCTCGCTCCCATGGATCAGGATGATTGGGCTCGCAACCTTGGGTATATGGAAACTGCTCCTGCCGAGCTTATTGCTCTGTACGGACTCAACCGTCACGCCAATGCACAACTGCTGCGGCGTTTGAAACCCGGCGACATAGATAAATCGGCATATCACCCCGAGTTGAAGCGCGATGTGACCGTCGCTGAGTATGTTGAGAAGATGGGTACGCACGGGATTAATCACCTTGCACAGATTGAGCGGCTAAAAAAATAAGGGAAAATGAAACACCCTCTCAGTAAATTGTTACCCTATACCGCTTTGCTATTGCTTGTCGGGTGTCAATATGACCCGTGGGCAGATCGATTTGTTACGAATCAGGTTTCCGAGAAAGATGTTGTTGGCACATATGTAATAGATGCAGATTCGCAGAAACGACAAATCAAATTGCCAATGACGAGTGATGTTTTCCCGGTTAATCTCTCTGCCAAAATTGTCTTGTTGACCGACCACTCAGCAGAATTTGTTTATGTTCCCGAAGATTATCAAGGTACAAAACCGTGTTCAGTTTCAGGGCGCGGCTCATGGAGTTTGGGCAAGAATGACAACTTTTCGGTTGTCAGGGTGAACATATATAACGCAGATACAAATAGCCTCTGCAAAGGTGATTTTGCATACGAAGTGATGCTCTACGGAAAGAACCCTCCCTACAAATTACACATAACCATAGGTGATCCAGATTCCGGTTATGCTGTGCAATTCGAGAAGCAGCAATAGGTTCGCCTACCTTATAAGATTGCTGAAATAATCAGATGGTTTCTTCCTAGACTTGCACGGTGAAAAGTGTGAGCTCGTCGAGTTTTTTCTTCGCGGCTCCCGAGTCAATCGCATGTGCCGCAAGCGGGATCGCATCAGTTAAATGAGTTGCTTTAACCGCAGCAACCAATGCCGCTGCAGCATTGAGCAGGACCACATCGCGGCGGGCTGATGTTTTTCCCGATAAAATTTCGCGAATAATTGCTGCATTGGTAGCAGCATCACCTCCAGAAATGTCTTCGAGACGGGCGCGCGGCATGCCAAATTCCTCAGGCGTCACTTCGTAGGTATGAACTTCGCTATCGCGCACCTCCGCGATGCGAGTGGGCCCGGTGATGGTAATTTCATCCAACCCATCCAAGCCGTGGACCACAAGCGCGCGTCTGATACCCAGCATGCTTAGTGCTTCCGCCAATTTTTCCACCAGTTCGACCGAATAAACACCGACAACTTGCGCCGAAGCATTCGCTGGATTGGTCAGCGGGCCGAGCAAGTTAAAAATCGTACGCAGCTTCAATTCACGACGCGCAGTCTGAACATGCTTCATCGCTGAATGCATAAGCGGCGCAAATAAAAAAGCGATGCCAACTTCCTTCAGGCACGCTACCAAACGCTCCGGAGGCAGGTTGATATTGACGCCAAGGGCCTCCATCACATCAGCGGATCCACATTTCGAGCTGATGCTGCGATTCCCATGTTTGGCCACGCGCACGCCCGCGCCAGCCACAACAAATGCGGTAGCAGTAGAAATATTGAAGGTGCCGCTGGTATCGCCTCCGGTGCCGCAGGTGTCTACCAGCGCATCGCGTTCGGTGTCACTGACATCCACGGTGGAGTTATTGCGAAGATTGAGAGGAATCGCCGCGGCGCGAATGGCTTCGGCAAATCCGACGATCTCTTCCACCGTCTCGCCCTTCATGCGCAGCGCCACCAGCAGCCCTGCAATCTGCGAGTCTGTGCATTTGCCGCTCAGCACTTCAGCCATGACGGCCCGCGCCTCTTCGCGTGACAGCGATTGGCCGTGGGTGGCGATGCGATGGAGTGCGTCGAGAATCATAGGACGCTATAAGGTTAGCATTGCTCGGGGGATTCGTATCAGGGCAGCGCCTTCAGGCCTGCTATCCGCTCTAGTGAGCGCGATCCGCGCCCATGGGGCGCCAAATTAGCTCCTCTATGCAGCGGCAGGGCTGAAGCCACTGCTCTGATACGAATCGCCAGTTAGTTTTTTCCAGCAGCTAAATCCGCATTCAACTGATTTAGTAACTCGATATTCTTAGCCAGCGCACGTTGCAAAATCTCCGCTTGCTGTCGCGCCGTTGCCCAATCACCTTTTTCCACAGCTTCGGTAAGCCCCGGCAGTTCAAGATGAGCATAAGTAAAGCGTGCCCCATACAAAATGTGTTTAAACCATGGACGCCCTGGGATGCCATCGGGGTTCAGCCAATTCCGCTCTGCCTGCATCAACCCCTGATTAATTTTCATCGTCATCGCAGGATCAAGTTTACCTGCTGCAAGCGCAGCCGTTATGGATTCATCCAGTTTCTTGCCGGAAGCCTCAAAGTCGTTGATGCCATCCATCACTGGTTTAAGGTCAAGCTGGCTTAGATCTTTCCCCTTGGCCATGTCCGTGACGAATTGACGAACGTTGGCCGCGTAATTGGCATAGTTGAAAGGAAGCAGGTCTGCGTTACCCAGACGCAAAGCCAGGACGCCCCACAACTGCGACATCAATGTGTGATAGCGGTAGCCAGGATCACCGACTTTATTCATCCAGTAGAAGTCGTCGTACATGGAGTGATAAACACCGTAATCCCCATCGAATTGCAACGCGATCATCGGCATGCCGACAAAATTCAGAAAAACGGTGTGATCGGAGCCGCTCCCAATGCGTGTGTCCGCCAAATTGAAGTCAGTAACTTCATCCGGATCTTTCGCAGCCTTTTTTTTGCGGATGTCCCATTGCTTCCAGGCATCGTAGAGAGTTGTTCCTGACGCCGGATCATTCAGCGTGTGGCTGGTTTCTACCAGCATTGGAGTGAGTGAGCCCACCGCACTGCCATCAAAGTTCGGCCCCGATGTAGATGAATCAACATTGATGTAAGCCACTGCCTTCCTACGCAGATCATCGGCGAACTGCTCACCCCATTCCGTGGAGCCAGTGAGCCCGACTTCCTCTCCGTCCCAGCTGCAAAAAATAATAGTGCGGCGTGGACGCATGCCTTGTTTGGCAAGCTGACCCATGGCACGGGTCAACTCCATCATGGAAGCGGAACCGCTGCTGGGATCAACCCCACCGAATACCCACGCGTCACGATGGTTTCCCAACACCACCCATTGGTCGGGTAACTCTGAGCCGCGTATGCGCCCTTCGACCACGTAGTAAGGTTTGATTGAGTTGTCCATCTCAATTTTCAGATGGACTTTGGCCTGTTCTCCGCCAAGGTGATATTGCAGCGACAAGCCGCCTTGCCAATCGTCGGGTGCGACCGGGCCACCAAGGTTTTCCAATATCGGTTTGGCATCGTGCCAGGAAAGCGGCAGCGCCATGATTTTTGGAACTGAGACCGCTTGCTCCAGCGGAATACGCTTGGCCCCGGGAACAGAAGCCCATCCCGGCGTGAGCGGATCGCCCGGCACCATGAAATCGTAAGTGATCGCGCCACGCTGAATGTGGCTCTCCGGCCCCCACGGCCCATCCGGAAATACAGCGCCTTTTTTGTATCCGTCTTCCGCGGGATCGCTATACACCAACATCGCCGCTGCACCTTCGCGTTCAGCGGTAAGAGCTTTGAATCCGCGATAGCTGTAGGGATTTGAATAACGAACCAGAACGATCTTGCCTTTGACGCTGATACCTTGTCTGCGCAAGAGATCGTAATCCTCGGGATTGCCACTGTGCGCATATACGACCGGCGCAGTAACTTCTCCCGAAATAGACATCCCCGACCACGCTGAACTCACTCGCGGATTCTTAGAATCAGGGTCTTGAGGATATGGGTCTTCGCGCAGACTGGCGCGGTAGTGGACCGGCGACACCAGCTCAAGAAATGAACTTTTTGGGGCCGTTGCATACACGTCGTAACGACGGATGACTACATCGTCTAATCCTTGCTTGCGCCACTGTTCCGCGACATAGTCGGCCAGATCATTATTGCGTTTCGATCCCGCAAGGTGTGGTTCTGCGGTGAAGATCCGATGCTGGCGGCGTTCCTCAACAGGCGAAGGGATGGCCTTGAATTTCTGCTCGGTTTCATTCTCTTTGGCAGCGTGGGCGCTGGTGAATCCCAGGATTGACGTTCCAGAATTGTTTTGCGGCTGAAGTGATGGGACCGTCAAAAAGAAAGTTAGAAGAGCAAACAGCCACGCACGGGGCCTGAGGCAGTCCATAAATGCTGTGTTCTCATTTCTGAATGAAAGTGGATTAAAGCGCGGATTATAGCAGGCGGGACGGAGGCGATTGCAGGTGCAAACGGCAAGCGGCAGTTGCGTATTCAGTTCGCAAATCTGCCGCGGTCGAATCAGTTTTGGTTAATGTCTCAGTTATGCCAGACAACAGGAGCTTTCTTGTCGGTGGCATGTTGTTTCTTCTGGATGCGGGCTGCTTCTCCCAGGGAAAGTTCGTCCTTGATTTGTCCGAGTTCCCACAGTGGCCGCTCTCCGCGCGCGTAGGTAGGATTGCTGGCGCTTATCAGATTTTGCTCTTGTGCCATTGGTTTTGCTGCGGCATGGCTCTCATGAGAAACCATGTCCCACTTCTGCACATCGCCACTCAATACTGAAACTCCGGCGCCAGACTGAGCTAACGCGCCAGTCGCACACAGCATGGACAACAAGAACAGAACAGTCTTCATTTAGAACCGTCTCCAGAACAGGATCACGCGGAATTCCATTGTTTACAGGAGTTTCCGGGCGAAAGCGATAAGCCGCAACGACCTCGGTACTTATTGCTCTGCATGAGCTAAATGCAAGCTCTATACCAAACCTGCCTATCGGAAACATGGAGTTAAAGGCTGAAAGTGGAAGATTGAGCAACTTTTTGCACAATTGTGACTGGCTCAATTGTGAGGTTGGTTTAAAAGCAAGGAGATTTTAGAACTCGAAATACTCGCCCGAAGCAGTTCGGCGTGAATTGCTCTCAGCCGCAGCCGGCGGCAGTAAACCGACGGCGCCGCTCAAGTTTTCCCATGCCGCTTCTGTTAAAGCTGAATCCGATCCCACCAGGTCGCGGATCATCTGCCATGCAGCGACGTTGAGAGCGCCTTCCGGAGGAGGTCCCATCGCCAGCGAAACTGAGCATTGCGGGCAGAAACAGATGCGTTGCGCTCCTGACTTTTGCCGCGGCCTTACTCCCACGGTCTGGGCGAACATATAGACTGCAACTGACTTCTGTCCCGCTTGAATTTCCCGATTGCAGCGAAGGCAATACAAGTTTTCCAAGAGTCCCTCAGTACGTGCGAGCAGTCTGAAAAATCAAATACTGTCTTTAGTTTTGCCCCAGCGCAAGTATGTAGCCAGATTCCAGCGCGTTTTTCAGCTTCTGACTTTGCCTTTCTCACTGCGTACCTGGTCAATTGCCGTCACTTTTTGTATGGCAGCGACGGTGACATGGGCACTGTTTAACCGCTGTAGTGGCTTGGTAACGCCGGCTATGTCACTATCTGCCCATCGTTGAACATTACCCCCCAGGCGGCGAATGTGCCGCATGTACAAAGCGTCAATTTGACCTCGGGTGCGTCCAATTACAGGCGCTTCAAACTGCACCTTTTGCAGGGAGTCTTTTTGCGTTCCGTGATTGATAGCAGGAATTTCCGCCGCCAGCGTGGTTTTTTCCACGGACCGCCCAATCCGCATCACAGCGCGAGTCACTATGCGGGACAGTTCGCGCCTTTCGTCCTCCGGGCGGTCTTTGTGTAAAAGCACTTTGGTTTTGTCAACCGAGCACCAGGTCCGGTTTCGTCCGCTTTCCTGTGGCGGACTAAGCCGCAAAACTTCACATAGATGGGCCGTAACGGTTTGCTTTGCAGAACTGCGTTTGCCAGGACGGCGCACTCGATACCGTCCAAAGGATTCTTCTTCAATGCGGCCGTGGACTCCTGCTTCCTCGAACGCTTCAATCGCCGCTGCCTGTGCATGAGTCAATCCCGGCTCGACGCAACCTTTGGGGAAAATCCAGCGGCCGCCCCCAGTCTGCACGAGAAGAAATTCGATCTCCTCACCACGCCTGCGGTAACAAACAGCTGCTACTTGTTCGGTTTCGCGCAGTCTGCGCAGTTGCGACAAGCGTAAAAACTTGGTGTCAGCGCTCATAAGAACTAGAGTGCGTCATACCCTTCACTCCTGGCTAGAGCACAGCTTGGTTCAGGTCTGTAGAACGTGTTCCTAACGTCCGTGTGTTTAGCCCCAGTGAGTCCAGTTGCTGTGCCCGCCGAACAGATTGAGTCCACTGGGGTAATTCAAACAGCGCCACGCCTGACTGCTTCTTGAGCTCTTCACGGAATGCATGTTCTCGCTC
Source organism: uncultured Acidobacteriaceae bacterium (assembly GCA_963792305.1). Classification (GTDB taxonomy): domain Bacteria; phylum Acidobacteriota; class Terriglobia; order Terriglobales; family Acidobacteriaceae; genus CAWBXL01. Next base: position 17,249 of record CAWBXL010000033.1, on the reverse strand, counting down.
AGCGACGTAACTCTTGTAACCTTCAGGATCAATAAACGGGTTTTCGCGGTCCTTTCCTAACCGCGGGTATTTCGCTTCCAACCCGTAGTAATCTCCATGAGCACCCAAAAATACGTCGCAGGGGAGAGACTTTAACACGGCGAACATGTGTTCATAGTCCTTCGCGATTTGCGGATACAGTGCGTTATTCACCAGCTTGTACCCAGGATTTACGTTGGGGCTGCCGACGATCACCACATCGCGCATTTTCCCGCCATCATCCACCTTCATGGTCCAAGTCGTTGTGCCTTTGGTGTGACCCGGTGTGAGATGCGCGACCAATACCGTTCCGCCAAGCCTTACCTCGTCGCCATCGTGCAGGACACGGTCTACTTTTGTCGGCTTGTAATTATTGTCATTGCCATATTGAAAATCGGTCTTGCCGCCGGATTCAACGACATCCACGTCACCATCCATCACGTAATATTTCGCGCCAGTAAGTTCTTTCACCAGCGCGCTTCCCGCGCAGTGGTCCCAATGCGCATGGCTGATAAGGAGAATCTTGGTATCGCTGAAATGGAACCCCAGTTTCTCAATGCTCTCGCGGATCGTGGGAACAGAACTTTCCAGGCTGCTGTTGATGAGAATGTTCCCTTGAGGAGTGGCGATCAGGTAGGAAGCCAGCCCCTGGCTTCCCACGTAATACACATTCCCAATCACATGATGAGGAGGAAAGGGAGTAGTCCATTCCGAATGGGCCTGAGCTGACAGGCCCACCGTCAAGGACATCACGATAGTTAAGACTCGTCCAATCTTGAGCGTGTTCGTGATCATTATTGTTTTTCCGGGGCCTTTGGTTGCGCAGTGTCGGGCATGCTCGGTTGAGGCGTCTCTGGCGCTGCGGCTTCCGGTTTCTTCTGCTCTATCGACAAAAGCTCTACTTCAAAGACCAGTGTCGAATTAGGCGGTATCCCAGGACGCCCTCCAGGCCCGTACGCCATATCTGAAGGAATAACCAGTTGCCATTTCGATCCCACGGGCATGAGCTGCAATGCCTCGGTCCAGCCTTTGATCACACCATTAACCGGGAAGGAGACTGGTTTTCCTCCCTTGTAAGAGCTGTCAAATTCAGTCCCGTTTAAAAAAGTTCCCCGATAGTTGCAGCTTACGGTATCGGTCAGCGCAGGCTTGGGGCCGGTCCCCGCCGTCAAAATCTTGTACTGAAGGCCGCTCGGGAGTGTGACGACGCCTTCCTTCGCTTTGTTCGCAGCCAGGAAAGCATCACCCTCTTTTTTATTGGTCTCGCCGAGCTGTTTGATTTTTTCCTGCTGTTGTCTTTGCACGTCGCCTTGAACTTCTGTAATGACAGCGCGAGCTTCCTCTTCCGTGAGTCGTGTCTTGCCACCGGCCAAACCGTCTTTCATTCCTTGAAGGATCAGGTCTGGATTGAATTCAACCCCCAACTTGTGAAAGTTCGTGGCCATGCCGGTACCCTGGCTCATTCCCAACGCATAGCTGAACTTGTCTTTTTTTGTGGTCAAAGGAGTCGCTGTCTTGGAAGTAGTGGCTGCTTTTGCCTTGGTTGCGGTAGCAGGCTGGGACTTGGCTGGAGTCGTTGGTTTCTTCGCCGGAGGAGTTTGCTGTGTCTGGGAATAGGCATTCCCAAGCAGCATCGTCGCAACTGCCAATAGTAGAGTGGAGAAGAGTCTTTGCATCCGACTATTGTCCCATTGCTCGAATTAACCGGCAAATGGGGGACCTGCATTTAATCCGGAATTCATAGTTGAAGTTTGATCCACTCGGGTTATCCTTTACTGCATGTCGTGTGGGTATTTACCTCCCGGAGACCAAAAGCTGGTCCAGATTGTGAACGCTGCCCTGGCTGATTCTGCCCATCGCAGCGGCAAATGGCTGGCCTGCAAGCCGGGGTGCTCACAGTGCTGTGTGGGTGTATTTGCCATCAATCAGCTGGATGCTGCCCGCCTGCGCAACGGCATGGCCATCGTCGAAGCCCGGGATCCCGAACTGGCCGCCCGTATTCGCGCGCGCGCGAGAGACGTAGTGGCTCGCCGCTCTGCGACTTTTCCCGGAGATCCTATTACTGGCATCATCTCCGAGGACGAGGACATGTATGACGCCTGGAACGCCTTCGCCAATGATGAGCCCTGCCCAGCGCTGCACCCGGAAAATGGCACCTGCGAGATCTACGAATTCCGGCCAGTAATCTGCCGCACCTTCGGCCCGCCGGTCATGGATGAAGAAGAAAATGACCTGGCAGTTTGCGACCTATGCTTCGACGGCGCCACTGACGAAGAGACTGCCGAATGTGAGATGCATCCAGATCCTGAGAATCTGCAAGGTGCGTTGCTCAAAGAGCTGGAAGACAACACCGGCTCAAAAGGGGAGACCATCATCGCCTGGGTATTGGCGAACTGATCCAGTCCGCGCTACTGCATCGTCCCCGACCCTGATTTCATCCCACGATCTTGCGGTAGCGGAAGCCGTCCGTCCGCTCCGCTGGTAAGCGCCATGAAATCCGGATCTTTCATCAAGGATGTGAAGACCGCATCCACTCGGGCCTCCATCATCTCCTTCGAGCGTACCGCCTGGTATCGCTCGTATTGAAAGAAATGGCGTTTGAGCAGTGCCAGCGCTTTGTCGCGTTGTCCTAACTGCGCGTAGATTGCGGCCAGGTTGTATGAAGCCGGTAGCATTGCTTCGTTCTTGCGTGCGATCTTCAGGGCTTCGTCTCCATGACCGTTGGCAGCCATAAAACCAGCTGCGAACACTAAGTTGTAGCCGTCATCCGGATCCAGTTTGAGCGCCTTCTGCACGTAGTAATCAGTTTTGGCGGCATCTCCCTCGGAGTTCCAATAGACCGCGAGGTTGCGATAAGCCAGCGCGATCGGGAAAACTTCCACCGACTGCTCCATCAATCCCAGACCTTTTTTGAACTCCCCTTCATGAATGGTGATCTTGCCTAACCCGTGCAGAGCAACGGCCCGCGCGAGCGGATCAGCGGGCATGGCGAGGATGGTATTAAACGTTAGCTTTGCTTTTTCCCAATCGCCAATATGGTGCCGGTATAGTTCGCCGAGATAACGGAGAGGAGTAGGATCGGCGGGGTCCATCTGGTGCGCCTGCGTGTACAGGCGTTCAGCTTCGAAATATTTGGCAGAATTTTCCGCCCTGAGGCCGCGCCGCATTGTGCTCTCAATCTTCGCGCTCTCGACCGGATCGAAAATCGGCGGATCGGCAATTTCCCCAACCTCATTCACTCCCAGCTTCTTCAGTTCCTTGGCAGCGTCCTTGGCTTTCTTGGGGAAGAGGCATTTCTGTTCCACCACGGTCTTATAAATCGGGATGGCTCCCGCGCTGTCCCCGGACTTCGCGCGTTCCTTGGCTGCCTTTAAGTTTTGTTCCAGCTCATTCTCCCGCCGCTTCATCTCTTCGTTGACCAGCTTCTCCACCTGATCAACTTTGAGGAATCCATCTTTATTTTCTGCTTTGCCAATTTCACTTCCTTCTGCGGTTGCCAGAACGGCCAGGGGCAACTTCGCGCCACCGGCAAATTTCTGGCCGGGTACGGACGAAGTGTCGGCAATTTCCATGGAGACGCATTGCGAAGCAAGTAGCGACAGCGTCCGTGACGTACGCAGGCTAGACCGCTTTACCTCGTCGGCAGATGACGGAAACCAATAGAGCACTAGCCCTGCTGTCACCGGCGGGGCCTCGGGCGTGCGCAAACGCCACGGCACGTTGTAAACCTGTTCTCCCACGCCAGGCATACCTGCACCGCCACTCATCCCGCCCATGCCGCCGCCACCTCCGCCTCCACAAGTTGCCCAGAGTTCTGGAGTGGAAATGGTTGCGATTAGAAGCAGTGCCGTGATGCGAGCGAGGAAGGGTTTCATGTAGGGATTGTAGCGTTAATTGGGCAGTAACAAAGATTTTTGACAAAACTTTAACAAATCTGCGGCAAGTTCTTTTTTCCCTGCAAGGTTTGTACGCGGGAATCGTTCTCAGTGTGCCCAATCTCTGGTAAAGGAGCGGAATTATGAAACGCAGCCGAGGGTTTACGCTGATCGAACTGATGATTGTGGTAGCAATCATTCTGATTATCGCGGCAATCGCGATTCCCGGATATCTGGATTCCAAGATGTCCGCCAATGAGGCTTCGGCCATAGGTTCGTTGCGCGCGATCAATGTGGCTGAAGTGTCGTATCAGACAGCCTATCCGGCGAAAGGATATGCAGTCTCACTCGCGGCTTTAGGTGGGGCTGATCCTTGCGTGCCTTCCGGGGAAACGGCCTGCCTGATTGATCCCGATTTATCCACTGGAATAAAAGCCGGGTATACATTCGCCGCGACAGGCAGTACACCAATGAATCAAGCAAATCTGGCTTATGTCGCTGGCGCAGCTCCCATTTCCTTCAAGCACACAGGAATCCGCAGGTTTTGTTCTACTGAGAGAGGGCTCATTCGTCGCGATCCGAATACTGAAGGTATGATGACGACCCCCACTGCCGAAGAATGTGTCGCATTTAAGGCGCTCTAATAGTGTTGTTTAATTCGTTTGAGGGAGCAATGCGGAAAGAAAATTGCGATTATTCAACCGACCTTATCAAGGTTTGGTTTCTGCAGTCCAAGCCACACCTCAGCTTCTTGGCTAGTTCTAAATACGTTGATTGCGCGGAAGTAATCCTGCGCAATTACTTCGAATACTCGCAGCATGCCGTAAAGTGCGTCCCTCTCCGCGACTACAGCGCAGAACCCGAAACGCACTCTCTGTCGAATTCGCATGATTTCGTGTGCAACCGACTGCAATTGGCTGGTGGTCGGCAAAGAAGTCTCTTCGCTCAAGTCGAGCAATACGTCTAGATATTCCGGGCACTCAGGGTCTTGCGCCAGTTTCCTGAAATGATCAACCACTTCTGGAAGGGTCACATTGCCGGAACACTTGGTGCGAATCAGCTTTCGACTGGTATCAATTTTGTAGGTAACTGGCATATCAAGGCTCCAGTTCAGGCAGGACTGACGACGCTGCTTGCGGCTTGGTAGATTCTCTCAGTACACCGCGTGATAGGCAACTGTAGAGGTATTTCTGGCTGTGCGTTTGCCCAATTTTCCGCACTCCTTTAAAATCAAACGTTTGCTGCCCGCAGCGCTAAGCCGCAAGCGAGTCCTGCCGATACTTTAATCAGCAAGAGCGAACCAGGCGTTTTTATATGAAAATTCACGAATACCAAGCCAAAGGAATTTTGAAGAAGTATGGCGTAGCCGTGCCCCGCGGCGAAATGGCTGAGAGCCGCGAAGAAGCTGAAGCTGCTGCACGCAATCTTTTTGCCGAGGGCGCGACCGGGGTCGTAGTCAAAGCCCAGATCCACGCCGGGGGCCGCGGTAAAGGCGGTGGCGTCAAGATCGCCAAGTCGGTAGACGAAGCCGGCGAACTTGCCGCCAAGATGCTGGGCATGAAGCTGGTCACCCATCAAACTGGCCCGGAAGGCAAGATTGTTGGCCGCCTGCTGATTGAAGAAACGCTGCCTATCGAGAAAGAACTCTATCTCGGAATTCTGGTGGACCGCGCCGAAGGCAAGCCGGTATTCATGGCATCAGCCGCCGGCGGTATGGACATCGAGCAGGTGGCGGCGGAAACTCCGGAAAAAATCCTGAAGCAGCATATAGATCCGGGCATGGGATTGGAGCCATTCCAGGCGCGCAAGATTGCATTCTCGCTAGGACTCAAGGGGCAGCAAATCAATCCCGCCGTTCAGTTCCTGACGGGCCTGTATAACGCATTTTTAGAAACTGACGCCTCGTTGCTGGAAATCAATCCATTCATAACCTGCACCGACGGTCGGTTGTTCGCCCTCGATGCCAAGATCACGTTCGACGACAACGCCATGGCGCGTCATGCCGATCTGTGTGAACTGCGCGACATCACAGAAGAAGATCCGCTTGAAGTCGAAGCCTCAAAGTACAGTTTGAACTACATCAAGCTGGATGGAAACGTAGGTTGCATGGTGAACGGCGCGGGCTTGGCCATGGCGACGATGGACATCATCAAGTACGCAGGCGGCATGCCGGCAAACTTCCTCGATGTAGGAGGCGGTGCGAACGCTGAACAAGTCACGCATGCTTTTGAAATTTTGTTGAGCGATAAAAACGTGAAAGCGGTGTTGATCAATATTTTCGGCGGAATCCTGCGAGTTGATACATTGGCCAAAGGCGTAGTAGAAGCGGCCACAAAAACAAAAATTCAACTGCCCATTGTGCTGCGGTTGGAAGGTACAAACGTAGAACAGGGCCGCGAAATTCTGAAACAATCCGGCCTGAATTTCATAGTGGCCGAAACCATGAAGGACGCGGCAGAAAAAGTGGTAGCGGCAGCGAAGTAGTGTAGCGCGGGCACTCCTGCCCGCGCCGCCGGCAGCATTACAAAGGTTGGGAAGCGGTCAGGAGTGTCCGCTCTACAAAAATCATGAGCATTCTGGTAAATAAATCAACGCGAGTAGTGGTCCAGGGCCTCACCGGCCGTGAAGGCACATTCCATGCGAAAGCCTGCCAGGAATACGGCACCAAAATCGTTGGTGGAGTGACCCCCGGAAAAGGCGGCACCACCCACGAAGGCTGGCCCATCTTTAACAGCGTGCAGGAAGCGGTGGACAAAACCGGCGCTGATGCCTCCGTAATTTTCGTCCCGCCCCCATTTGCCGCGGATGCCATTATGGAAGCCGCCGACGCCGAGGTCGAACTCATCATCTGCATCACCGAGGGCATCCCTGCGCTCGATATGGTCCGTGCCTGGGATTTTCTGCAAGATCGCCGCGCCCGGTTGATCGGCCCGAACTGCCCGGGCATTATTTCTCCCGGACATTGCAAGATTGGCATCATGCCGGCGCGCATTCATAAGGAAGGTTCAATCGGAATCGTCTCCCGCTCGGGCACGTTGACGTATGAAGCGGTGTATCAACTCACCACACGGGGCATCGGGCAATCGACCGCAATCGGAATCGGCGGAGATCCAATTATCGGAACGAACTTCATCGACGCGTTGGAGCTTTTCAATAAAGATCCGCAGACCGAAGCCGTAATCATGATTGGCGAAATCGGCGGCAATGCGGAAGAAATCGCAGCCGAGTACGTGAAAAACCACATGCGCAAGCCGGTGGTAGGTTTCATCGCCGGACAAACCGCGCCTCCCGGACGCCGCATGGGGCACGCGGGCGCGATCATCTCCGGCGGCAAAGGCACGGCGGCGGAAAAGATCAAGACAATGGAAGCCGCCGGAATCCGCGTGGCCAAATCCCCCGCAGACGATTGGGGAAACTCTGGTTGCAGCTTGCGCGTAGACAATAAAAGCGGCAGCTTTAGGCGCCAAAGCTTAGAAAAATTTTAACGACCAACGACGAAGGACCAACAACGAATATGACACTGCAACGCACATTCAGCATTATTAAACCTGACGCCGTGAAGAAAAATGCCATCGGCGACATCCTCGCTCAAATTGAAAAAAGTGGTTTTCGCATTCTTAGCCTGAAAAAACTGGAAATCTCCAAGCACGAGGCCGAACAGTTCTACGCCGTCCACGCCAGTCGCCCGTTTTTTGGTTCCCTCACCGACTTCATGTCGAGCGGACCGATCGTCGTTCTGGCCCTGGAAAAAGAAAACGCCATCGCCGATCTCCGCAAGCTAATGGGAGCAACCAACCCGGCCAACGCCGAAGCGGGCACCATACGCAAAAAGTGGGCCAGCAGCATTGAGTACAACGCCATCCACGGCTCCGACGCGGAAGACACCGCCCGCTTCGAACTCAGCTTCTTTTTCGCAGGATACGAACTAGCGTAGTAGTGCCCCGGAGGGCTGCCTCCTTGATGCGACTCTCTGCCTCATTGTTTTTTTCATCTTCTGCCTGGGCACAATTCATGCCCAGGCGAATCTTCCTCACCATGTGCGCGTATACAAATATCGCTAAGGGGTAAATTGCATGCCGATGGTACAAATCACAATGCTCGAAGGCCGCACCGCCGAACAGAAGCGCAAGATTGCCCAACGCATCACCGATGTTCTTGTGGAAGAAGCGGGAACAAAGCGCGAAGGCATAATGATTGCCTTCAATGAAGTGTCAAAAGAAAGCTATTCGTCGGGCGGTGTGTTGATGGCAGATAAGAAGTGAAGCGTGTGGAGATAGGGCTTGCCTCGTCCATCGCGGGTTTACGAAATCGGCGAGTACAAATTCCCCTCAACCCGCTCCCCAAGTTTGGGCAACTCCTTCTTGGCATACTGCAAAAAGTGCGGAGAAGCGCGGTGCGCCTCAAGCGCAGCATCGTCCTTGTACTGCTCGTAGACCAGGAATCGTCGCGAGTCGGTCTTGTGCTGATGTACCACATACATGATGCAACCAGGCTCCTTGCGCGACTCCTCGGTCAACTTCGTGAACACGGAAACAACTTCTTTCTCATGTCCTTGCTTTGCCATCCAGGTCACGACCAATACCACCATTGATTGCTCCGTCAGTTCTTTCCTGTCAAAGATTTGAGCGCTGATGCAAATTCATCCAGAAAAATAGTCTGGTCACGATCTGGCCCGGTTGAAACCATGCCGATCTTCGCGCCAGTCTGCTTCTCCAGGAATGACAAGTAGTTTCGCGCCGTCTGGGGCAGTTTGTCCATACGCGTGATGCCCTCGGTGGAAGTTTTCCATCCTGGCATCTTCTCGTAGACACACTCAATTTTGTCGTATCCGCAGCCCTGGGCCGGCATTTCTTCCGTGGCTTTGCCGTCAATCTTGTAGCCCACACAGACTGGAATCTCGGCCAATTCGTCGAGCACATCAAGCTTGGTAACCACCAGCCATTCCGTGCCGTTGATCATGCCGGAGTAGCGCAGCAGCGGTAAATCCACCCAGCCGCAGCGGCGAGGCCGTCCAGTGACCGCGCCAAATTCATTGCCTTTCTTGCGGATTTGTTCGCCGGTGGCATCGTGCAATTCCGTGGGAAATGGACCTTCGCCGACGCGCGTGCAATAAGCCTTCGAGATGCCGATAACGGTGTCAATCGCGGTCGGAGCAACTCCGCTGCCGATCACCGCACCGCCCGAAGTAGCGCTGGATGAAGTCACAAATGGATAAGTTCCGTGGTCGATGTCGAGCATCGTTCCCTGCGCGCCTTCAAATACGACCGACTCGCCCTTACGCATTGCGCCATTGATCAATGCAGCGCGTCACATACAAACGGCGCGATCTTGTCGGCAATCGCCGCATACTCGTCATACATCTGATCCGCATCAAGCGGCTCAGTATTGAACAACGCGTGCACGATCATGTTCTTCTCGCGGCAAGCATTGCTCGATGTGCGCGCGCAACAGCTTCGAATCGAGCAGATCGGCTACGCGCAGTCCACGCCGCGCCATCTTGTCTTCGTAGGCAGGCCCAATCCCACGGGAAGTCGTACCAATTTTCACCCGCCCCGGAGCAGTTTCCGCCGCCAGTTCAATCATCCGGTGGTAGGGAAGAATCACATGCGCGCGATTGCTGATGAACAGGCTGCCATCCACTTTCACTCCGGCATCGCGTAACTTGCCCACTTCCTTTAGGAACGCCATCGGATCAAGCACAACGCCGTTGCCGATCACGCTCTTGCATCCTGCGCGCAGCACCCCGCAGGGAATCAGCTGGAGAATAAATTTCTGCCCGTTGATGATGACGGTATGCCCGGCATTGTGTCCGCCGGCATAGCGCACTACGACCTTAAAATTTTCCGAGAGCACATCGACAATCTTGCCCTTGCCCTCATCGCCCCACTGGGCGCCAACGATGACCGCCGTCTTGCCTCTGTTCAAAACTCACTCCGTAGGACGAGCCTCAAGCCCGCAACTGCCGAATTTCACACACTTGACCAGCACGAACGCCCAACTATGAATTACAGGGATAAATAGCAAAGAAGAGATTACTAGTAATGATAACCCACCCAGAACAGCGGGAGCAATCGAATCATTGAATGCGCCGGATCAAATTACCGGGACACTATAAACTAAATTTATGCCTGAGCTTCCTGAGGTAGAAACCATTGTGCGCGGGTTGGACCGCCGGGTGAAGGGCGATGTGATTGAGTCCGTCTGGCTGGGGTCGAAGCCCGAGCCGCTAAAATCCTCCGCAGCTGAGATTGCGGAGACCTTGGAGTCCAAAAAAATCACTGGAGTGCGGCGCGTAGGAAAGCACATCGTGATTGATTTAAGTGTAGGGCGGGCACTCCCGCCCGCCAAAAGCCGAGAGCGTAATAACAAGGCGCAAAGAAAAAAAGAAGTTCCGAGCCAAGACCACGCCCAGTGGATTGTCCACCTGGGCATGACGGGCCGAATGCTGGTCTGCAACGCCGATGAAGAGATCGCCAAGCACACGCATGCCATCACCAAACTAAAATCAGGCAGGGAACTGAGATTTGTAGATCCAAGGCGCTTCGGCAGATTAAGCGTGACGCATGGCTTCGAAGCCGCCGGTTCGGAACCGCTGGAAGTTGAGTTAGAAAAATTCGTCCAACTTTTTCATGGACGCAGAACCCCAATCAAAAGTGCGTTATTGAATCAGAAGTTACTGAGCGGAGTCGGAAATATCTACGCGGATGAGTCTTTGTTTCGTGCGGGCATTCGCCCGAAACGCCGGGCGTCATCTTTGAGTAAAGAAGATTTACGGCGGTTATATTTAGCGCTACAGGAAGTATTGAAAGAGGCAATTAAGCTGGGCGGCTCTTCGGTTTCCGATTATGTGGATTCCGATGGAGAAGAAGGATTCTTCCAGTTGCAGCATCGCGTGTATGGACGCGAAGGGGAGCCTTGTTTAGTGTGTAAGACGCCAATCAAGCGAATAGTGATTGGCGGGCGTAGCTCGCACTATTGTCCAAAATGCCAAAAATAGTTGGCCACTGATTTGCACGGATCAACGCAGATAAAAAATCCGTGTGAATCCGTGGCTGATTATCAGGACTACGCAAACTTCTTAACTCGGGCATTCACATCATCAGCAAACCGCTTCACAAACCCGCTAATGTACTCTGCCGGGTCCAATTTATCTTCATGAATCAGCGGCGTTAAATCTACGCCAAAATTGATCATTTGTGCGGCATCTACGGAATGGCTCTGAAAATACGTAGCATGCGCTCGCCGCCGTGCCTGCGTGGCAAGGTCATAGCGCTTGCCTCCAGCAATCTGCGAATCGAAGACGCCGACCAGCGAAGTTGCAATATTTTCCCGCTCATCTAATTTGAAAACCACCTTGTCATCGTCTACCAACCAGTCGAGATCACGCCATACTTCGCAGCCGTAAAGCTTTTTCGGACGCTGATCAGCAGGTAGCTCCCGCAACGCAGCGATGGTACGTAGTGCCACGCCAATATGTGTATCGTGCTTGTCGGCGAGGTTGTGGGTGTAAATCACCTCAGGCCGTGATGCCGCGACAATAGCTTTAATGTCATTCTTAGGCCCGGGATTGCTCGAACTTTTTACGTTCGAACTAGGGTGATTCAACAGCGCGACAGCCGCATACTCTCCTACGAACGCCGCCTTTTTCTGTTCCAACCTGCGGACGGTCTGCATCTGATCGTCGGTATACTTTCCATAAATTCCATCACGCGGACTACCCGCGCCGTTCGTCACGATCACTGCCGTAAACCACTTCTCGGAATTGCCGAAACCTGCCAGAATCCCTTCCAGCGCCATGATCTCGACATCGTCCTGATGCGCGGCAATGGCAATGTGCGTGGTGCGTTTCAGCGCCGCTTCTTCACTGACTCCATCCGGCACCCAGATTTCAGCCGAGGCTTCACTCAGTTTCATTATTTTTCTCCTTGGATGGCTGGCAGGCTGGCGGCGGCGATGGATTGACCCACGCGCCGGCTTTTTTCGTCCGGCAATGCAATCGCAATTTTACCGGCCAGTTCGGGAAATTCCATGCGCAAAACTTCCTGCGCTTTCGCGAGAATGATGTCGCCCCCCTCGCCAGTGGTAACGCGACCGAGAATAAGCACATGTTTCAGCTCATAGAAGTCAGCATAGTGGGCGACCCCGTATCCAACATAAGTTCCGATGGTTTCGTAAACCTGTACGGCCAATTGGTCTCCGACCGCCATCTTTTTCTGCAACTCTACCAGCCGCTCGGGAAGACCCATGCTCTCGGGAAATTTCATGCCCGCGCTGGTGGCCACGCGATTGGTCGCCTGCTGAGAAAAGTATTGCGCGCCTACACAATCACCCGACCACTCATCCTGCGGTCCGTTCGGACGGTAATCCACCGGAGCAAAAGCCAATTCATTCAACCAGCCAGTGATATTGCCTTCGCGGTTCACATATCCCGCAGCTTGGCTCGATCCTAGTGCAATCCCGAGTACCGGATTTTCTCCCAGAGACATCGATCCCGCGAGCGCGGTGACTTCGCCGTCGTTCACAACCTCCATCGGTACACCTAACTCCTGCTGCATGCGCAGAAACATAGGTGCAATTTTTTCAGCGAACAACTTCTGTGGAACTGCCCGATACAACGACGCCACCCGGGCACGATTGTTGATATATACGCCCGCCGCGCTGCCTCCGACGGCGTCCAAACTTGGTAGGTGCGCGGCTGCGCGGCGGATCGAATCCATCACACCTTGATAATGATATTCAGGGTCGGCAGCATTCTTGGGGTCCCAGACGATTTCTTCGCTGAATACTGATTCGCCATTGATCACGGCGCTCGCCTTACGGTCGCTCGCGCCCAAGTCGAAGCCAACCCGGCAACCATCCAAATGCCTTCCCTCGACGGCGGTCGCCATGTCCGCGCGCTCCACCAGCGCCGCCGGCTACGACTTCGACGACGGCCACGGCTTCCTGAATGTCAACGCCGCCTTCAATTCGCTGCCGGCGCCCGCCGCATCGTCCTCGGCGTCCAGCAGCTCCAGCTCCGGTGGCAGCCACGGCGGTGGCGGCCTCGACACTTTCACGCTGCTTTCTCTTGGGATGGCGCTATCGCTGAGCCGTCGTTACGGACGGCGGCGGCTATAATGTCGCCAGCTTCAGTTTCCGTAAGGTGGTCCCTCGATGAATTGCCGTTACCTGTCCGCGGCCGTGGCGCTGTGCGCGCTGCTCGGCGGGCCCTGCGCTGGTACACGCCAAGGAACAATCTAAAGAGGCCTCCAGAAAGTCGGAGCACGAGCACAAATCCGACGCCGACGACAAGGAATCCCGCTCGCCGCGGCACCTTGCCGACGAAAGCCAGACCACCCAGGGAGCCATCACCATGGGCGGCCGCAAGATCGCCTACCAGGCCGAGGCCGGCGTGCTGGTCATTCACCAGAAAGACCCCCTGGAACGACGATCCCGCCGCCCCCGGCGATCACGGCGACTCCGGCATCCGCATGTTACCGGAAGCCAGCATGTCCTATGTCGCCTACTTCCAGGGCGATCACGAAAATCCGCAGCGGCCGATCACCTTCCTTTTCAACGGCGGTCCGGGCTCCTCCACGGTCTGGCTGCACATGGGCGCCTTCTGGCCGCAAGCGCGTAGTGACCCCGACGACTCGCACAGCCCGGCGGCGCCCTACGTTGGTCGACAACGACTACAGCCTGCTCGATGCCAGCGACCTGGTGTTCATCGACGCGCCGGGCACGGGCTTCAGCCGCATCGCGCGGCAAGCCGACAAGGAGAAGGCGTTCTACGGCGTCGATGCGACGCGCACGCCTTCGCCGAGTTCATCGTCGCAGTTCCTCTCGCAGTACGGCCGCTGGAACTCGCCGAAGTACCTGTTCGGCGAGAGCTACGGCACGACCGCGCTCGGCGGTGCTGGCGTACATGCTGCAGAACGAGACAGCCGTCGACCTCAACGGCGTGATCCTGCTGTCGCAGATCCTGAACTTCGACATCAGCGTCGATCGGCCCGCAGTTCAACCCCGGCGTCGACCTGCCGTACGTGCTCGCGCTGCCGACCTACGCGGCCACCGCGTGGTATCACCACAAGCTGCCCGAATCAGCCGGCCGACCTCGAGCCCTTCCTGACGCGAGGTCGAGCAGTTCGCGCTGGGCGACTACGCGCATGCGCTCACGGCAGGGCACCGACTCTCAGCGCCGACGCGCAAGACGCGATCGCCGGCCAAGCTGCACGAGTACACCGGCCTGCCGGTCGACTACATCGAGCAAGGCCGACCTGCGCATCAACGGCGGCGAGTTCGAGAAGACGCTGCAGGGCGACGAGGACCTCACCACCGGCCGCCTGGACAGCCGCTTCTCCGGGCCCGACCTCGACCCCCTGAGCAAGGACGCCGACTACGATCCGCAGTCCGCGGCGATCTCGCTCCGCGTACGTCTCGGCGTTCAACGACTACGTGCGCAAGCAGCTGAAGTTCGGCGAGGACAAGATCTACAAGCCGAGCACCGACATCGAGTCCGACTGGGACTTCGCGCACCAGCCGCCGGGCGCCGAGCGAAGGTCGCCTCGCAGGGCACCAACGTCATGCCCGACCTCGCCAACGCGATGAAGCAAAACCCGAACCTGAAGGTGCAGCTGAACGGCGGCTACTTCGACCTGGCGACGCCGTTCTTCGCCGCCATCTACGAGTTGCAGCACCTGCCGATCCAGCAGACGCTGCAGGGAACATCGAGTACGCACTTCTACCAGTCGGGCCACATGGTGTACGCGCAAGAGGCCGTCGCTGAAGGCGCTGCACGACAACGTGGCGGACTTCATCGGTAAAACGCATGCTAGCCGGCAAAAACCACGCTTTTTGCCGGCGGCAACGGAGCTCGTGTCCGCAAAAAGCGCCGCAGGCGACTTTTTGCCAATAGACGAGTTTTTCCAGATCGCGGGTACGAGCACCGTGGTCAGCAGTCTGCGTCCACGTTAGTCCCCTCGCATCCCGTACACCTCGTACAGCGCTTCGAAGTCCCGCCGATGGTTACCCGCCTGCCCGGTCAGGCGGCCGCATCGATTCGGCGCGCGCGATCAGCCTCCGCCGTGTTCTCCAACGCGACGTCGCGCGTGCCCGCGATGACCACCACCCTGTTGCCGTTGGTTCCGGCGAACGTCGAGAAATACCCGCAGCCTCCCGATAGCTCGGATCCCCGCGCCACAGGCTGCTGCTCTGGCTGACATAGTGATGACCACTCTTGCGATCGATCAGCTCATCGTAGGTATCGCCGATGGCGAACTGCGACCCGGCGAACACCACCCTGCGCAACATCCCCAGGCCGCTGAGGTAACCGACGTACACGATGTCGGCCCGAGTGAGCAGATCCGGCGTCATCTCCGAACGCCTAGACACCACACGCACCCGTTTACCGGCACCGCCGAGTACCGGCATCAACTGCCGCAGTGCCGGAGCCACGGAGGTCGGCAGATAAGTCAGTCCGAGATCCATGTAATTCTCGGCGGCGGCGGGTGATTTCTGCCCGTACTCCTCCAGCTCCCGACGTGAGTTGATGCCGAACTCGCGGATCATGCGGGTCACGTTCATCGAGTCATCGGTCTCGCCGAAAATGTAGTAATTCGCCGACCACGATGACGATGGGCAGATCATCGTACAGATCTTCGCCCAGATCGGGTTGGCGCGGACTGGCGAGATTGGCGGCCTCAGGTCCTTGCCGGAAATGACCGAAGCCGAACAGCAGGATGTTGAAGAGCAACGAGACCGCCAGGGCGACCCAGAGCCACTTGCGGACATGGCCGGTCGGAACTATTGCGGGGAGCGGCGGCTCTTCGGTGACTTTTTCAACGGGCGCGCTTTGATTCGACTCCAACGACAGGCGGTACTCGCCGCGGGCGAGGACAATCCGCTGCGACTCACCCGTGCCCGGACCGCTGTAAAAATCCTCCAGCCGGCGACGGAGCTTGTGCACGTACACGCGCACCACGGCATCCTGGGTGACATCGAACTCAGCGCCGCGGCCGAGAGCCTCCACCGCAATGTCGATTTCCTTGGGCGACTTGCCGAGGACCGAGCACTCGACCAGGTAATCGAACAGACGGCTCAGCTGACCGGAGCGACCCAACACTCCGCTCGCCCGGATACGGTCGGCACGCGCGGCGAGTTGTTCGGGATCCAGCATGAGCGCGACTTTAACACGCTCATAGGAAACGCCGTGCCCGCACGGCACGGCGTTCGTTAACGTCCTATAACGCTAGGCGGAACAGGCCCTTACGCTTACAAAGAGCCCGAGGATGGCTCAGGTCCAGTCGTCGCCACCGCCACCACCGCCATCGCTGGTGCCGAAGCCGCCGCCGCCACCGCCGCTATCCCATGAGCTGTTGTCGGAGACACCGAAGTCGTTGCCACCCATATTGGAGTTGTCGTCCTGGTGGGGGACGTAGCCCGGAGGTGGCGCGCCTTCTACCCGATTGCCGTCGCGATCGATCCAGTGATGGACGAGCTCCTCGCCGGCCGCGACGCCCGCACCAATAGCCAGGCCACTCGCAAGGCCGCCCACAATGCCGCCGCCAAGTCCGCCACCGCCCATGGGGGCGCCGTAGCCACCAGGGCCGTAGCCGGGAGGTCCGCCGTACCCGCCACCCGGGGGCACGCCACCGGGCTGCACATAGCCGCCGCCGTAGGTCGGGCGACGCCGGCTCATGAGCGCCCAGACGATCACCACGCCGGCGACGATCAGGAGAATGACTCCCCAGCTAATGGACGAACGCTGCGCCGGACGCTGTACGGGATAGTTTCGATAGGCCGGTGGCGCCGCACTGCTTCGAGCCAGCTCATGCTGCAAAGCTGCCAGGGCCTGGGGCTTGGCGAAGGAGTTGCTGGGGTCGAGCTGCTGCGCCTTGGCGAGCTCTTCACGGGCGCGCGGGAAGTTGGCGGCCCGGGCAGAGACCTGAGCCTCCACGTAGTGAGCCTTGGCACTGTCAGGATGATCCCGCAGCACCTGGTTCATGAGCTGCTGCGCCTGGTCGAGGTGGCCGGATTCGACCGCCTGGTAAACCTGGTCAATGGTGGCATCCGCGGCCAGCACCGGACCGGCACAGGCAAAAGCCGTCGCCAGGACCAGGGAAGCTGCAATCCGCTTGAGCATTTGCATGTCTGAAGCCTCAATTTGAAGCCGAGAAACCCAATCCCCTAGATGCGGCCATTGCCGCGCTCTACAAGGCCCTATCGGGAGCCCGGCCGATTCGTCCCTCCACGCGCGAAATCGGTCAAATCCGCGGCTCGGATCGTATGCGTGAGCACGACTCGGACCCGGTCACCCACATCCATTCCCTCATATCCTAGCAATACGGAACCGGTTTAAGCGTACGCAAACATAACACA
>CAWBXL010000032.1:0-12099 GCA_963792305.1 uncultured Acidobacteriaceae bacterium | reverse complement strand
GTTAATTGCCTACCCACACTACACTTCTATTTAATTACACGAAGGGCGCGACGGAAATGTGAAAATCCCTTATCCTTCGCGCCCTTGTACGTTCATTGTTCGTTGAGTTATTGCTGAATCGCGCGGACCACCTTGTTCGCCGCCACCTCTGCGCATTCCCGGGCTGGCCTTCGTTGAATGAAGACGCCACGAACACGTTGTTCTTCACTTCTCCGCGACCGAAGACGCGGTCTCCGGCTTTGAAGTCAGCTAACGTTACGCTCTCGCGGTCTTTCTTGAATGAGGTGTTTTCATCGACCGCTATGGTCTGCGTCTGGCCGTCCGGGCGGGCGATTTCAATCGGGTGCCGTTGATGGATTTGATTTCACCCATGATGAAGTTCTTGCCTATGCCTTCGCGGAAATTGTTCTGCATGCCGGCCGGTGGGGACCGCCACCATTTCGGCTTGCACAGCGCCATCACTTCCCTTTTGTCCGCGGACAAACATGTTGTCTCCGACTTTAAGGTCGGTCGAGCTTCGCGTCCTCACGCTCCTTGCGGAAGCGGGTTTGATCGGTCACGTTGACCGTGGCGGAGTTGCCGTCCTGGGTCTTCACGGTGATGGTGTTGCCACTTATGGCGGTGATGGTTCCGGCGTACACCGGGGCCGCGAGGCCTCCGCCTCTTCCCCATTGGCCACCTTGCTGGCCTTGCGGCTGCTCGGACGGTGGGGCGTTATCTGGCGCCTGGGCCCAGGCCATACTGCATATAAGCAGCGTAATTGCTGCAAAACTAAGTTTCTTCATGTCTTCTCCTCTGAGTGGCTGCAATGATTCAAACACTTGCTAGACGACGCTGGGAGTAAAAAGACGGTCAATACGAGTAAAGATTTGTAAAAGAGGAATTTCCTTTAAAAGTTCAGGGATTTAACAAGCAAATGGGATAGGCGGCTTGGTTTGGGAAGATATCCAAAAGCGCAGGCGGCACGGGTCCGAAGACCACGTACCGCCTGACAACCTCGTCAAATTTCTGTTAGTGGGAGAACAATTCACAGGCCAGCAATGTGCCGTCGGTAATCGTCCAAGTCTCTCCGTAGCTGACGTTCACGTTGCGGATCACGCAGCTGTCGCCATCCTGGTCCACTAGCTTCACGTCATACCAGCCGGGGTTAAGGGCCAGGTCGGAACGGTAGTTCGGATAGAGGATGTCAAAACCCAGCCGGTCGCTGCCCCAATAATCGTCGTTTGTTGACGAGACATACATATGGTTGATGCGATAACTTGAGTGATTGAAAACGGTGAAAATTGCATTCTGCGCGGCGGCGGAGGTCGGGATGCTTACTACGGCGGCGAGCGTCAGGGCTCCAGCGGCCAGGACTTTTTTAATAGTGGTTAACACGGTGGCGTCGCCTTTGTTTATCTTTTGTCAGGTTTTAACTGCTTACACTGATATAAGCGCGGAGACTCGGGAGATTTACGCAGTCTACGAAGTTATTTTTTGATTTTCTTAAGCTACTGTCTCTCAGCCATAAGATATGGAGGCCCCGTGAAAGAATTCTTAATTCGTTTGGCGTTGCCTTCGGAAAAACTGGAACTCGAGCAACTTCAGATGCGGGCATCGCTCGCGAATGAAGGCGATCGCGGTGCTTTACTGGCTCATCCTGACGCGATTCAGGTGCCAGTTGAGCAAATCGCCGGAGGCCGTGTGTTGGTTTCGGAGTGCGAGGGCGTCATCGTTGGGTTTGCCGCACTTGAGCCACGGGAAGATGGTGACAGTGAACTCGACGGCATGTTTGTTGAGCCCCGCATGCAGCGCCGTGGGATTGCAAAGTCTTTGATTGAACATTGCGCTGAAATCGTCCGCAAGGAAGGGTCTAGGGCGATTCACGTCGTGGGAAATCCCCATGCGGCGGAGTTTTACTCAGCATGCGGCTTCGAGATGATCGGAACAACGGAAACCCGCTTCGGGCCAGGGATCTTGATGCGGAAGTCAATATAAATAGAATTTCGGAACGTCTGACCCTGATTGCCCCACTTAGTTTGGGTATATTTGCCGTTCTCACCAAAAATCATCATTTTGCTCATTCGTGCAGCCAAAGCTCGGAAGGAACAGCCTCCAGCTCGGGAAAAGCCACAGTGGAAGTCAGTATCAACAAGGCTAGCGGAACCTATTCAATCCGTGTAGGCACCGAGCCTGGTCCGCCGAACGGAAAGCTGCACCACTCCACCTGTATACCGAATCGAGGCTGCACAGAGTCCGATACCCCCGTAAGCGCAGGCGGGTGCTTCCCGGGAGAAATAGATGGGCCATTAAGCTCGGTTAAAAATTTGGCTTGTTTGTATTCAGGCAACGGGCTTTGGGCTGCGTTTCTGGAAGAGTGCGCGAATTGCGCATATCAATAAAAGAATTACTGAGAGTGGGGAGAAAAGGAACATGCCTAGCAGACCAAACAATCCCACAGGGCTTGCGGGGCCGCAGGGTCCCCAGGTTCCTCCCACGAGGAAAGCCAGAGCACAAACTATGGCGGCGGCCAGAAGCCAGAGCGAGAATCGCATTAGTCTGGACATGAGGCGAGCTTACCATCCTCATGTATCACTCTCCGAAGCACTAAGGTAATTCGCTCATCAACCCATTTGTTTACAAAGATCCCTGCCTGGTGCACACGACTCCTGGCTAGAATTCATGCCGGGCTGAGACGTGCTCATCCCCGCCGCGCTGCCTCGATCTTGGCGATGTCGATCTTTTTCATTGGCATCATCGCCTCGAAGGCGCGCTTTGCTTCAGCGCCACCCGCCGCAAAGGCATCCGTTAGAGCGCGCGGGGTGATCTGCCAGGAGAGGCCCCAGCGGTCCTTGCACCAACCGCACTGACTTTCCTGGCCGCCGTTGTTGACGATGGCGTTCCAGTAGCGGTCGGTCTCTTCCTGATTGTCCGTCGCAATCTGGAACGAAAAAGCCTCGCTGTGCTTGAATGCCGGACCACCGTTGAGACCGAGACAGGGAATGCCCAGAACTGTGAACTCGACCGTTAACACATCATCCTTCTTGCCACTTGGGTAATCACTCGGCGCTTTGTGGACCGCGGTCACCTCAGTATTGGGGAAGGTCGCAGCGTAGAAGCGCGCGGCATCTTGCGCGTCTTTGTTAAACCAGAGGCAGATCGTGTTTTTCGGTTTTGAGGGCATGAGGTCTCCTGAATGTTAATTTAATTCAGATGAAGTAGGGCAGGGTGAAAGTTGCGCGTGGAGTGGCAGATTTGCACCTCTCATTTTCTGCACACGAACATCAACGACGGAAACCAGCCTTCGTCAGTCCCAATCCTCCCCTAGGGCTTTGCGGGTGGCAGCTGCCAGAGTTCAATTTTATTTCCATCCGAGTCATAGATCCAGGCAAAGCGACCGTAGGATTCATCCATTCGTTTAGGGTCGATCTTTACTCCCTCTTGTTTTAAGCGGTCGAGCAAAGCATCCATATCGTCCACAATGTAATTGATCATGAACGGAGCAGGGCTGGGATCTAAATACTTCGTGGATGCGGGGAAAATGGTCCAAACTGTTACGTGTTCCTTTTGCGGATCGTCGTGTTCGCGCCACGGAAGCATCGCGCCTGAGCCCGTGTCGGCGAGTCCAAGGTGCTTGGCATACCATTCGCGCATCTGATCACGATTGGCAGACTTGAAGAAGATACCGCCGATTCCAAGGATGCGCCCGCGCTGCTCGGTTTTGACAGGTGGCTTTGACTTTTCAGGTTGCGGAGATTTCACTTCTTGTCCTCCCATTGAGCAGGGCGAGATAAGCAACAGCGAGCCAAGCGCAATTGTGCTCCACGGTATTCCTTGCATGTGCGAGATTATACAAGTTTGATGCGTACCGGTCGCCTGCACTTTTTCTTACTGTAGCCAACCGCCAACTTTAAAGCACAAACATTATCAAGTTTCCTAAGTTATCCGTGTTCAACGCGCACTTTAATATCCAAGTATGCCGCATTGATAAGCTCGCGCAGGGCTGCGTCGTTTGCGGCTGTTGCCGGTTTCAGCTTCACATGACGCATGAACTTGCCGGAGCCCTGTAATAAGCGGGCCGGATCCGGCGATGCGCCCTGAAAGAATCCCACGTTTACGTGCGAGGTGAATACATTGACGTAGCCAAAGGCTGCATCTCCCAAACATGCAGTCGGGCAGCCGTCATGCAAGAGCTCACGAACTTCATCTCCACATTTTCGCATCGCCTCAAACCAACGATGTGCGATGGCGCCCAATTCAACTGCAAGCTCTTTCATCCACGCATCAATGGCAGGATCGCGCTCGACAGCACCGTTCAATCGAAATAATTCCGTTCTCATCATCATGGCGTTTTGAGAGTTACCTCATGGCTCCAGGGCGCCACACTTTCTTCATACTCCATTGGGCATGCAGCCATAGAATTATTTCGGAGTCACGCGGAAGACGCCACCCGGGTCTTCATCTTCCAGCAGCCACAGTGCGCCATCGGGGGCGACCTCCACATCGCGGACACGATGCCGAACGCTCCACCGTTCCGCGGGCTTGGCTCCGCCATTGCCATCAAAGGTGATACGCAGAATCGCCTCGCTTGCCAGGCCGCTGATCAGCGCAGACCCATTCCACTGCGGGAACATTGCGCCTTTGTAAAACATGAGATTGCCGGGCGCGATGATGGGCGTCCAGTAGATCACGGGCTTGGTTAAATCAGGTCGGGTATCCGGGCTGGGGATCGGCGTATTGTCATAGTTCAATGCGTAAGAAACCAGCGGCCAACCGTAGTTCTTTCCCGGCTCGATCAGGTTCAACTCATCACCACCTTGCGGGCCGTGTTCAGCCTCCCACAACCGGCCGTCAGGCGCGAAAGCCAGACCATACGGAGTGCGGTGTCCCATGCTCCATGTTTCCGACGGCGTGAGGTTCGGCCCGGGAAAGTGATAAGTCCTTACGACGGGAGCGGTCTTTGCGGCTTCGGTATTTGCTGGCGGGTCGATTACGGGGACGCTGGCAGCGCCTTTCTTCCCGGCCATTGGATTTCCCGGAGCCGGCTTGCCATCGAGGGTCAGCCGCAGAATCTTGCCGAGCGGCTGATTGGGATCCTGGGCCGGCGTCATGCGCTGCCGCTCGCCAACCGTCAGGTACAGTAATTTTCCATCGGGAGAAAAAGCGACGGCTGCGCCGAACTGTCCGCCTTTGCCCCGCTCTCCATCGCGCCAGATCACCTTCAGGTTCTCAAGGCTGGCCGAAGCTTTTCCGATCTTCAGTTGGGCCCTGGCCAGCGCCAGGCTCGAACCGCTCGGTGGGCCCGGCTCCGAATAGGTCAGGTAGACGCTGTGATCAGAAGCATAGTGCGGAGAGATATAGACACCCAGCATGCCATTCTGTCCCTTGAACTCGACGGCCGGAATATTGCTGACCGCCGTCTTGGCTCCCTGCTGAGTCACGAGCCATAATCCACCAACCTTCTCGGTGATCAGCATCCGCCCATCGGGCAGAAACGCAATCCGCCATGGCCGCCGCAAAGTCGTGATCTGAGTCAGGGTGAAAGGTACAGTAGCCTCGGGTTCCTGCCTGCCTGCATTGATCTGCGCGTGGCCGTTTGTTGCCGCTAAACCTAAAAATAGTGTTGCCGTTACTAACGATGTCAGCTTTTTCATCTCTATCCTTATATTAGTAGTCAAGCGTTAAGCTTCCGGAAATGCTTTCTTTTGAGGTTGGATGCTTATCACTGCCCCGTTATTCTACGCGGCATGGAGATTTGAATTATGATGAACGCCACAAAATCGACCCTGAGGAGATTTGACCATGCGTGTCTCGTACACTCGATATCTCGCTGTCTTGCTCTTGTCATTAGTATTAGCGTTGCGCAAGCCGCGTTCGCCGCGGAAATCCTGATCGCTGATGCGAAATCACAGCCGGAAAGTTTGACCATCGCGCCGGGCGGCGTGCTGATTGTCGGCAGCGCCAGTTCGCCATTCGTCTATAAGGTGCGTCCGGGTTCCTCCACTGCCGAGAAGTTTATCGACGCCAGCGCAGAAGGCCCGGGGACGTTCTTCCTCGGCATGTTGGCGGACGCCGCCAGCAATACGTTGTGGACATGTCAACTGACGCCGGTGCCGAACACCACTCCGGCACAGCGGCATACCGCGCTGAGAAGCTTTGATCTCACCACTGGCGCGCCGAAGATCCGCTGGAACCTGCCCGGGGACAACAATGTGTGCAACGATTTTGCGATCGGACCGGACAAGGCGCTCTATATTACCGACACCATTCCTGGCAGAATCTTCAGGCTGCCTGCCGGAGCGTCCACCGCGGAACTTTACCTGGAGCATGCGACGCTCAGGGGCGTCGATGGCATCACCTTCCTGGATGGCACGCTCTATGTGAACAACGTGATCTTCAACAAGCTCTACCGCATCCCCGTCGATGCCACCGGCAAACCGGGGACACCTGTCGATATCTGGATGGACCAGCCGGTAAAAGGACCTGATGGCATGCGCGCAGCGAACGGCAAGCTCATCGTCGCAGAGAATGGCAGCGGCAAAATCTCCGCTCTCACCGTAAATGGCGACAAGGCAAGCGTGACCGTGATCAAAGACGGACTCGACACACCAACCGGAGTCGAGCCTGCGGGCGACACGATCTGGATTGCCGAGCGTGGCGCGGGCAAGGCCGTGTCGATCCCCATGCCGAAATAGTTTGAGCTAGTGGATAACTTCATGCCGCGAGAGCAACCCTTTGTTTGATTCTGCCGTGTTATACGTGCTTGTCGTCGTTTTTCTCGCGACGTTGATCCGGTCGACGCTCGGCTTCGGCGAAGCATTGGTCGCGGTTCCCTTGTTGGCGATGAGAATGCCTGTCACTGTTCGCGCCCTTGGCTGTGTTGGTGTCTGTGGTGGTAGCGAGCGTCATAGTCATTCAAGATTGGCAGCGCGTCGAAGTGCGCAGCGCCTCGGGACTCACGCTCGCTTCACTGCCGGGCATTCCTCTCGGCATCCTGCTCTTGGCCAGGGGCAATGAGCACGCGGTAAAATCGATCCTGGGCCTCATCATCGTTGGTTTCTCGATCTATTCCCTGACTGTCCGTTCGGCCCGTGGGCTGCGCACCGAACATTGGGGATGGTTGATCGGCTGCGGTTTTCTATCGGGCGTACTCGGCGGTGCATACGGAATGAACGGCCCACCGCTCGCCATCTATGGGGCCGGGAGAGGATGGTCCCCACAACATTTCCGGGCTACGTTGCAAGGCTACTTCCTGCCGGCAAGTCTTTTCGGGCTTGCCGGATATGCCGCCTTGGGGCTTTGGGGAAAACTTGTCACGCGATACTTCCTGCTGTCACTGCCCGCGGTTGCCATCGCCATTCTGTTAGGACGTGTGATCAACCATCAATTAAAAGGCCAAAGTTTTTTTCGATTTGTTTATGCCGGCCTGGTACTCATCGGAAGTATCCTCGTCTTTCAAGCGCTCCGCTCGTGGATATAGTCCCGTTTAACCTGTACTAAAGTAGTCAGACTACAAATTCCCGCCGAAGGCTAACAAACGTCCATCGCAATCCTTCACTACAAATTCACGCGCGTTCCATGGCATGTTAGCAAGTTTGCGCGTGAATTCTACGCCTCGAGATGCATACTCAGCGTAAAGGGTGTCCGCACCTTCGATGCGTATGTAGGCATCAAGCAGTTCGTCTGAATATTTTTCAGGGTTGGCTGTGGAAGGTTCGGCACAGCGGAAGTGAATGAATTGCTGGTCGCGTGCAACGATAGCGTAAACCGGCGGGTCTTGCCACGTGCTCAGGCACTCGAAACCAAGCTTATCCTTGTAATAAGCAAGGGTGGCAGGAATGTTCGTGGTGAAAAACTGCGGCGTGATCTGACGAATCATGGCACAAGTTTACTCGAGAAAGATGCATGGCGAGTAACCCACTTAAGCCAAAATAGGTTTGGAGTAACCTCAATTTTCCCGGCAGCAAATGTGGAAAGAAATTAAGATTGTTCCCGCTAGACCTTTATCCAGCCGCGAAACCCTCTGGCAGCATAGTAAGATTCCGCGCCGTTGTGATACACGAAAACAGTGTCGAAGCGGCGATCACAAAAGAGGGCGCCGCCGAGTTTTCTGATAGCAGAAGGTGTTTTCACCCAGCTCGAGGTTTTCATGTCGAACTCTCCGAGTTTCTGCAACTCTCGATATTGTTCTTCGGTTAAAAGTTCAACGCCCATGGCAGATGCCACATCGATCGCATTATCTTTTGGTTTATTTTCTTTTCTTGACTCCAGCGCTTCACGGTCGTAGCAAAAACTTCTGCGGCCTTTAGGACTTTCCGCTGAGCAATCATAAAAAATGTATTCGCCTGTTTTTTTGTCATGGCCAACCACGTCCGGCTCACCGCCAGTTTTTTCCATTTCACTGAGTGACCACAGTTTTTCAGCATTCGCTTCCAGCTTTGGCTTGCACTTCCGCCCATGCAAGGCCTTTATGGCGGTGCATGTTTTTCTCAAAACGGGCTTTCAATGCACTGAGTAGTTCTTCGCGTTGTTTTGGTGACAACTCTTTACCTTTTGAAGATTTAGCCGTCGGCATTGTTCGTGATCTCCTTTGTTCATTGCTTTTGCGCCGCCTGAGGCGACCAGTTGGGCAGTGCAATCCCGAACTGCTTGGCATATTCGGTGGTCAATCGCTGCCAGCCGTTGAACTTCATAGCCTCGGCGCCGACGATGCGGCCAATCGGATTACCCGCGAGCAGCCGATCAAGAACGTCGAAGCTGATGTGCCAGCCGGCAGCACCCCATGGCGATGAAGCGGCGATCGATCTTGTGCCAGAGCGTCAGGCGCGTGCCGCGCCAGAGGCTTCGAGTTCCCATCGCATATCGCCGTACTCAAGCAAATTGGGGGCTTCGGCTCGTGTCACTTTTGTTTCCATAAGGCTGCGGATTTCCCACCCAGGTGAGATTCACTGTGTCCAACCGAACCCAGGCTTGCATCGACAACAAAGGGCGCCCACTCGCGTAGATGCACCGGGTCAGTGAGCGCCTGCCAGACTTTTTCCGGCGTGTGGCGCAGTTCCCTGACAAGAATGAGCGTCCACTTGTCTCCATCTTTTATTACCTGCGCCCCGCTGGCCGGACCCGGTACGTACTGTTCGAGATTGGTCATCATCTACTCCTTGTCCTACCAGCGCGCCAACTGGGTGAGCTGAATCAGGTTGCCGCAAGTGTCCTTCAGCATCGCAATGGTCGAGCCGGTCACATCGGTGGGAGGCATCGTGAATTCGGCGCCGAGGCGCCTTGATCCGTTCGTAGTCGCCCTTAATGTCGTCGGTGAAGAACATCATCGCGGGCTGGTTCTGTTGAAAGATGGCTTGCTGATACGCTTTGGCTGCGGGGTTGTTGTTCCGCGCTAGCTGCAGCTCGGTGCCGTCCGGCTCCTCGGGCGAAGCCACAGTCAGCCAGCGATATGGGCCCTGACTGAAATCGGTCTTCTTGGCAAACCCCAATACCTCGGTATAGAAGCGCAGGGCCTTGTTCTGGTCGTCCACGTATATGCTGGTCACTTTGATTTTCATTTTGTTTCTCCTTTGTTACGTTCGCGGTTTGGGCCGCGACGTCTTTCCTTTGTTTCCTTTTCGTTGGTGTTGTTTGATCCATGCGGTCGAGGTGGCGTTCGAGAGCATCTATGTGAGCGGACCAGAACCGGCGGAACTGAGCCAGCCAGGCATCCAGCTCCTGAAGTGGTTTAGGTTTTAGCCTATAGAGACGGCGCTGTGCGTCCACAGTAGATTCCACGAAACCGGCCTCGCGCAGCACGCGTAAATGCTTCGACACGGTTGGCTGCGTCATACGAAGTTGACGCTCGATCTCTCCCACCGACTGTTCGGACGAACCAGCAGACTCAATATCGCCCGGCGGTTTGGCTCAGCAATGATTTCGAAGGCAGATTCCATGTCTTCTTATATACCTTACACTGTATATACGTGTCAAGGCATATATAAGACACACACCTACTCCAGGCAAAATCTGGCTTGTATAGCCACCGTCTCTTGGAGTTTTATTGCTGCTTGGATTCCGGATGTTTTCCCGCTTTATTTCCTGCGATCAGAATGCAGGCGATCATAAATACCGCAAGCGCCAGAGATGAACTGATGCGGCTCAGATTCAGTCCCCCATTTTCGTGCGGCTTGGTAAGTAGATCGCCCAGAGTTGCTCCCAGTGGACGGGTCAGGATAAAGGCTGCCCAGAACAATAGCGTCCTGGAAATACTGGTGAAGAAGTATGCGAGCCCTACCACGGTTAAAGCTGCCGCGAAGACTAACGCTCCACGTTCATAACCGACACCGGAAGTGTCCGCGAGAAAATCGCCTAGTGCCGTGCCTAGCGTGTTCGAAAACAAGATCGTGACCCAGTAGAAACTTTCAACTTTAGGTGCGGTGATATCGCTGAATGAAATCTTGCCCGCCGAGTAGCGCCACAGCATGAGGACGATCATCAGCAACGCGAAAAGAATCAACGTGCCGCCCATATACCCGACGCCTAGAGAACGGTCGGCGTAATCCGCCATGGTGGTACCGACGGTTGTGGTGGTGACAATTACGGTCCAGTATAAGAACGAATGAAATTTCTTGGCCTTCACCTGAAAGGCCAGCGCGACCAGGAAACACGCCATGAAAATTGCCGTGCTTACGAGGTAGCCAAGATTGAGCGTCATGGATAACGCGTCTCCGCCGGTTTCGCCTAGTGTGGTGGCGGCGATTTTGATGATCCAGAAGGCAACGGTAATTTGCGGGACCTTGCTGGTGCTAAGCCAACTTTGCATTACGCCCGCATCGGCCGGATCGGTTGAAGAATCTTGCAAACTGAAGGTCAGTGAGTTGGTTGCCATGATTTGCTCCGGACTAAAACGTGAATTGAATGCCAGCATACATGAAAAATTTTGGATGATGATCGGTCGATCCCGGCAAGCTGCGCCCGGCCGCCAACAGCAATGTGTTTAGCTTGGTCAAGTTGATTCTGCTCCCAAGGTCGAAGACAGATTCGTTCTCTGCAAAATGACTGGCTCCGATGGTGTGTAGTTCCCCCAACAGCACGACTCGCTTTGAAGCCTCGTAAGCTCCAATGACTCCCAACCATATTTCATTCGGGAAGCGTTGCTGCATGTTAAAGCCCGCTTCTCCGTCTACCTGGAACTTGCCGGCACGTTTTGAAACTTCGATCGGCAGGAAGACTTGCCATCCGTCATCTGTTAGGCCGCGGCGAACTGAGTCGCTGGGATTATTCCAGATCAAGTGTGGATACGTGGAGACGGATAATCCATGTTTATCTTCGTCAAGGAAGCGCCATTTGACTCCAACCTTCGAGTTGCCTAATCCTGCGATAGTGTCGTGGTTAGCCGTCTGAAAAGCGTAGGGAATTTCGAAGTTGAGTTGCAGATGGTCGCCAGCTCCGTAGTTGAAGTCGAGGACCGGCGCTTCATAGCTGGTTTTGCCTAAGCTGGATTCCTGGGTGAACCCTGCATTGATTTCCCAGTGGCGATTACCAGGAGTGTCGGGATCGTCGGTGATGACTGGTGGACCGCCTTGGGCCTGAAGTGCCCGCGATGTGATCAGGGACAAGAACAGCAGCAGACAGGCTCGCAGGCGTGATCTCATATGTCTTTCTTACGATATCGTAGGTTGGCCATATGGTCAGATATAGAACTGCCAAAATCGGGTCATTGTCCCAGGGGAAAGAAAAGCAGCAGGAATCTGTGACAGGAAGATGAGGATTTGCAAATATATGAATAGGTGAGTTGCGAGGATTTGCATTCTCTCAGGTTGAATGCGAGAGTACGTGTGCTCAAGACTGCCCAACTCAACCCGCTCACCGACAACGACGCCGGGCCCTTCGGGGGCTTCAAGCAGTTGGGCCTGGGCCGCGAGCTGGGCCAGGAGGGCCTCGAGGCCTTCCAGGAGACCAAGCACGTTCACATCGAGACCAAGATCGCGGCGAAGTCCTGGTGGTATCCGTACGGGGCCACCGCGTGAGCCCTCCAAAAGCGAATTTAGATCAAGCGCGCGACGCCGACCCCGCCGCGATGCTCGAGCGCGCGCTCGCCCTCGGCGCCACAGGCGATGCAACCGACCAGGCTACAAA
>CAWBXL010000031.1:0-24942 GCA_963792305.1 uncultured Acidobacteriaceae bacterium | reverse complement strand
ATAGGATAGCGTCATGAAAGGCGCGAATATCAAATTTGGGCCCGAGTTCCTTTTCAGCACGCTGCCGAATTCCTCAATTTTCAGTTCTCCGATCTTGTATGCCAGTGCCTGTCCCGGCCAGGAAATATAACGATCTACTTCGCTGGTCGCACTGTATTCGCTGGTAGCGACATTTTCCATGAAGTAGTCAATGGCCTGCTTGCGTGTCCAGTGCTTGTGATGCATGCCGGTATCGACAACTAAACGAACTGCGCGCCACATCTCGTTACTGAGTGCTCCAAAATGAACGTAGGGGTCGTCATACAGTCCCAGTTCATTTCCTACGACTCAGAGTAAAGCGCCCAGCCCTCTGATAAGCGCTGTAACCGCCGTAACGCCGGAACTTCGGGAATATCTTTCAGTTCAATAGCAATTCCACCCTGAAATGTGTGTCCAGGAACGGCCTCATGCAGAATCAGGGCCGTGAGTACTCGTATTTTGGCCGGCTTTCCGGCTTGTAAGTATTCACATAAAAATAACCAGGCTCGAGCCATCAGGCGCCGGCGCATCGCATATCCCGACGGCATGCTCACCGCGATCTCTTTAGGCACCGGCTCGACCCCATACGGAAGCCGCGGGAAAGTGCGAAATAATTTACCAGTAAAGGATCAATCGCTTCCCCCGACGCGCGCGCATATTGCAGCAGCTGATCTCCATCTTTGAAATAGAACTTTGGATCCGTGCGCAGGTAATTGAGAAATTCTGCAAATGTTCCTTTAAATCCAGTCTGGTCTTTGACCTTCTCCATCTCAGCGCGAATACGTTTGACTTCGCTCAGGCCAAGGTTGTGGATCTGTTCCGGAGTAAGACTGGTAGTTGTCATGGAGCGTGCGAAATAGGCGTAGGTAGGATCGCCATTCGGGACCTGCCATGCGCCTGCCTGTTCGAATGATGCGGGAATAGTCTTTCTCCATGAAGTCGCGAAGGCGATGAAATGCCGGCAGCACATCGCCGGAAATCCGTTCCTTTGCCGCCGCCGTAAGTCGCTGCTTGTCCGCGTCCGAAAAAGAAGGCGGAAATGCTTTAAATGGTTTGTAAAACCCGTGCTTGGTTGGATCCTGCCAATCCATTCCGTTAAGTTGGGTCAGAACTTTTTCGCCAATGACCCTCGGAATGACCACATGCTGTTTGATTCCCTCGTGCATAAGGCGATGTTCTGGTCCATATAGGCAGGGAAGTTATGCAGGCGGCCAATCCAGTCGTTCGTAATCTTTAACAGTTTCGAACGCAGCGAATCGACCAATCCTTCGATCGTCTGGATCCCGCTAAAGGTGTTGGTGCGCACCAGGTACCACTTGTATTGTTCGCTTTCCACATAATCTTTGGTGTTGTATTCAAAGATGTCATAGTTCAGCTGATCTTCCGGGCTGAGTTGTTTGCGCTCAATGGCGTGGAGTTCCTTCAGCATCTGGTTGGAATGTTGAAACTGCTCTCGCAGGGAATTAAGACTCGTGTCACCCCATTGATCGTTCCATCGCCGGTCGCCCAATTGGGATGCGCTCACTGGATCGTGCTGCATCTGGTATTCCCAATCTTGGTCGAACAGCGAATGGAGTTTTTGACTCGGGTTGTCGGCCGATTGAGCAGCAACAAAGCCCGACAAAAGTAAAAGGGCAAGGGGCAGGAACCTGACAGGTTTCACGAAGGTATTTTCTCCCGTGACGATGATAGCGAGATGAGAGCGATTGTGGAAAGAGGCAGAAGGCCAAATTAAATAAAGTAGATTCCAGATTTCAAGAATGTCCAATCATGCGCACTTTGCCGATTGTTTTACTGGCAGCGGGTGTTTCCTGGGTGGGTTTCTCTGAGGCAGGTTTTTCCGGGACAGGTGGCTTTGCTTCACCACCAAATCTCAGTTTAGGCAGAGCTTTCAACTGCGCCATCTTGCTCGATACTTGATACGCCTTTTCGGAGCGCTTTTTCAAAGCTTCCATACGCGGACTAAGCTTTGCCCATAATTTGTTGGTAGCTTCAAATAAACCATCCGTGATGGTGTCAATCGAATAACGCTCCAACAGGCTGCGATCTGTAACAATACGGCACGTCGCTTCCCATTCACTACTGGAGCCGGTAATTCTCGAGTACGAGCCAACGCGTTCGGCGAGGATCCACTTTCTATCGTGGGTGAGGTAAAGCCGTTCTCCAGCATATTGTCCATTCACTCCTACCCCTTCCACGTTGGTTTCAACATCCACGGTGGAATACTTATCAACGACTAGCAGCCCAGTAAGGGCCTTACCACGTTCAGCAAATGGAAAACCTTCGAGCAAGTACTCCGATTGTTCAGACTCCTTGTCCGTTTGCTGATTTGCCTTCCGGAATTTCGTTTGAATCCTGGGTGCGAACCGCGCAGCCGGAGAAAGCCGGTCACGCAATTGACCCAAAAGATGAATCTCCGCTGCCAGCGTCTCTGTTTCTAACGAGGTGAGCTGTTGCAGTGACGCGATTGACAATTGAATATTATCTTCGTTTTCACCGTCATTGTTCTGGTTGTTGTGCTCGTCGTCCACGGGTGCAAACTCCCGGTTTTGGCCTACGTATAATCGCGCCTTGCTGCCTCATCGGCAAAGCGGAGAATTGCATGATTTGTAGGAAATATCCGGCTATGAATTTGAGAAGGCAAATCCTGCCCAGTCGCAGTGGTCGGTTACATTGCTTTCCTGGCCAGTTCCAAAATACCTTGCTTTACCCAAGCCTGTCTTTCTTCATGTAAACCATCCACTCCCGTAAAGGGAAGCTTGAGCCAGCGTTCTCGGTCGGCAATATTAAAAGCTTCTTCAAATGCCTTTCCGTGCGCCCATAGCGATGCCTCGTACTGGCAACTCACGGCATGAATCGTCTCCGATCGTGACGTCGAAAGCCGCAGCCATGCAGTGACCGCCTGTTGTGCACTCTCTGGCGTCCACTGGCTGCATAAAAATTTGAGGTTGATTTCTCCGGTTTGAGTTTCTCTATGCCCTCCGTTCGCCGAGTGGCTGCGGAATTGTTGGCTGGCCCTTGCGCGTAAAGCACATTGCCACCCCGTTGACCGCGGCCCTAGGCAACGAGATAATAGAGAAAAGAAGTTAGCGGTCACTGTAATACCCATCCCGCGTTTGCACCACAGCATCTTTTTTTTTAGCGGTGAGTTGGATCTTGTGATATCCACTCGCAGTGCATCCGTATGGTTTGGTGTATAGCCCAGGTTGTATTGATGCCTTAATTCGTCTTCGATCTGCGCGTAAATTTGCTCGACTGATTGTTTTTTGGAAACCTCAAACATCTGCCCTCCGGTTTCCTTGGAAATCCGTTCCAGAGTTTTCTTACCATCCTGAGGCGCTGTGGTTGCGGATATCTTTGTCCTCCCATGCCGCCATGCCGTCCCATCCCACCAGCCAAAACCAGGACGGCCATAACCGCCGGATTCCTCGTCATCTTTAAAGAGAATCGAGTAAACGATTGCATCTGACCGTTGTGCCGTTTCAATTGCGTAGTCGAGCGATTCTTTGCTTCCCGGTATCAACGCCATCAGAAAGAATGATGAGCGCCTTGCGGCCTTCCTGTTTTTTGATTACTTCATCGGAAGCCAGGTAAACACTGTCATACAGCAGAGTGCCGGCCCCACCTATGTGCTGGCCTCCACGTCCGTGCCCGCGCCCATAGCCGCCATGCTGCCCGCCACTAGATCCGCTGTTGGGATCTGATTGACTCCCGCTATTTGAATGTCCAAATTGCGGGGTATCGAGATTATCCAAAGCAGATTCCAATTTCTCGTGTGAAGATGTGAGATCCTGGAGCAATTCGACTTCGTGATCAAAGTGGATGACAAACGCTTTGTCCCGGTCCTCTCGCACCATACGGGTTACGAAACTGCGGCTGGCGCTGCGTTCCTGATCGAGCACGCGGCGCTGGCTTAAACTTGTATCCACAAGCAGCCCAAGAGTGAGCGGCAGGTCAGTTTCATGGGCGAAGTAGCGGATGGTCTGCGGTTTTCCATCTTCTTCCAGAGTGAAATCACTTTGAGTTAAGTTGGGAATGACCTCGCCGTGTTTGTCCCGCACCGTAGCCAGAACATTTACTACTTTCACTTTGACAGAAATAGTCGAAACCGGTGTTGTTTCGGAAGTGGCATCACCGGTTCCGGCAGAGGCGGCTGAAGCTTTCTGTACCTCTCCGCTGAATTGTGACGCTGCTTGCGCAAATGAGAAAGCCAGCAAGACACATACAATCCAGGCAGACCTGGATTTTATCGACCGTACCAAGAGGTTGTTAAACATGGGGAACGAAAACCGCGCCTCATTTCAGTCAGAACCCAAACCAACGAGGGATGGTTGTGGCGAATAGGGTAAAAATTTGTAAAGCAGCGAAAATCAATTGACCCAACTCTGTCCGGGTAACTACGCCTGTAGCTTATTTTCAGACGGCTATCGGGCGGAAATCGGTCGTGTTCTTCTGACACCTTGTGGCTAGGATGCAATCCCGCCAAACTCTAATAATATGGCTTCTCCACACCTGCGTCCGGAGCCCGAAACAGCCTCTTCATCCCCCCTTGCACCATTGGCATACAATAGCGCCGGGAAGTCCGACCGAGCCCCCGGGGAACGCGTGAGCGAAAACTGGAAACCGCAAGAGGGACAGGTAGTTGAGGGTAAGTTCCGCCTGGCGCAAAAGCTGGGTGAGTCGGATCACAGTGTGGTCTTTCTTACTGAGAGGGCGGAGGAGCCAAAGAAAGCAGTCATCAAGCTGCTGCCTGCTGCGAACGCGGAAAACCAAATTCTGCATTGGAAGCTGGATACCAAGCTTCCGCATCCCCACCTGTTACGTATTTTTGAATCAGGCAAATCTGAGCTGAATGGCCACCAACTTCTTTACGTGGTGATGGAATGGGCGGAAGAAGATCTCTCGCAGATACTCCCTCATCGTCCACTCACCAGCGCGGAAGCGCGTGAAATGGTGCTTCCAGTGCTTGATGCCTTGAATTATCTCCACACCAAAGGTTTCGTGCATGGCCGTCTAAAACCGGCAAATATTTTGGCGATTGCGGACCAAGTGAAGCTATCAAGTGATTCGATTTCCGCAATCAGCGAGGGTGTAGGAGCCCCAAGTGTTAACGATCCTCCCGAAGCAAAGATTGGGAAAATTTCTCCTGCGACAGATGTTTGGGCACTTGGGATGACGCTGGCCGAGGTGCTGACGCTGCAACGCCCGGCTTGGGACGCTATCAAAAGACAAGAACCGATTCTTCCCAAGGAACTGGATGAATCATTCCGCATCGTGATACGCAATTGTTTGCGAC
This sequence comes from uncultured Acidobacteriaceae bacterium, assembly GCA_963792305.1. Classification (GTDB taxonomy): domain Bacteria; phylum Acidobacteriota; class Terriglobia; order Terriglobales; family Acidobacteriaceae; genus CAWBXL01. The sequence goes on along the minus strand of CAWBXL010000031.1, from coordinate 19,628 downwards.
TCGATGCGTCAAGCCGTTGGACTATCGCCGAAATCAAATCTCTGCTGCAACCGGATAAAGCTCCGGCAGTGACGGTAACTCGCGGACGCCGGTCTTCGGGATGGTTTTATGTAATTCCAATCGTTGTTCTTCTGTTTTTTGGATACATATTTAGCCGCATGAACCGTTCCAAGGTCCCTGCGAATTCGCAAATCAATGTTGTATTCACTGAATCCGAGAAACCATCCCCTACAGCATCCACACCCAAGGCGCAGAATCACAAGATCGCTAGTCCGCAAGTAGATGCGCCGAGCCCAAAGCCCACACTCGCTAACCCGAAACTGAAATCAGCGACTCCGCAAACCTCATCCTCTGTTGTTCAACAAGTTCTGCCTGATGTTCCCGCGTCGGCGAGCAGAACAATTACCGGCACGATACGTATTCGCGTGAAAGTGTCAGTGGATGCAACCGGGAAGGTGACGGAAGCGGCGCTAGATTCCCCGAGCAAAAGCAACTACTTCAACCGTCTGGCGCAGCAGGCAGCAGAAAAGTGGAAGTTTGCACCAGCCGCCAGCCAGTGGATCATTCATTTTGTGTTCACTTCCAGCAAGACCGATGCTGTTGCTGAGCAAGTGAAGCAATAGAACAGGAATCACCGGAAGCTCTGCACAGCCGCGTTCAATCCTTTTTCGTAGGCGTCAATCACCTTGTCCCAGGCAGCATTTTCTGCCGCATCTACAATTTGGCGAGTTGAGTCGGCCTGAAACCACGCCAGTGTTCGCCTTATGCCCTCATCGAACCTTGTCGTTGCACAATAGCTTGGGACAAAGCGTTTGATCTTGCTGTTATCAAACACTACGCTCACAGATTTGTCCCCAATCAAACTGCCTTCCTGTTCCGGCATACAAGCGATGATGAAATCAGACGGAATATGAATGATGCGGGCTTCCACGCCCAAAGCGCCCGCCACAATTTTGTAGTACTGGTCCCAGGTCATCGCTTCTTCCGATGTGATGTGGAACGCATGCCCAATCGCCTGCTCATGCCCGAGCAACCCTACGAACCCTTTGGCAAAGTCGCTGTTATGAGTAATTACCCATAAGGACGTCCCATCTCCGGGCACCACAACTTTTTGTCTTCTTCAACATGCGATCAACGATGGTGTAAGGCTTCTCCCAACTATTGGTGATGAGCGGAATTTGCGTGTCGCCATAGGTGAGCGATGGACGCACAATGGTGATCGGGAACGCTTCCTCCCGGTAAGCTTTCATGAGCCGTTCTTCGCAGGCGATTTTATTGCGAGAATAATCCCAATGAGGATTAGCCAGCGGCGTGGATTCAGTAATCAAATAGTGCGTCCCCGGCTTTTGATATGCGCTGGCGGAACTAATGAAAATAAATTGCCGCGTTTTTCCACGAAACAACTGTAAGTCGCGTTCGATATCCTCCGGGGTGTAAGCCACCCAATCCACCACTACGTCATAGGAAACATCCTCAAAGGTTTTCCGGGCCGCCGCAATGTCGTGAACATCAACCGTCAGTGATTTGACGCCTGGCGGCAGAGAGGCCTTGTGCCGCCCGCGATTTACGAGGGTAAGCTCAATTCCACGTTGTGCAGCCAGATGTGTACAAGCAGTGCTGATAATTCCTGATCCACCGATAAAGAGAACATGCATGCAGATTTTGTAGCAGGAGTGCCCCAGTTTTGACCAGCCTCGGCTCCACTAAAGGAATTTCTCCTCCGGCCGATAGTCCGTTAGAGATAGCCGCCGTCTGCGCATGGAAATACTATGTCGGAAAAAATTCTCTTTATAGATGATGAACCCGCCATACTGGATGGTTACCGGCGCCTGATGCGGGGAGATTTCGAGATTGATACTGCGAACGGAGGCATGGTCGCTCTGGAAATGCTCGATAAAGCAAAGTATGCCGTGGTGATCGCGGACATGCGCATGCCGGAAATGGACGGCGCTCAGTTATTGGCAAAAATTGCCGTCAAACATCCTGGGGTCATGCGGATCATGCTCACCGGCAACTCCGACATGCAGACCGCAGTGCGTGCAGTCAATGAAGGCGCTGTTTTCCGCTTCCTGACCAAGCCATGTGACAAAGAAAATCTGCGCAATACCATCAATTCTGCCCTCGTGCAATATCGCCTCTCCGGGCTGAACGAGGAAGATTTAGGTACTACTGCTCCCGCCAAGCCTCGAGATCGGAAAAAGGCTGGAGACCCGATTTTGGTGGAGATCGAAGAAAAAGTGCGAAAGATTCTCGCTTTCAAGTCGGTCAGCCTGCGGCCCCCGGCAACTGCGGGAGCAATTTACGTCGGCAAGACTATCTGGGATGGCCCGAATTATATTGTGCAGAGCGTTGCGGGAACCGTCGCCATTGCTCATCCTAAAAATCTTTTAGACCAGGTTCCGGAAATAGGGGACACCGTCAAAATCGAATACAACTCTGGCAGTGCGACGGTGTCAATGATCGACGGGTAGCTTTAATCCGACCGTAGCTTCTCGATCTTCCACGCGACATCCAATGTTGAGACGGCATACAATGCTGATCTCAGGCCATGAAAGCAAACGATCTCTCCAGACGGAATTTCCTCCAGGTAGCAGCTCTGACTGTTGGTGCTCTAGGCGCCGGAACAAAAGCCATCGGCCAGGTAAAAGGGGCATCGGTCTCATTGATTGCAGATCAATCAGATCCATTAATTGCGTCCCAGCCGGTTGCATGGGCTTTACAGGAACTTGAAAAGGAACTGGCTCAAAAAGGGGTAGTGGTTCAGCGCGCACAATCGATTGAACAAGCTGCGGCTTCAGATTTTTATGTTGTCGCTGTGGGGAATCAGATACCAACATTGTTACCTCATCGCCAATTAGGCAGCGCCATTGCCAAGAAGCCAGAAGCAAACGGGCTGGTACGGTTTGAGCACAAAGGGAAACCGGCTCTATTAGCTTCAGGGACCGATGCGCGCGGTTTGATGTATGCCGTTCTCGAGTTAGCCGACCAGGCGAGTTGTGCTGCTGATCCCATTCGGGCTTTTAAGGCAAGAAAATCGCTGGCTGATGAGCCTTTCAATGAAGTTCGCAGCGTCGCTCGCCTTTTTACTAGTGATGTGCACGATAAACCATGGTTCAACGACCGCGAAATGTGGCCGGCATATTTTTCCATGTTGGCTAAACAGAGATTCAATCGCTTCCAACTGAGTTTCGGGATTGGCTTCGACTTTTTGGAATACGTAACCGATTCTTATCTGCTCTTTGCTTATCCATTCTTATTGTCAGTACCCGGTTATAACGTCCGCGCTGTGAACCTTCCTGATGAAGAACGTGACCACAATCTGGAAATGCTGCGTTATATCAGCTCGCAGGCAGTCGCCCATGGCATTGATTTCCAGTTGGGAATCTGGACCCACGGGTATCAATGGGCAAAGACGGAGAAATCGAACTACACCATCGAAGGCGTGACGCCGGAAAATCACGCCGCCTATTCGCATGACTCAATGGCCATGCTTTTGCAGGCGTGTCCAGATATCAGTGGCGTCACACTTCGCACGCACGGCGAAAGTGGTGTGCGCGAAGGCAGTTTTGATTTCTGGAAAACAGTTTTTCAGGGTGTCGCGCAATCCGGTCGTAAGGTAGAAATCGATCTGCACACCAAGGGACTGAATCAAACCATCCTTGACTCGGCACTAGCTACAGGTATGCCCGTGAAACTCTCGCCCAAATATTGGGCCGAGCATATGGGCTTGCCGTATCACCAGACTGCAATCCGCGACCTGGAGATGCCGAATGAGGACAAAAAGAATGAGGGGTTCTTTTCGCTAAGTTCTGGCTCGCGCAGTTTTACTCGCTACGGCTACGCGGATTTTCTTCGAGAAGGGCGGCAATATTCGGTGATGTATCGGATCTGGCCCGGCAGCCATCGCTTCCTGCTGTGGGGTGATCCGGTTTCCAACGCAGCCCATGCTCGCGCTTTCCGTTTCTGCGGAGCCAACGGAGTGGAACTACAGGAGCCATTGTCCTTCAAAGGCCGCCGTGGATCAGGCATTCCCGGAGATCGCTGTGGTTACGCCGACGCTTCGCTCACACCAAAATACGATTGGGAAAAATATCTATACACCTATCGCACCTGGGGACGGCTGCTTTATAACCCTGAGGCTGATCCTGACACCTGGCAGCGCCAGTTAAGGCAACAGTTCCAAAGCGGAGCTTCTGCGGTGGAGGCATCTTTAGGGGCCGCTACACGAATCGTACCTCTCATTACTACCGCTCATCTGCCATCAGCAGCCAACGACACCTTTAACCCCGAGTTTTACACTAACCAGTACATCGTAGATGTCGGCAAATATCCTCCATATGGTGATACACCAGCTCCCAAGGTATTCGGCAATGTCAGTCCGCTCGACCCGCAGATTTTTTCCCGCATCAGCGACTTTGCTACCGAATTATTGAGAGGCGAACGTAGCGGCAAATATTCACCGATCGAAGTTGCACAGTGGCTGGAAGATCTAGCCGATAAGGCGGCCACTCAGCTGGCAGTGGCTGAAGGAAAGACAGACAAAAATACAGTTGAGTTCCGGAGAATGGCGGCGGATGTGCGAATCCAAATTGCCTTGGGGCGTTTTTTCGCCACCAAGCTTCGTGCCGGGGTCCTCTATGCTATCCACGAACAATCGCCAAACCTTAATGGAGCTCTGAGGGAGGCGTTGGAAACTTATCGCAAAGCGCGGGATATTTGGGCACAACTCGCAGAAGAAACCAGTCGCATCTATGTCCCTGATTTAACTTTTGGCCCCAGACCTTACCAACGCGGTAATTGGAGTGACCGGCTGGCAGCTATGGATGACGATATCGCTGAGATGGCAAAACTGGTTGCAGCGCTTCCTAATCATGGAATCTCCATAGACATCACTCAAGTCGCAGTGGACCATGCATTAAGCCATCCGCAATGGCGCGCAATCGATTGTATCCATACCCCACCTGCCAAATTTATCCGCGGCAAAGATTTGGGAATCGAGATGTCTACCAGACAACAAGGCTCCGCTCTTCTCTACTATCGGCATGTAAATCAATCCGAACGCTACCAGAGCGTGGAGATGCAAGCGAAAGCCGGAAAGTATTGGGCGGCCATCCCCGCCAGCTATACGGATAGCGAATATCCAATTCAGTATTACTTTGAACTCAAGGAAAAAGGAAGATATGCAAATGCATGGCTTTATCCGGGGCTGAACGCTGCTCTGGCCAACCAACCTTATTTTGTGGTGCGTTCGGTTTAGCGGAATGTTTGCGGCCATTCGATGACCACCCACAAATATGACGCCCTGATTCTGGGAGCAGGCGCTGCCGGGCTGATGTGCGCCATCGAAGCCGGAAAGCGCGGACGCCGCGTCGCCATACTGGAACGCGCGGCCCGTATAGGAAAGAAAATTCTGATCTCGGGCGGTGGGCGCTGCAATTTCACCAATCTTCATTGCGCACCAGAAAATTTCATCTCAGGAAATCCACATTTTGCCAAGTCTGCGCTGGCCCGTTATACGCCGGCAGATTTTATTTCGCTGGTGGAAAAGCACCGCATCCCATATCACGAGAAAACTCTGGGCCAGCTTTTTTGCGACCGCTCGGCCCAGGACATCTTGAGCATGCTGGAAGCCGAATGTGCTGGCGCGAAAGTGCAGATATTCACCGGCGTTTCGATTGAATCAGCCTCACGCAGCAATGAATTTCTATTAAAAACAGAAGACAAAGAGTTTCGCGCGCCGGCTCTGGTCGTGGCTACAGGCGGCCTTTCCATCCCGAAGATTGGTGCGACTGATTTTGGTTACGCACTAGCGAAGAAATTTGGCTTGGCGATCCGCGAAACCAGGCCGGGCCTGGTCCCGCTTATATTCAATGCAGAAAACAACAAGCAATTTTCTGACTTGGCAGGCGTCTCAACTGAGATCACTGCATCTTGTGACGGCCAAAGCTTCCGCGAAAAAATGCTGATCACGCATCGCGGACTCAGCGGGCCGGCAGTCTTACAGGTATCGTCTTATTGGAAAAAGCCGCAATCAATTTCAATCGACTTGATTCCGGGCAGGGAAGTGACGGCACAATTCCAACAACCAGATGTGCCACGCACCATTGCATCATTTAAATCCACACTGCAATCTTTTCTTCCACAGCGGTTAGCGCACCGCTGGGTAGACCTTCACGCCCCATCTGCCTGGACAAATACGGCGCTCACCGAAACTGAAAGCCAAATTCACCACTGGCGGATTTCACCAAGCGGGACCGAAGGCTATGCGAAAGCTGAAGTGACAGTCGGAGGAGTAGACACAGATGAGCTTTTTGCGAAATCCATGGAGAGCAAAAAAAATCCCGGGCTCTATTTCATCGGAGAAGTAGTAGACGTTACCGGACATCTCGGCGGATTCAACTTTCAGTGGGCATGGGCATCAGGCGCAGCAGCTGGCAGAGCGCTGTAAAAATCAATCCTCAAGTATCGGCAGATGGAGGCAAGGCTCAACCAAAAAATCCAGTTGAGCAATCTGCTGTAACGCTTTTTCTACCAGAGAAGCTTTGCAAGTCTCGAGCGTAATCACAAACGGCAGACTGGTCTTCGAGAAGCCGGGTTTCTGCAAAACGGAATCAATATTGATTGCGTACTCGGAAAGAATCGTGGCAATCGAAGCAATAATTCCTGGACGGTCATCCACCATGAAGCGCAAATAATGCCGGGTAGTGAAATCGGAGGATACAGGATGGGCCGTGGCCGCAATGTGCGCCAGCCCATTGGCGCCGCCTTTTTGAGCGCGCGCGATCGCAATAATGTCAGAGACAATCGCGACTGCCGTAGGATTTCCTCCTGCCCCGTGTCCGCCGAACACCGTCTCTCCGCCAAACTTTCCCGTGGCCGTCACCAGATTGCGGCTGCCTTCGACTCGCGCCAACGGCGACAGCAATCCGACCAGCGCAGGTTGCACCGCTGCATATAAATGGTCGTTCTCTAATTGTGTCCAGGAAACTTGCCGAATCGTGCAGTCCAAATATTTCGCGTAGTTAAAGTCCAGCGCGGTAATAGGAGAGATCGAACGCGCCACGATCTGCTCAGGGGTGGCATAGCTGTGCAACCCCATGCGCGCCAAAATCGCCAGCTTTGCCCGCGCATCGAGCCCATCGATGTCTTCTGTGGGATCAGCCTCCGCAAAGCCCAGTTTTTGCGCCTCGGACAGCGCCTCCTCAAAAGAAACGCCAACCGTTTCAATCTGACTCAGGATGTAATTGCAGGTCCCGTTCAGGATTCCGTAAATTCGAAAGAGCTCATCTCCGGCCAGTCCCTCTTCGAGCCCCGAGATCACCGGCACACCGCCCGCGACAGAAGCGCCGAACACAAGGTGACAATTTTTAGACCGTGCCAGTTGTTCAAGCTCGGGCCCGCGACGCGAGATCAACTGTTTATTCGCGGTGACCACGGATTTGCCCGCAGAAAGCGCCTTGCTGATCCAGTCTCCCGCGGGCTTCAGTCCACCAATGACCTCAACCACAATGTTCACATCTGATTCGAGCACGACATTAAAATCATCGGTCCACTCAACGTCAGGCAGCCAATCTACTTTTTTGCGGGATACATTGCGATTGCAGATGTGAGTCAGTTCCAAACCAGGCAACGCTCGTTTCGAGAGAATGCGCGCAACCGAACTTCCCACCGTGCCAAAGCCCACGAGCGCAACCTTGCAAACCCGTCCGTTGGATGTCTTCCTCACAGATGACTTTGTCGGAGACTGTGACGTGCGCTTTGTGGATGATTGTTTCTTTTTCATGGCTGTCTTGGAGGTCAACGTGAGGTAGCGGCCTTCTTCTTCGCCCGCTTAGACTTTGCCGTGCTCTTGGTTTTGCCAAAAAAATGGTCGTGCAAATGACGGACGCAGTGCGGCACGTCGCTTTCTTTAATAACAAAGCTGATGTTAATTTCTGAAGCGCCCTGGGAGATCATGCGGATATTCACTCCAGCGGCTGCAACGTTATTAAACACATTCGCCGCAATGCCGGGCTTGCCATGTATGTTATCGCCGACCAGGCAGATAATCGCCTGCTGCGCTTCCGCCGTAACCTCAGCAATCTTTTCCAAGTCGGTCAGTAGCGCTTGCGGTAGACGCTTTGTATCCATGGTGAATGACATGCTGACTTCGGAAATGCCGACGATGTCCACCGACGCTGCATGATGGTCCAGCGCCTCAAACACCGAGCGCAGGAAGCCGTGCACCATGACTCCACGTGATGCGACGACGGTCACGATGCTTACGCCAGTCTTGGCAGTGATCGCGCGGAAGGTATCTTTTCCCGGAGGTGCTTTTTCCGTGATCTCCGTTCCCGTGCTCTTCACGTTACGAGAGTTGAGCACATACACAGGGATGTTCTGTTGAATAGCGGGCAGCAAAGTCGCAGGATGTAGGACCTTGGCTCCGAAATATGCCAACTCGGCGGCCTCATTGAAGCTGATCTTCTCAATCGTCCGCGCATTGGGACAAAGGCGCGGATCAGTCGTCATCATTCCTTCAACATCAGTCCAAATTTCAATCCGCTCGGCGTCCAGCACCGCTCCAACCACTGCGGCTGAATAATCCGAGCCGCCGCGACCTAAAGTAGTTGGCACTCCCTCCGCAGTCGAAGCGATGAACCCACCCATGACTGGAATTTTTCCCTTGGCAACAATGGGAGCGACCAGCGCTTGCGCTTTCTCACGTGTCAAGTCTAGCAAGGGAAGCGCGCGAGTATGGTTTCCATTCGTCACAAGACACTTGCGCGAGTCCACCCAAACCGCGTCCAGCCCACGAGCGTTAAAAGCCGCCGCCACAATCTCGCTGGAAATTAATTCTCCAAAAGAAAGTAGATAATCACTGCTACGTGGAGACAACTCCCGTACCGCCGCCACCCCGCGCAGGAAATCCTCCAGCTGATCAAAAGTAGCCTCGATTTTCGGCTCGATAGCGGGGAACAACTTTGATCCTAAAAGAGACTTGGCCGTCCGCAGATGCCGTTCGCGCTGCTCTTTGGAAACTCCAAGACTGGCATCGCAATCACCCGACGCAGCCTTCTGCCCCATCGCAACAAGCTGATCGGTAACCTTGGCCAGTGCGCTGACTACCACTACGCGCCCTTGCCCCTTACGGCTGGTGACAATTTCCGCGACCCGTTGGATAGCTTCCGAGTTCTCCACCGAGGTCCCGCCAAACTTCATGACAACCGGCGAGACTCCACTTTTTGATTTTCCAGATTTCATGATTTAAAAGCCTGACATGTAAAAACCCACGCGCCTCGAATTCCGGCGGTGGGTCGATTAAGCGCGAGCGCCTCAGCAACTTACATTGGCGTGCGGCCAGAAGGAACATACTATCAAAGAATCCACGCCATACCCGATTAGCTGATAGGGAACGCGCCCGGCGCGGAATTGGAAATATCCATACCACTCATCGAAATTTCCGCATGCTACTTTTTGCTGCATAAAGCCAATACCACGAATAATATAGAACCTCCACCCATGGCTGGTTCCAGCTATGGGGCCAGCCGCCGATAAAGAGGTTATCGGCAAGTACTTTTAAATAAACGGAGAACTTACGGTTGAATAAGCAGTACAAAACGGTCAATGGTCTTCCTCCCGCTCAGGGGCTCTATCGGCCTGAGCACGAGCACGATGCCTGCGGCATGGGTTTTGTCGCCAGCATCCGTGGCCACAAGAGCCACGACATCATCCGCAAAGGCATCCAGGTCCTGATCAACCTGACCCATCGCGGAGCCTGCGGATGTGACCCGGAGACCGGAGACGGCGCCGGCGTCCTGATTCAGATTCCCCACAAATTTTTCGCGCGTGAGTGTGCCGCGCTCGGTTTCGAGTTACCAGAGCCAGGGAAATATGCGATTGGCATGACGTTCTTGCCCGTGGAAAAAAATCCACGCCTCCAGGCAGAAGGAACTTTAGAAAGAATTATTAGTGAAGAAGGATTGTCGGTGTTGGGCTGGCGTGACACGCCGGTTGACGGAGACGCCATTGGTCGCGTGGCCCGCGCCTCACAGCCATATATCCAGCAGATATTCGTGGGCTGTCCCGATTGCGTGGACGAAGATATGTTCGAACGCAAGCTGTACATCGTCCGCAAGCGTGCAGAGAAGGAGATCGCCGAGTCGGATATCGAAGACAAAGAGTTCTTCTATATCCCCTCGCTTTCGTGTCGCACCATCGTCTACAAAGGCCTGCTGCTGGCCCCGCAGATTGCGAATTTCTACGGAGAACTTTCCGATCCCGATGTCACTAGCGCGTTGTGTTTAGTACACCAGCGTTTTTCAACCAACACTTTTCCCAGCTGGAAACTTGCCCATCCTTACCGCTACATCGCGCACAACGGCGAAATCAACACGTTGAAGGGTAACGTTGCCTGGATGAACGCACGGCAGTCCATTCTGGAAACCCCACTGTTCAACGGCGACATCAAGAAACTTTTCCCGATCATTCAGCCGGGCGGCAGCGACTCCTCGAACTTCGATAACGCAGTCGAGTTGCTGACCATGAGCGGACGCTCCATCCCGCACGTGATGGCTATGCTCATTCCTGAAGCTTGGGCCGGCAATCCCCATATCAAGCCGGAGAAAAAAGCGTTTTATGAATATCACGCATCCTTGATGGAGCCGTGGGACGGGCCTGCCGCCATAGCTTTCACTGACGGCAAGGTCATCGGTGCCACGCTGGATCGAAACGGACTGCGCCCGGGCCGCTACGTTGTGACGCACGATGATCTGGTTGTGCTCGCATCCGAAACCGGTGTGCTCGCCATCGAGCCCGAGCGTGTGAAGTCGAAGGGTCGCTTACAGCCCGGCAAGATGTTCCTGGTGGATACGGTCGAAGGCCGCATCATCGGCGATAAAGAAATCAAAAAGAAGCTGTCCTCGCGCCAGCCCTACGAACAGTGGCTGAAAGAAAACCAGATTCGCATGGATCAGCTGCCCGAACCCTCGCGCATTCACACTGGGGACAATGCCACCATCGTTCGCCGCCAGCGTGCCTTCGGCTACACCGACGAAGATCTGAAAATGATTCTCGAGCCCATGGGCCGCCAGGGTGAAGAACCAATCGGCTCGATGGGGACAGACACGCCGTTAGCGTGCTTGTCCGACAAGCCGCAGCCGCTGTTCAGCTATTTTAAGCAGCTGTTCGCGCAAGTCACGAATCCGCCGATTGATCCCATCCGCGAAGAGATGGTGATGTCGCTTATCAGCTATATCGGCACCGAACGGAACATCCTCGACGAGAAGCCGATTAACTGCCATACGCTGCGCATCGAGCACCCGCTGCTTACTAATCGCGATCTGGAAAAATTGCGCCGTGTATCAACCGGAGATTTGCTGGCAATCACGCTGCCCGCGTTGTTCCGCGTGTCCGATGGCGAAGCTGGTTTCAAACAAGCACTAGATGATCTCGCCCGCCGCGCCGCTCTGTCGGTGAAGTCCGGATATACGCTGCTGATTCTCTCCGACCGTGGCGTAGACAAAGATTATGCTCCGATCCCCAGCCTGCTGGCCCTTGCCGCAGTGCACAATTTGCTGGTGAAGGAAGAGACCCGCACCCAGGTCGCGCTGATCATCGAATCCGGCGAGCCGCGCGAAGTAATGCACTTTGCACTTCTGATCGGCTATGGAGCCAGCGCCATCAATCCATATCTGGCATTTGAAACGCTGGAAGATCTTGCGCATGCGCGGCTACCTGCCCGATGGCATCACGCCTGAGATCGCCGTTCAAAAGTTCATCAAAGGCATTAACAAAGGCCTGCTGAAGACTTTCTCCAAGATGGGCATCTCGACCCTGCAAAGCTATCGCGGCGCTCAGGTGTTCGAAGCCATTGGGTTAAATCAAGAGCTGGTGGAAGCTTACTTCTCCGGCACAACTTCACGCGTTGAAGGCGTCGGCCTGGATGTGCTGGCACGCGAAGCTTTACTAAAACATAAGTATGCATTCCAGCCGATCACCGAATTCGATACCGAACTCGCTGTCGGCGGCTCATACCACTTCCGCGTCAACGGCGAATATCACCTGTTGAATCCCGCGACCATTAGCAAGTTGCAGCATTCGGTGCGCGATAACAATTTCAAAAGCTTCCAGGAATACACCGAGCTCATTGATCAACAGAGCCGCAACTTGGCAACCCTGCGCAGCTTGATGAAAATCAAGAAGGCCAAGAAACCGGTCTCCATCGATCAAGTCGAACCAGCCAAAGAAATCGTCAAGCGTTTCACCACTGGTGCGATGTCATTCGGCTCGATCAGCAAAGAGGCGCACGAAACTCTAGCCATCGCCATGAACCGCATTGGTGGCAAGTCGAACACGGGCGAGGGTGGGGAAGACGAAGAGCGTTACAAGCGCGATGCCAACGGAGATTGGCGTCGTAGCGCGGTAAAACAGGTTGCGTCTGCCCGCTTTGGCGTCACCGCCAATTACCTTATTAACGCTGACGAACTCCAAATCAAGATGGCGCAAGGCGCCAAACCCGGCGAAGGCGGCCAGCTCCCCGGCCATAAAGTGGATGAGTACATCGCACGGTTGCGGCATTCAGTCGCCGGCGTCGGCCTGATTTCTCCACCTCCGCACCATGACATTTATTCCATCGAAGATTTGGCGCAGTTGATCTACGACCTGAAAAACGTAAATCCGCAAGCGCGTATCGCGGTGAAGTTGGTTTCAGAAGTCGGCGTTGGCACGGTCGCTGCCGGAGTAGCCAAGGCCCATGCCGATGTGGTGCTTATCAGCGGAGACAGCGGCGGCACCGGCGCATCGCCCATCAGTTCGATCAAGCATGCGGGTGTACCTTGGGAACTCGGCCTCGCCGAAACGCAGCAGGTATTGCTGCTGAACGATCTGCGCAGCCGCATACGTGTACAGACCGACGGTAAACTAATGACCGGACGCGACGTTGCCATCGCCGCACTTCTCGGCGCAGAAGAATTCGGCTTCGCCACCGTCCCGCTCATCACCATGGGCTGCATCATGCTGCGCAAGTGCCATCTCAACACTTGCTCGGTCGGCATCGCCACGCAGGACCCCGAACTCCGCAAGAAATTCGCCGGAACCCCTGAAAACGTCATCAACTTTTTCTTCTTTATCGCGGAGCAAGTTCGCCAGTACATGGCCGAGCTCGGCTTCAAGAAACTCGACCAGATGGTCGGACGCGTGGACATGCTCGACGTTCAGCCGGCAGTCGAGCACTGGAAGGCGCGCGGCATCGATCTCTCGATGATCCTCTACAATCCGCCGATGCCCAGCCGCGTAGCGCGTCACTGCAAAATTGCGCAGGACCACGGACTTGAAGCGGCGCTTGATCACAAGCTGATCGATGGCGCGCAACCTGCGCTCGAAAGCCGCGACCCGGTCGAGATGGATTTCGCCATCCGCAATGTTCACCGTACGGTAGGCGCGATGCTAAGCGGAGAAATCGCCAAGCGCTACGGCTCAGAAGGTCTGCCGGATGACACCATCCGGGTAGCTTTTACTGGATCGGCCGGACAAAGTTTCGGGGCTTTCTTGGCTAAAGGCGTCACACTAACTCTGGAAGGCGATGCCAACGACTACGTCGGCAAAGGACTATCCGGCGGACGCGTGGTTGTATTCCCGCCGAAGAAATCCACCTTCATCGCCGAGGAAAACATCGTCATCGGCAATGTAGTCCTCTACGGCGCCACCAGCGGAGAAGCCTTTTTCAGCGGAGTCGCCGGCGAGCGCTTCGCCGTCCGCAATTCCGGCGCAACCGCGGTGGTCGAAGGAGTTGGCGACCACGGCTGCGAATACATGACGAACGGTTTGATCGTTGTCCTCGGCTCCTGCGGCCGTAACTTCGCCGCCGGAATGAGTGGAGGCATCGCCTATGTATTCGACGAAAAGGGTGAGTTCACCGAAGAGCGCTGCAACCTGTCGATGGTGGATTTGGAACCAGTCATCGAGCCAAAGGATGTTGAATTCTTACACAAATTGATCAGCCGCCATCACGAACTGACCGGCAGCCGCCGCGCCAAGCGCATTCTCGATAGCTGGCTCGAAGTGTTGCCGCGCTTTATAAAAGTATTCCCGCACGAGTTCAAGCGCGTGCTAGGCGTAAGCCGTTCACAGCAACAATACGTTCCCGGCGCACCATTGCCGGTTCCGGTCGCAGTAGAAGAGCAGGTGCACCATGGGTAAAAACACCGGATTCATGGAGTACCCGCGCGAGCACGCCACACGCCGACCGGTCATAGAGCGCGTAAACGACTGGTTCGAAATTTATCAGGACTTCGCTGAAGAAAAACTCCGCGCCCAAGGAGCACGCTGCATGGATTGCGGCGTCCCGTTCTGCCACACCGGATGCCCAGTCAATAACATCATCCCGGACTGGAACGACCTTGTGTATCACGGACGCTGGAAAGAAGCCGTCCGCACGTTACACGCGACCAACAATTTCCCCGAGTTCACCGGGCGCATCTGTCCTGCTCCCTGCGAAGCCTCCTGCGTGCTGGGGATCAACGAGCCTCCGGTCACCATCAAGCAGATCGAAAAAAATATCATCGACCGTGCCTTCAAAGAAGGCTGGATCCATCCCGAGCCGCCGCCATTCCGCACTGGAAAAAAAGTAGCGGTCATCGGTTCTGGTCCCGCAGGCTTGGCCGCCGCACAGCAGCTCAATCGCGCCGGCCATTGGGTCACGGTCTACGAAAAAGCCGACCGCATCGGCGGCTTGCTGCGTTACGGCATCCCAGAATTCAAGATGGAAAAACACCTCATCGACCGCCGTGTGAAACAGATGCAAGGCGAAGGGGTGAAGTTCGTTACCAACGCGCACGTAGGCAAATCCGTGCCGGTGGAGGATTTGCAGCGAGAGTTCGATGCCATGCTGCTGGCTGGAGGCGCGGAGCAACCAAGGGACCTCGTGGTCCCGGGAAGGGAATTGAAAGGCATTCACTATGCCATGGAGTTCCTGCCACAGCAGAACAAACGCTGCCACGGTGACGAACTCGATGTGACGCTAGACATCTTGGCGAATGGCAAACACGTAGTCATCATCGGTGGCGGCGACACCGGCGCAGATTGCCTGGGCACAACGCATCGGCAAAAGCCGCAGTCAGTACACCAATTCGAAATTATGCCCATGCCGCCAGCCGACCGCGCACCGCAAACTCCGTGGCCGCTGTGGCCGATGCAGTTGCGCACCGAAGGCGCGCACGAAGAGGGCGGAATCCGCGACTGGAGCATCGCCACGCAGAAGTTTACTGGCGACAAAAATGGAAATGTGAAACAGCTGCATGCAATCAGAGTCGGCCCTCCTCCAAAATTCGAGCCGATTCCTGGCAGCGAGTTCACCATGGACGCAGACCTCGTGCTTCTCGCGATGGGCTTCCTAGGTCCTGTGCGCAATGGATTATTGAGCAACTGAAAGTTGAACTTGACGCACGCGGCAACGTAGCGACGAACGCGAACTACATGTCGTCAGTTCCCGGAGTCTTCGCCGCAGGCGACATGCGCCGGGGACAGTCGCTCGTGGTCTGGGCGATTTCCGAAGGACGTAAAGCCGCCGAAGGAGTCGACCGCTATTTGCGTGACGAGGCTTCGGTGAACCTGGCCGCTTCCGCGCGTGCGGTTGAGGCGCGACCATCGGTGTAAAAAACTAACCACAGAGAACACAGAGTTCACAGAGGCGGCACAGAGGTTCCTCTGTGGCATTTCCTCTGTGTAACTCAGTGCCCTATGTGGTTCAAGATTTTAAGCGTGCAGCTAAGATAAGCTAAACAACATGGCCATCCCTATCAGCAGCCCGAAAGCCCCGTCGCTTTCGCTGGCTGACATCCAGGCGGCGCAAGCACGCATCAAGAAGTCTCTTTACCTATCTCCCTGCGCCAAGTCCGAAACTTTTTCCAAACTCACAAACAACTCGATCTACCTGAAGCTGGATAATCTCCAGCGTACAGGCGCCTTCAAAGAGCGCGGCGCATTGAACAAACTGCTGACGATGTCTCAAGAAGAACGATCCCGAGGCGTAATCGCCGCCTCCGCCGGAAACCATGCCCAAGGCGTTGCCTATCACGCTGGTCTCCACGGAATCAAAGCACAAATCCTGATGCCGCTAACCACACCGCTGACGAAAGTTTCAGCCACAAAAGGTTACGGTGCAGACGTAGTCCTCCACGGCGCAAATTACGACGAAGCCTGTGCGGAAGCCATCCGTCGCAGCCAGACTGAACATTTAACGTTTATTCATCCCTTCGATGATGAGGCGGTAATCGCCGGCCAGGGAACTCTTGGCCTTGAAATGCTACAGCAGTGTCCCGATGTTGAGGCCATAGTTGTTCCGATCGGTGGCGGCGGACTGATCAGCGGAATTGCTTGTGCGGTCAAAGAGACGAATTCAAAAGTGAAAATCTATGGCGTGCAGCCGGCGCGTCTGCCCTCCATGGAAGTGGCGTTGGCCGCGGGCAAGCCGGTGGTGTTGAGCCCCGCTGCCACCATCGCAGATGGCATCGCCGTCCTCCGCACCGGGGACAATACGCTGCCTCTGGTGAAGAAATATGTTGATCAAGTTGTGACCGTACGGAAGAGGAAATCGCCAACGCCATCCTTCTTTTATTAGAGCGAGAAAAAACGCTGGCGGAAGGTGCGGGCGCGGCAGGCGTCGCCGCAATTCTGAATCACAAACTCCCGCTGGCCGGGAAAAAAGTAGTCGTGCTAATCTCCGGCGGAAACATTGATGTCACTTTGCTCTCTCGCATCATCGAACGCGGCTTGGTAAAAGACGGACGCCTGGTACGCCTGCGCGTTCATCTTCCTGACTATCCCGGCGCACTGAACCGGCTGACGGAATTCTCGCGCAGCATCGCGCCAACATCGTGGAGACTGCCTATGACCGCGCCTACTACGGGGTGAATCTGGGAGATACCGCGATCGACATCACCATGGAAACACGCGGGCCGGACCACATTGCAGAATTACTCTCCGCGCTCGACAGCGGCAGGTTACGCGCACGAACGCGTTTCCTGATAATTAAGTTTGTGAGATTAAGCTTTTACCAGGTCCGCATTGCGGTTCCTGCTGAATATCCCGGGGCGCACGGGACCGGTAGATTCTCGTCACCACCAGTTCTCCCTCGACGGCAATTTCTGAAGGAGATACTGCCTTGCCTTCAATTCGCTCAACCAAAGTCCGGGCCGCCAGTTCCCCATTGCGACCAGTGGCTGGCGGAGAGTGGTCAGGCTTGGATAGTAGTAAACCGCAACCGGGATATCATCGAATCCGACCACCGAAATATCCTGCGGCACACGCAACCCGGATTCCTGGAACGCGCGCATCGCTCCAATCGCCGAAAGATCGTTGTAAGCAAACAGCGCAGTGAAAGGTTTGTTGCGCGCCAGAAGCTGCTTGGCGAAAGGATAACCAAGCTCCGGCGAGAATTCTTCCACATCAAATTGAATGACCAACTCATCGCGCACAGTAATTCCCAGTTGCGGAGCAACTTCACAAATGGCCTGCCACCGCGGCCCCGAATCGGCGCTGGCAGGATGCCCACGCATGAATGCGATATCGCTTGTGTCCTAAATCAGCCAAATGTTTCAGGGCCGGAAATACAGCTCCATGATGGTTCAGAACCACGTTCGTCACACCTTCCGACTGACTGTGTCCGGAAACCGCAACCGTGGGCAATGGGGACGAATATTCCAAATTTAAATCCACCATAATCAGTCCCTTCGACGCCGCGCTGCATCAACATATCAGAATAGGCTTCGAGCTGGTCCCGCTTGTGGTGGTGGACACCGGTAATAAAAAAGTAGTCATTCTGACGCAGAAATTTTTCGATTCCTGCGATGACCAGGGAAGTATAGGCATCCCCAAGATCGTTGGCGATAATTCCCAAAGTGTAAGTGCGCTGTTTGCGCAGGCGAGCGAGCCAACAAATTTGGACGATAGTTAAGCTCCCGCGCCGCCGCGTGAATGCGGTCACGAGTCGTCTGGGGAATGTGGGCGGCAGACGGAGAATTATTCAGCACGCTGGAGACTGTCCCTGCGGACAATCCAACATGACCGAGCCACTGATTTCAAGGTAGTGGCGCCGGATTCTTTGCCATTCATACGGCCAGACATACGAACAGTTAAGTACTCTTTGCAGATGGCCCGTATAGCAGGGATGCCCCACGCCTGCTAATGTGGCGAATATAACACGAACGGATGGTAAAGCACTTGCCCAAAGCCTTGAATCTACCGACTGTTGATTGTATGCGTCGGAAACAGTTAACGTCCAGACTCTTGTCGCAACGCTCGTAAATCGATGCCCAGTTGTTCTGCCTTTTTGTACAAATGGCTCCGCTCCAGTCCTAGTGCCTTGGCGGCGTTGGTGATGTGATTATGGTTGCGTTTCAACTCGGACAGAATCACTTCGCGTTCGTAATGCTGTACCCGATCAGCAAGGGGCCCTGAACCCGTAAGCACTGCGGCTCCGCCAGAATCGGCGGCTCGGGGCAGCGTGAGGACACGGTTTCGTCAGTTACGGCTCCATCGGTCGCCATGAGCATCAAGCGCTCCACTGTATTCCGAAGCTCTCGAACATTGCCTGGCCAGGCATGCGACTGCAACGCCTCAATCGCTTCCGGGGAAAAGGGAATCGGTTTCCAGCTGTTTTGCGCGCATACCTGACGCGCGAAGTGTTCAATCAGGGACAGGGATGTCTTCGCGGCGCTCGCGGAGCGGCGGCAGAACGAGAGGGAAAACATAAACACGGTGAAACAGGTCCTGTCTGAACTTTCCATCACGTACCAGTGTTTCCAGATTCCGGTGGGTGGCCACAACCACGCGAACATCCACGCGAACCGGCTTATCTCCCCCGATGCGCTCCACTTCTCCTTCTTCAAGGACGCGAAGCAGTTTGGCTTGCATCGGCAGCGGCATATCCCGATTTCATCCAGAAAAATCGTTCCACCTTCGGCTTGCTCAAACTTACCCACATGCCGCCCGGCAGCGCCGGTGAAGGAACCTTTTTCATGGCCAAACAACTCTGACTCAATCAACTCAGCCGGTACGGCGGCGCAATTTAAAGTGACAAATGGTCCCGAGGCTCGTGGACTGTGCTCATGCAAAGTACGGGCAACGAGTTCTTTTCCCGTTCCCGTCTCTCCGAGTATGCAGACACGTGTTTCGCTGGCGGCCACGCGCTCCACCTGCGCCATGACTTTTTTCATCGTCTCGCCGCTCCAGACGATTTCATGTTTTCCCAGTCGCTGACGAAGTTGGCGGTTTTCCGACTCCAGACGTTGCAGCTTGAGGACGTTATCTACAGTGAGCAGCAACTTTTCTGTGGAGACTGGTTTTTCCAGGAAATCTAAAGCACCTAACTTGGTAGCGCGTACTGCCATTTCAATATGGGCTTGTCCCGACATCATAACCACCGGTGTCGTGATCCCATGCCCACGCATCTCTTCCAGCAGCGCCAACCCATCCTTACCCGGCATCACTACATCCGAAAAAATAAGGTCGAAGCTCTGTGACTTGGCCAGCTCCAGCGCCTTGGCCGCGTTGTCGCATACCGATGCTTCGTGCCCGGCCAGGCGAAAGGCCCGCGACAGGGAGGCGAGTGTGTTCGGCTCATCATCCACAACCAGTAAATGTGCTTTTGG
>CAWBXL010000030.1:0-12107 GCA_963792305.1 uncultured Acidobacteriaceae bacterium | reverse complement strand
TGAATCGGCAGCCAGTGAGCGTTGAATCTGCGGCGACATGTCGGCCGATAGATGTTGATGAAAGTCATAAGTCTTGGAAAAGACAATACGTCCGGAAAGATCGGTCACCAGTACAGAATTTATGCGCAATCCCTGCAAGGTACCGTCCTGAAATTCTTCCGCAATTGGTTTGCGCGACGCTGTGGGCGAGGACATGAATTCGTACATTCTGTCCCATGCTCCATAGTCATTCGTAGTCGCCGCCAAGCCGGCCAAGCTGTCATGGAACAGTTCATTGCGAACGCGCTCGACTGTAAGCCGCGCCTGTTCTTGCTCAAGCTTCAGGAAACTACGCATGACAAAGACATGAGCCGCGAAATATAGGAGCGTCATCAGACCCACGATGGTGACAGTGAGAATGGAAAACGTCTTTTGTTGCAGAGTCATGCGAATGATCAGGGAAAGTGGCCCTGATAGGAAGTATCGGAAAAAGTGGAAAGCACTTTATGTTCGGATTGGGAATGGCGGAATCAAGCTTAGAGTTTCTTAATGAAACGAGTAGTTGAAGGGCCGCGCCGCTCAGTGTTTTGGACGGTATACGTGAGTGCTGGTACCGAAGAAAACTTCGGCTGATTCCATCACTGTTTCTGAAAGCGTTGGATGAGGATGGATGGTCAGCGCAATGTCTTTGGCTAGAGCCGCCATTTCGATGGCCAGCACGCCTTCCGAGATAAGCTCTCCCGCGCCCGATCCAACGATGCCCACCCCGAGAACACGCTCGGTTTCAGGATCAATGATGAGCTTGGTCATACCTTCCGTGCGATCAATGGTTACCGCGCGCCCTGACGCTCCCCATGGGAACTTCGCGACTTTAACCGCACGTCCTTCTTTTTGCGCTTGCGCTTCCGTGAGCCCAGCCCAGGCGATTTCGGGATCTGTAAATACGACGGCGGGAATTGCATTTGGTTCAAACGCGACTTTATGTCCGGCAATGGCTTCGACAGCGGTGCGGCCTTCATGCGACGCTTTATGGGCAAGCATGGGTTCACCGACCACATCGCCGATTGCGTAAATTGCGGGGTCGTCGGTCTGAAGCTGCTTATTGACCTGGATGAATCCGCGTTGGCCAACCTTGACTTGAGTGTTCTCGAGTCCAGCAATCTCAGAATTCGGCTTTCGTCCTACGCAGACTAAAACCCTGTCAAAAACTTTTTCTTTCTCTTTGACTTCAGCACCATCAAAGCTGACGCGGATTCCGGTCCCTTCATCTTTCACTCCGGTCACGGTCGTATTCAGCATGATGGAGTCAAAAATCTTTTCCATCCGCTTGTGGAGTGGAAGCACAAGATCACGGTCTGCCCCTGGTAACAATCCAGCGGTCATTTCCACAACGGAAACCTTGGTTCCCAGGGCCGCGTAAACTGTACCGAGTTCAAGCCCGATGTATCCCCCGCCAACTACGAGCAGAGTTTTTGGCACATCTTCCAGATTCAATGCTCCGGTGGAATCCATCATGCGCGGAGTATCCAACTTCAAACTCGGGACCACGGCTGGACGCGATCCAGTGGCAATCACAATGCGATCAAAGCTGGCATTCTGTGTGGTCCCATCGGCTTTGGTAATTTTCAAAGTTGTGGAATTTTCAAACGCAGCACGGCCCTGAATGTATTCAACCTTGCGCAGTTTGGCGATTTGCCCAGTTCCACCGGTCAGCTTGTTTACGACGCTTTCTTTGAAGCCGCGCAGGCGTGCCAGATCGATCTTGGGCTCGACAAATTCAACCCCCCAATTCTTGGCATGCTTGGATTCCTCAATCAGCTTGGCAATATGCAGCAAAGCTTTGGAAGGAATGCAGCCACGGTACAGGCAAACTCCGCCCGGGTTGGCTTCGTTATCAATCAGCGTGACCTTCATTCCCAAGTCAGCGGCGAGAAAGGCGGCGGCGTAGCCGCCAGGGCCTGCGCCAATCACTGCAATGTGCAAGTTCGTAGAATCCGTCATTCGATTGTCTTATCCCTGGACCGACAACAGGAAGGGTTGTTCGAAGGCCTCAGCCACCCAACGCAGAAAGCGTGCGGCATCCGCTCCATCAATGAGCCGATGATCGTAAGAAAGTGAAAGCGGCAGCACCAGGCGCGGCTCAAATTTGTTATTCATCCAAATCGGCTCAGTGCTGGAGCGGGACAACCCAAGAATAGCGACCTCAGGATGATTCACAATCGGCGAAAATCCAGTTCCCCCGATGCCGCCGAGGTTCGTGATGGTGAACGTGCCACCGGTCATGTCGTCAGGAGTGAGCTTCTTTTCTTTCGCTTTTTTCGATATCTGTGTAAGCTCCGCCGCCAGTTCGACGATGTTTTTCTTGTCTACATCACGAATCACCGGCACCAGCAACCCCCGATCGGTATCCACGGCGACTCCGACGTTGATGTACTGCTTGTAAATAATTTCTTCTTTGCCGAGATCAATGCTGGCATTGAACTGGGGAAAAACCTTCAAAGCCGAAGCAACAACCTTAAGCGCGATGGCAGTAACGGTCATCTTGCCGCCGGCTTCTGCCGCACGTGGTGCAAAGCGGGCCCGTAACTGTTCGAGCTCTGTGATGTCAGCTTTGTCCTGTTGGGTAACGTGAGGGATCGTATTCCAGGCTTCGCGCAGATGTTCGGCCGTCTTGCGCCGCACCCCGCGCATGGAAACCCGCTCAATTTTTCCCCACTTGGAAAAATCCGGAAGCGCTGGTTCAGCAAATCGCGCGCCACCTGCTGTCCCAGCTACGACTGCGGACAGCAAACTCTTGGCATAGGCCTTGACGTCGTCTTCGCTGATGCGCCCACCCGGCCCCGAACCTTTCACGTCATGGATATCAACACCCAACTCCCGCGCCAGCCGCCGGGTATGCGGAGCCGCAGGCACAGGAGCGCGGTGCTCGATACCCGCAGTCCTGCCCAGGTTGCCAGGCATGGCAAAGCTGGATGGAGCTGCCTGTGGCTGGTCTGGGCGTAATACCTGTTCTTCAGTTTTTCCTTCAGCCTGAATCGCCGCATGAAGCGAAACACGAGCATCATGCTGTTCAGACCCGTGTTCCACAGGGACATGCTTGGTTTTAGCAGGAGTGGCAGAGGATCCACCTTCGAGCGTGAAAATCAAATCCCCAACTTTGACCTTTGTACCTTCTTTTACTTTGACTTCCTTCACCACCCCGCTGACTGATGACGGGACCTCGACCACTGCTTTGTCGGTCTCCAATTCCATTACCGGCTGACCTTCGGATACCTTGGTACCGGGAGAAACCATGAGCCGCACTAAGTCTCCCTGATGAACGTTCTCTCCTAGTTCGGGAAGCGTAAATTCGGATGGTCCTGACGCAGCTTGTGCAGGAGCAGCAGGCGCCGCAATCTGAGGCGCAGCGGCTGGTTTGCTTGTCGCAGGCGCCGAAACTGGAGCAGGTTGTGCTTTCGGAGCAGGCTCCGTCTTTGCAGGAGCGGGTTTCGCACCGGCTCCGTTCTCCACGGTAAAAATCACCTGTCCAACTTTGACCTTCTCGCCTTCTTTGACCCGAATATCTTTGACTGTACCGCTCACCGAGGAGGGAACTTCGACCACGGCCTTATCGGTTTCTAATTCCATGACAGGCTGGCCTTCGGTGATGCTGGCGCCGGGGAAATCATCAGCCGGACGAGATCACCTTGATGAATGTTCTCGCCCAGTTCCGGTAGTTTAAATTCAGTCACGTAGCTCCCTTTCGTTCTTTAACGATGATGATTCCCACGAACTAGCTGTTCGTCGGATTAAGTTTCTCCGGATTGATGCCCAGGTCCTTCACTGCCTGCTTCACTACGGAAACATCAATTTGCCTGTCTAACGCCAGTGCATTCAAAGTAGCCAGCACAATGTGCTTGGCGTCCACTTCAAAGAAGTCGCGCAGGGAAGCGCGGCTCTCACTTCGGCCGAAGCCGTCTGTCCCAAGGGCCGTCAACTTGCGCGGCATCCACTGCGAGATCGACTCCGGCAACACCTTCATATAATCCGATGCCGCCACCAACACGCCGGGTGCGTCATTCAAACATTGGGTAACATAAGGCACATGCGGGTTCTCGCCCGGATGCAGCATGTTCCAGCGTTCGCAGTCATTGCCATCGCGATAGAGTTGCTTGTAGCTGGTCACACTCCATACATCGGCAGCAACATTGTATTTCTGTTGCAAAATTTCCTGCGCCTTGAGCACCTCAAACATTATGGAGCCGCTGCCAAACAGCTGGGCCTGCAGTTTGGCATCTTTCTTTTCCGACGCTTTAAAGCGGTATAGCCCCTTCAAAATCCCTTCGCGAATGTGGTCGCCGGCCGGCATTTCGGGCATGGGCAACGGTTCGTTTCCTACAGTGAGATAATAGAAAATCGACTCCTGATCCACATACATCCGCTTGATGCCATCCTGAATAATGATGCCGATTTCATAAGCGAACGCAGGATCATAAGCCAGCAAGTTTGGCACCGACAAGCGCAGCACATGACTGTGGCCATCCTGATGCTGCAAGCCTTCACCGGCAAGCGTGGTACGTCCGGCAGTGCCGCCCAGCAGGAATCCGCGGCAGCGCATATCGGCCGCAGCCCAGATCAGATCGCCAATGCGCTGAAATCCGAACATCGAGTAGTAAATAAAAAACGGAATCGTATTGATCCCGTGGTTGGCATACGCGCATCCGGCGGCAATAAAAGAGGACATCGAGCCGGCTTCGGTGATGCCTTCTTCCAAAATCTGCCCGTTCTTGGATTCCTTGTAATAAAGCAGGGTGTCCATATCCACAGGTTCGTAGAGCTGGCCGACACTGGAATAAATTCCTACCTGGCGGAACAAACGCTTCCATGCCGAAGGTGCGAGCTTCGTCGGGAACGATGGGCACAATCAGCTTGCCGATTTCCGGATCGCGCAGCAGCTTGGCCAGCAACCGCACGAAGACCATGGTGGTCGAAACTTCGCGACCTTCAGTGCCTTTGTGAAATTCTTCAAAATGCGTCGGGTTGACCGGATTGATCGGCTTCGCCCGCACCTTGCGCGTGCGGCATGTAGCCGCCGAGCTGTTTGCGGCGCTCCTGTAGATATTTAATTTCCGGACTGTCATCGGCGGGGCGATAGAACGGCGCGTCGTGCAATTCTTCATCAGCGACGGGGATGCCGAAGCGCGAACGGAAGATCGCGCAGCTCTTCTTCGTTGAGCTTCTTCTGCTGGTGAGTGATGTTCTTGCCTTCGCCAGCTTCACCCAGTCCATAACCTTTAATGGTCTTGGCGAGAATGACGGTCGGGCGACCCTTGTGATCGACCGCCGCGCGATAAGCCGCATGCACTTTGATCGGATCATGTCCGCCCAGCCGCATGCGCGAAAGCTGATCGTCAGAAAGATGTTCCACCATCTTCAGCAAGCGTGGATCAGTGCCGAACAGGTTCTGCCGGAAGTAAGCTCCGCTCTCGACAAAGAATTTCTGATACTGACCGTCGGTGACTTCGCCCAGGCGCCGCACCAGAAGTCCATCGCGGTCGTTCTGAATCAAGCTGTCCCAATCACTGCCCCAGATGCACTTGATCACGTTCCAGCCTGCGCCGCGGAAGATCGCTTCCAGTTCCTGAATGATCTTGCCATTGCCACGTACTGGCCCATCCAGCCGCTGCAAGTTGCAGTTGATGACCCAAATCAAGTTGTCGAGTTTTTCACGCGAAGCCAGTGTGATCGAACCGAGCGATTCGGGTTCATCCATCTCACCATCGCCCATGAACGCCCAAACTTTTCCGTTACGCGATTCTTTGAGTCCACGATTCTCCAGATAACGAATAAAGCGCGCATGATAAATGGACTGAATCGGCCCCAGGCCCATCGAAACGGTAGGGAACTCCCAGAACTCAGGCATCAGCCAGGGATGTGGATAGGAAGAGAGTCCGCCACCAGGTTTCAACTCGCGGCGGAAATTTTCCAGCTTCTCTTTTGAAAATGCGCCCTTCGAGGTAAGCCCGTGAATACATTCCAGGCGTAGCGTGTCCCTGGAAATAAACTACGTCGCGATCACCATCATCGGTCTTGGCGCGGAAGAAATGGTTGAATGCCACCTCATACAAGGTGGCTGCCGAGGCGAAGGTAGAAATATGGCCGCCAATGCCGTCCTCCACCCGGTTGGCGCGGACGACCATAGCCATGGCATTCCAGCGCACCAGACTCTTGATCCGTCGTTCCATCTCCTGGCTGCCCGGAAACGGCGGTTGCTGACGCGCAGGTATGGTGTTCTGGTAAGGAGTAGTGGCGGTAAATGGCAAGTGGACCCCAGCTTCCCGCCGGGCATGCAAAGAGAGTTGTTGGAGCAATCGTCCCGCCCGCTCTGGCCCTCCCTTAGACAACACATAGTCAAGCGAATCAACCCACTCTCTTGTTTCCAGTACTTCCAAGCCATTGGTCTCGGTTTCGGCCACGTCTACATTCTCCAGACTGAGGGATGCTAAACATTCCATCATAGTCAATAATTCAAATTTTTGCCGAACCGAACGGCTGCGAAACCAGACTTATAATGTTAAGGCAGACATTTTTGCCGGTAAGACGACCGTTATGGCACGAAACGAATCTTAAGAGATAGAGGAAAACGACATGCCCAAAAAAGTATCCCCAAGCAATCGTGTGAATTCACAACCACGCTTTCATCAAAAGGCCCAGGAGATTCAGTCTTATGGCACAGTCACCCATGCTCTGCCCTTGGATATTGAAGAGCCAGTCCGGCTGGAAATGACGGAAAAGTTGAACCAGTTGCTGGCGGACACTATCACCCTGCGCGATCTATATAAGAAGTGCCATTGGCAAGTGGTAAGCCCAACTTTCTATCAGCTCCATTTACTTTTTGATAAGCACTACGAAGAGCAGAATGAGTTGGTAGACACCATTGCAGAGCGTATTCAGTTGTTAGGGGGAGTCAGCCTGGCCATGGCAGCGGATATTGCCGAAACCACCCAGATCGAACGCCCGCCACGGGGAAGGGAAGAAGTCCCCGTACAGATTTCACGGCTCCTTGATGCCCACAAGGTCATCGTCGGCCAATGCCGCGAGCTGGCCGAGCGTGCCGATAAACTTGGTGATGATGGGACCAATGATCTGGCTGTAAGCGACGTTCTTCGCACCAATGAGCTGCAAATCTGGTTCATCAGCCAGCACCTGGTTAAGGTGCCGCTGGTGGAAGCAAGTGACTTGGAAGCTGCATCCTAAACCTTTTAAGTAGGGCTCCGGCACCGGTCGGGGCCCTAACCTTCTTCTCAAAAATAAGGGAAAACACCTTTCGAGGCGTTTACATCGCCAATATTTAGGACTACCATTCTGCAATTGACCCTGGGTCGAGATAGGAATCTGTAAATTTTTTCGATTTAGTCTCTGGTTCAGATGTGCACCGCCATCAACTTTTGTCCCAGGTTTGTTACGAATTCGGAACAAAGAGATAGTACAGGTAGTGATTTCCTGTTTTCAGGAATTAGTATCCGTGGTCACCGAATTTTCACCTGTCTTATAGCGAGCAAGAGTTCGGGGCTGTAAATAACGTTATTCTTCTGCCGGAGGGGGGAGATGTTCTCAGGCGGACAAAATCTCAGGGCTTTGCGTGAGCAATTGGGCTTGACCATGCGCGACGTCGAAGGCGCCAGTGCGCAGATCGCCGAAAAGCATGGCAACGACGAATTTTCCATTCCACCCAGCCGTCTCTCCGACGTAGAAACCAAGGGTGTGGTTCCCAGCATTTACCGTTTGTACTCGCTGGCGGTAATTTATCGCCGCGATGTTCGCGAGCTGTTGTCGTGGTACGGCATTGATCTGGACAACGCAGCATCGGACATTGAAATCGCGCTGCCGCGCCGTTCGCATTTTTCTGAAGCGCTCTCCAGCATTTCAAATGTGCGCATGCCGGTGCGTCTCGATCCCAGTTTCGATTTACGGAAAACTTCCAACATCGGACGCCTTGTCGAGCAATGGGGATTAGTCCCACTTTCTTACCTGGAACAGTTTGCCAATTGTCACTACACCTACGGCTACATCGGTAACGAAGACCTCACCATGTACCCGCTTTTACCGCCTGGAAGCTTCATCCAGGTGGATGAGTCCAAGAACAAAGTTGCTGAAGGTGGCTGGCGTACTGAGTACGAACGTCCTATCTATTTTGTGGAAACGCGGTCGGGTTATACCTGCTGCTGGTGCTCGCTGGCGGGTGAAGCGATCATCCTGCAAGTCGCATCCTCTGTCGCCTGTTACAGCACGCGTCCTCCGATATCCGCAGGAAGCAGAAGTCATCGGCCAGGTTGTAGGAGTAGCGATCAGGCTCGGGGAGTGGCGTCCGCTTGAGACTTTACCAACGCCGAAAGAGCGTTCAGCACTGAACTGAGATGACGCTCAGTTGCAGAATTACTTCCTGGCGGAAGCAAAGAAGTAATTTTTCGTGAACATAATTTTTCCACGAACAATTCCGGAGTAGTTCCACACACCTCACTACACTGTTGGACATCTTGCCACAGTTTTTCGATCGGCGTAGCTAACACAACGGCGAGTAATCGGCGATGTTCATCCGCAAGTGCGCGACTCGCAGCTTCTTCTCCATGGACACGGGCCAGCCCCCAGTGAGAGTATGGGGACTCCTTGCTATCTCGTAGATCAGCAAGGTATTGCAGCTTATTTAACCCCCCCTGAATGGACTTTAGACTTGTATCACGGAGGTCCTGTTGGGCCGAATGTCGCGCCATAGTGGTATCGGTTTCGGGAGAGGTAAAAAACTATCGTAATCTGTAAACCACACTAAATACAGCCCATTATCACGGTGATTCTACCCCAAAAAGGAGTTTTCACCGTGAAAAAGACGTTTGTTTGGACTGCTATTCTGTTTCTGCTTACTGCTTTTACGCTTCCTACCGCTGTTATGGCCGATGGCAACCCAAAGTGCACCGGAACAACTTGTCCCGGCACGGGAAACAATGGTGGCGGCCACTAAAGTTAGCTACCCGATGGTTTGAAGTTAAGTGCTTGTAGGCCACCGTGAAACACGGTATAGTCCGGATCGGTGGCCTCATGCCCCTTTTGAAACTGCTTTGGTATTACCTCTGGATTACTCCTCATCTGGTCCTGCTTGGTATAGCCATAGTTATGTTTCGCCGACGTTTAGTCCATCTTTTTCCGTGGTTTTTTGCCTACGCCTGTGTCGAAGTATCAGAATTCATATTGCTTTTTTCCCATGAAATATTCAATATCAGAAACGTTTCTGACCTTAGTCTGTATGCGATTGCTGAAGCAGTCAGTACAATTTTTCGGTTCGGCATTATTTTGGAAATCTTACGTGAACTGACTTTCAGCTATGTCGTTTTAAAGAAAGTACTTAAGCCGCTTTTCCGCTGGGTAACGATTGGACTCTTAATTTCCGCTTTGACCTTGGCTATCTATGCCGAGGGGAATCGCGCGAATCATTCGTGGTTTGTGATGAATATGTTGGATCGTACGGCACTTATTCTACAAACCGGACTACTTGCAGGTCTTTTCTTGTTCTCGCGGTATCTGACGTTATCATGGCGCAATCAGGTTTTTGGTATTGCCTTGGGACTGGGCATATATGCAACCGTAGACCTGATAACGGCAGCGATTTCTACACAGGCTGGATTCTGGCATGCCGAATTATTGGATTTTGTCAGAATGGGCGCATATCACTGTAGTGTTGTGATCTGGCTGGTTTACCTGTTGCGGCGAGAACAGGTTCGACCGAATGATATGCACAACGTCCCAACGCACCATGAGCTTGAAGCTTGGAACGAGGAGTTGGATCGGCTGTTGCATCAATAAATGAGTACGATTCTGATTATCTTCTTTGTGCTATTGGTGGCGTTGTTCTTCATGCGCCAGCTTAAGGGCCGTGCCTCCTCCGGGATCAAAAGTCCCGAAGATACTGCGCGCCCAACTGTGCGTTGTTGACATCGACGCATTCCGCAACCTCACTGGTCCCAGTGAAGAAGAGTTCCTGCAAATTCATTTGTCCCGCCGCGAGTATCGGAAGATACAGAGATATCGCCTGCGCGCAACCTTGGCATATGTTTCTTGTGTGGCAAAAAATGCCGCAGTCCTAATACGCATGGGAGAAGAAGCCCGCAGAAGCGCCGACGCCTCGGTTGTTGAAGCAGGGACGAAACTGGTCAATAATGCTCTACGCTTGCGTCTGCAAACCTTCCAGGTAAAAGCGAAAGTGTATTTGCAAATTGTCTACCCTGGAGTGCGAACTCCCTCCGAGGAACTAGTCAGCCAGTACGAACAAATGACCCGGCAGGGTATGCTGCTGGGCCGCTTGCAATATCCTGCCCGCGGAATTTCCGGCGTTATCTAGAAGAATTTATCAGTAAAAAATATTGGAGGCGCGGGTCGGAATCGAACCGACGCATAAAGGTTTTGCAGACCTCTCCCTTACCACTTGGGTACCGCGCCCTGAAACTAAATTAGCCACCTGCGGACAATAAGTCTAGCGCAAGTGGGCCACAAAATGCGAAAAGCCCCGCAAGGGACAGGGGCTTTTCGATCTCTGGAGCGGGAGACGGGATTTGAACCCGCGACTTCGACCTTGGCAAGGTCGCACTCTACCACTGAGTTACTCCCGCCCGTTCATGCGAAATTATAAACAACTGCCACTAGCTCAGCAAATCTAGTGTCCTGTCCATTGCGGGTCTTTCTCCGCCTCCACAATCTCTCCATCTCGCATGTGGATGATCCGGTCGCCATAAGAGGCTGCCGCCGGATTGTGGGTAATCATTAAAACTGTCTGCACTAGTTCTTGCTGGGATTGACGAAGCATGCCCAGTACTGCGTCCGAATTTTTCGTGCCAGATTGCCGGTTGGTTCATCCGCCAGGACAATAGCAGGTTTATTGATTAATGCGCGCGCCAGCGCCACCCGCTGCTGCTCTCCGCCCGAAAGTTCGGATGGGCGGTGATGCAAGCGCTTCTCCAGCCCCAATAATCCGATGATCTTCTCGAAATAAGCCTTATCGAAGCTTCCATTGGCGCCTGCAATGTCCACAGCCACATCAATGTTGGTTTGTGCATCGAGCGTCGGCAGCAAATTAAACTTCTGGAACACAAACCCGATCTTGCGTTTGCGCATGCGTGTGCGTTCGGCGTCAGAGAGCTTGGCAAATCATCTCCGTCAATGACGACGCGCCCCGAATCAGCCTGAGTCAACCCTCCAGTAGATAGAAAAGAGTAGATTTACCGCTGCCGGACGGACCGACAACGCTGACAAACTCCCCCTTCTGCACCCCGAAAGAAATGCCTTAAGGCAGGAACTTCGATCTTGCCCACACGGTAGGTTTTGCGCAGTTCTACGGCTTAAATAGATGGGTTCATCCCAAGTCTTTAGATATTACACGAACATAGCGAATAGATGGCGGGGAAGGAATTAAGCCATGCCGATTTGCGGCGGTAACTGAGTGGAACGCGAAGCAGCCCTTTTCGGCCCACGTTTGCGTACGAGCAGAAGGCGTATGCGCTCGAGAAGTTCAGCCGGCGCATACATTCCTTTGGCCAGGAACACATCTGCGCGGCTGCCGTGATCATAAGTACGCGCTCTGTCAGCCAATAGAATTGCAGGAGTCTGCGGAAGTTCTTTCACCGCCTCAATCAGCTTGCTGCCATCTACTCCCGGCATGCTGAGGCGTGTAAGCACGAGGTCAACATCTCCCATGCGGAAGCGGTCCATCGCTTCTTCCGTGTTCTTGCAGGCCGCTACACGATAGCCACGAGTTTCCAGGAGGACCTTGCGGATAGACAATGACTGTTCATTGTCGTCCACACAAAGAATAGTGCGTTTCGGTTTCATCGGGTCGAAGTGGCAAAGCCGAACGTCTTGCTACAAAATTTCTTGCTGCAAAGACTGTCAAAGGCGAATTGCATCGTAACGGGAATTGCCACCGTCTGTAAAGTGACATGAATGCCAATGGGCAAAATATTTTTTAAAAAACTTTCGCGTCGTGAAGATGCGTAGTTTCAACACGTGCAGGCGAATTCTTCACCAGGAAAGTTCACCGCGGAGAATCTCAATTACATTTCCTCCAACGCGCACGTTTACCACTCTGTCATCTATTTTCCCCGCAC
>CAWBXL010000029.1:0-21669 GCA_963792305.1 uncultured Acidobacteriaceae bacterium | reverse complement strand
CCTCAGTGTGACAGAGCGTGGCTTCGACGTGGGGCAGGCGACGCTTTCGCGCGACATTCATGAAATAGGCCTGGTCAAAAGCGGAGAAGGCTACGCCATCCCTGGCAGCGACCTCGGCTCTCCATCCTCTTTACCTTCCGTCGCCCGACTGGTCCGCGAATTTGTTTTGGATGTCCGTCCAGCGCAGAACCTGTTGGTCCTAAAGACGACGGTAGGCAGCGCCCAGCCGGTCGCGGCCGCGCTGGACGACGAAGAGTGGCCGGAAGCTGTAGGCACTGTCGCCGGCGATGACACCATCCTGATTGTCTGTGCCGATAAGAAAGCCGCCTCCCGCTTGGCGGCCCGAACCCAGGAGTTGCTTGCCTAATGGCCGCCAAATTAAAGACAGCGGTCGTGGGAGCGACCGGTTATTCCGGCTCTGGAATTGACCCGTATTCTGCTTCGGCATCCCCAGGTGGAACCCCTCCTGCTGAGCCGGCAGAGTGAAAGCACGGTACGCATAATCTCGCCGATTTTTTCCCGTGCTTTCGGGGAATGGGAGCTATCCGCTCCAGCCGCTTTCCTGGGACAAGCTAAAGGAACAGGGTGTGCAGTTACTATTTTTGGCGACGCCGCATGAAGCGTCGCGCTCGCTGGTGCCGGAAGCGGTGAGACAGGTATGCGGGTGATCGATTTGACGGCGCCTGGCGTCTGCGGCGAAGCCGCGCATCGTGCGGTGTACGGCTTCAAAGATGAAGCTTCGCGGCCGCGGCTGAGTTTACGGAAAAGGCAGTCTATGGCCTGCCGGAGTTGAATGGCGAACAGATTCCGGCTGCGACCGTGGTGGCGAATACCGGATGCTATGCGACTTCGGTGATTCTGGGACTGGCGCCGCTGGTGAAGGCAGGCATCGTGGACCGGGAGCACGGAATCGTTTCCGATTCGAAGTCGGGTGTTTCCGGCGCAGGCAAGGAGCCGACGGCACGCACGCATTTTGTTTCGGTCGCCGACAATCTTTCGGCCTACGGACGTGTTTCGGTCATCGGCATCCAGGAGAGATTCTGGAGCAATTGGATCTTTCATCGGAGGAACTGATTTTTACGCCGCATCTGTTGCCGATTCCGCGGGGAATTCTTTCGACGATTTATGTTCACTTCACAGAAGAGATGCAACGCGGCGGAGATCGAAGACCTGCTTTCGGCGATTTCTATAAGGGAAACGCTGGGTGCGGGTTTTGCTCCGCCGAAGTTTGCCGGAAATCCAGTTCTCGGTGAATACGAATTATTGCGATATCGGTTTTTCGCTTGGCCAAAGACGGCCGCCGCCTGATTGTGGTCTCCTGCGAGGACAACCTGCTGAAAGGCGCGGCAGGACAGGCGGTACAGAACATGAATTTGATGTACGGATGGGACGAAGAGGAGGGCCTGCAATGAAAATCGTCGTCAAAATAGGCGGAGTGGCTCTGGAAGATAAAGCCACGTTGCACAAATGCGCTCATGCCGTAGTGGATTTGGCGCGCGATGGACACAAGGTCGCGGTGGTGCACGGCGGCGGCAGCACGCTCACGCGGACGCTGAAACTGCTGGGCAAGAAGAGCGATTTCGTAAACGGCCTGCGCATCACCGACGCCGAGACGCGCGACGTCGCGCTGATGGTTCTGGCGGGCATGGTGAATAAAAGCGTGGTGGCAGCGATCGTCGCTGCGGGAATCCGGCGATTGGATTGTGCGGCGGCGATGGCATGTCATTCCGCGCGCGCAAAAAGACAGACCGAAGGTTATGACTTGGGATTCGTCGGCGAGATTTGCTCGGTCGAGCCGCGCTGGATGGAAGCCATTTGGAACGAAGGCGGAATTCCGGTGTTGTCCTCTTTGGCGCTTGGTTCGGACGGCGAGTACTACAACGTGAATGCCGATCAGATGGCATCGGCCTGCGCAGTAGCCTGCCATGCCGACACGTTAATTTTTCTTACCGACGTTCCCGGAGTAAAAGACGCCGACGGCATAGTTATGCCCTGGCTCAAGATGAAAGACGTGGCCAGCATGATCAAAGAATCCGTGATCGGCGGCGGAATGCTGCCTAAGCTGGAAGCCTGCGGTAGCGCGCTGAAGAAAGGTGTGGCGCGGGTGCGGATTCTTCCCGCGGCCCAGGCAGAAGTTCTGCCGCAGTTTTATTTCACCAAGCTCGAATGCGGAACCGAGGTGCTCGGCGCA
This sequence comes from uncultured Acidobacteriaceae bacterium, assembly GCA_963792305.1. GTDB lineage: Bacteria > Acidobacteriota > Terriglobia > Terriglobales > Acidobacteriaceae > CAWBXL01. The sequence continues at coordinate 19,478 of CAWBXL010000029.1, read as the reverse complement.
TGAACCTAGCTTCCGTTATCAAGTCCGAATCCGAGCTGTTGCTGCCCACCTACGACCGCCAGAACGTGCTCTTCACCCGCGGGAAGCGATGTGTATCTGTGGGATTCGAAGGGGAAGAAGTATCTCGACTTCCTGAGCGGCCTCGGCGTGAATGCGCTCGGACATGCGACATCCGGCAATCCAAGCCGTGCTGAAGAAGCAAGCCGGAAAACTGATTCACATTTCCAATTTGTTCTTCCATGAATTTCAGTCGGAGCTGGCCAAGAGGCTGATTAAAGTTTCCGGTCTCGACAAGGCTTTCTTCTGCAACAGCGGTACCGAAGCTTGGGAAGGCGCATTAAAGCTGGCCCGTGCCTTCGCCCGCGTAAACAACTCCAATGGCCACAAAGCCAAGTGGCGGATTTTGGCTCTGGAAAATTCTTTTCATGGCCGGACATTTGGATCACTCGCAACCACAGGTCAGGCAAAATATCGCCACCCGTTCGCGCCGTTGCTTCCTGGAGTCAGCTTCGTCGGCTTCAACGACGTCGAAGATCTCAAACGCCAGTTCGACGGCAGCGTCTGCGCCGTTTGCATGGAGACGATTCAAGGTGAAGGCGGAATCAATCCAGTCACGCCGGAATTTCTTCAGACCGCACGCCAACTGACCGAGAAAACCGGAGCGCTGCTGATCCTCGACGAAATCCAATGCGGACTCGGCCGCACCGGACGCTGGTTTGCCTATGAACACTACGGAATGAAGCCCGACATCGTCACCGTGGCGAAGCCGCTGGCAGCAGGCTTGCCGTTAGGTGCGATTCTCACCACAAACCGTGTAGCCAGCGGCATGCACCCCGGCCTGCACGGAACCACTTTCGGCGGTGGCCCGCTCGCGTCCGCGGTCGCGATCGAATTTCTAAGTCAGGTTGGCGATCTGCTGAAGCACGTCAACGAAACCGGCAGCTACTTCCGTGGACAGCTCGAAAGTCTCGCGGCGAAGCACAGTTCGATCCGTGAAATCCGTGGCCTAGGTTTGATGTTGGGTGTCGATATGACTGAGCCCGACACCGCCAAAGCCGCCGTGCAGCATTTGCTCGACCGCGGGATTTTAATTAACCGCACGCACGACACCGTGCTGCGTTTTCTACCGCCGTACATCATCAAGAAGAAGCATATCGACCAAGTGGTCAGCGAGCTCGACTCAGCGCTGTCGGCCAATCCGGCAGTTGCCACGAGCACCAGCAAAACCAGAAAGAGGAAAAGTAATTGAGAGTCCAGCCCTACAAAGTAAGCGACAACATCCTACTTCCGCCGGAGGCAGGAGAGTTGTGGTCACGCGACCTGGTTTCCAGCCGCGACCTCAGCCCTGCGCAAGCCGAAGCGATATTGAACCTCACCGCTGTGGTGAAGGCACGTCCGGCGGACTTCCGCTCGGCGCTCGCGGGCAAGCACATTGTGATGTTCTTCGAGAAAGCCTCACTGCGTACACGCCTGACTTTCGAAGCAGGCATGTCGAGCCTCGGTGGAACCTGCACATTCGTTGACCAAACGAAAGAACGGCTCGGGGAACGTGAGACTCTCAGCGACGTTGCCCACAATCTCGAGCGCTGGGTGCACGCCATCGTGTTGCGCACCTACTCGCACGAGACGGTCGAAGATATGGCGCAACACTCGGCTGTTCCCGTGATTAATGCGCTCAGCAATCTGGAGCATCCCTGCCAGGCTCTGGCCGACTACTTCACCTTGCAGGAGCATTTCGGAGATCTGAAAAAAGTTACGCTGGCATACGTTGGAGACGGCAACAATGTTTCACATTCGTTGATGTTGACGGCCGCCACGCTCGGTTCGAACATCCGTGTTGCGACGCCGAAAGGCTACGAGCCCGAAGACGAAATCGTAACGACTGCGCGGGCTATCGCCACGCAAACCGGAGCCAGTCATCGAACTGATGACTGATCCGAAGGCTGCAGTCGAAGGTGCAGACGCTATCTACACCGATGCCTGGCACAGCATGGGTTGGGAACACGAAGCTGCGCAGCGCTCGAAAGTTTTTGCGCGTTATCAGGTCAACGAAAAATTAGTAGCTGGTGCGGCTGAACACGCGGTCTATATGCACTGCCTGCCTGCACATCGCGGTCAGGAAATTACCGACGAGGTCATGGACTCCCCGCAATCGGTTGTCTTCGACCAGGCCGAAAACCGCATGCACGTCCAAAAAGCAATTTTGTTACTTTTGCTGGGTGGCGAATTGGGTCACCTGAAAATTAGGAGCGCGAATGCCTGAGAAAGTAGTACTAGCTTATTCCGGTGGTTTAGATACTTCGATCATCATTCCATGGCTGAAGGAGCATTACTCCTACGACGTCATCGCCATGGTCGGCGATGTGGGCCAGGGAGATGATATCGATGAAGTCATCGCCAAAGCTTATAAGACGGGCGCGAGCAAAGTCGTGGTCAAAGATTTGCGCGAAGAATTCTTGACCGGCTACGTGTTTCCGTCGCTGAAGGCGGGAGCCGTGTACGAGCACAAGTATCTGCTCGGCACTTCGATGGCGCGTCCGGTGATCGCGAAGCATCAGGTGGAAGTCGCGTTGGCGAAGGAGCGCCCGCTGTTTCTCACGGATGCACGGGCAAGGGCAACGACCAAGTGCGCTTCGAGCTTGCTTATCAAGCGCTGGCGCCGGAGCTGAAAGTGATTGCCCCGTGGCGCGAGTGGGATTTGAAGTCGCGCGAAGATTGTCTCGACTACGCGGAGAAGCATGGCATCGCTGTCACCGCCAGCCGCACGAAGATTCACAGCCGCGACCGCAACCTGTGGCACATCAGCCACGAAGGCGGCGAGTTGGAAGACGCGGGCAACGCGCCATTTGACACCACCTGGCAGATTCACGCTCGCCGAAAGAAGCTCCGGACCGCGAAGAGCAGGTCGAGATCGGCTTCGAGAAGGGAATTCCGGTTTCGGTCAACGGCATGAAGATGGAGCCGGTGCAGCTGGTCGAGTTGCTGAACGAAATCGGCGGCACGCAATGCCATCGGCCGCGTCGACATCGTGGAGAACCGTTTCGTGGGAATCAAATCCCGCGGCTGCTACGAAACTCCCGGCGGGCACTTGCTGATCACGGCGCATCGTGAACTCGAAGCGCTGTGCCTCGACCGCGAAGTGTCGCACTTCAAGCAGCACATCGGTTTGAAGTACGCCGAGATCGTTTACTTCGGCCTATGGTTCACGCCGCTGCGCGAAGCGCTCGATGCCTTCGTCGACAATACGCAGGAAGCATGTCACCGGCACAGTCACGCTGTCGCTCTACAAAGGCAACATCTCGGTCGTCAGCCGCAAGTCGGAGTTCTCGCTGTATCGCACCGACCTGTCGTCGTTCACCATGGGCGACAGCTACGATCAGAAAGATGCGGAAGGCTTCATTCGCATTCTCGGATTGCCGTCGCGTTCGCGAGCCCAGGTGCACGCAGAAGCAAAGTGAAAGAGGCGTTGAAATGAAAATGTGGTCGGGCCGGTTCCGGCAGCCGCTGGATCCGGCTTCGAACATTGGCAGCGTTCGTTCGACTTCGACCGCCGGTTGCTCAAACACGAACTGGCGGCCAGCCGGGCCCACGCTCAGGCCCTGAAGAGCGGCGGGCGTGCTTTCGTCGAGCGAACTGATCTCGATCCTGCAAGGGCTGGAGCAGATCGGCGAGAAGTCTGCCGCGTCGCCGGATTTCTTCGAAGACGACGGAAGCGGAAGACATCCATCACTTTGTCGAGAAGCAACTGGTCGCGCTGATCGGCGGCGATGCTGGCTACAAGCTGCACAGCGGACGCAGCCGCAATGAACAGATTGCTACTGATCTGCGGCTGTATGTTCGTGCGGCGATCGACCATCTGCATGAGCAGCTGGCGGAGTTTTCCGGTGCATTTGTCGAACGCGCCGAACAAGCTGGCGATGCTGCCATGCCGGCGTACACGCATCTGCAGCGCGCAGAGCCGGTTTTGGTCGGCCACTGGCTGCTGGCGTATGTAGAGATGTTTCTGCGCGATGCTGACCGCCTGGCCGATTGCCGCAAGCGGCTGAATGTCTGCCCGCTGGGTTCGGGAGCAATCGCGGGAACCACGCTGCCGCTGGACCGCCGACTGATGTCATCCGAGCTTGGCTTCGACGCTCCCACCGCCAACAGCATGGACGCCACCAGCGACCGCGACTTCGTCATGGAATTCGTCAACGCGCTCACGCTGCTGGCGCTGCATCTCAGCCGCTGGGCGGAGGAGATGATTCTGTTCTCCACGCAAGAATACGGATTCGTGCACCTGCCCGAAGCCTATTCCACCGGCTCAGCGCCATGCCGCAAAAGAAAAATGCCGACTTGCTCGAACTGACGCGCGCCAAAGCCGGACGCGTTCTCGGCAATGCCACCGCGCTCATGGTCACGGTGAAAGGCCTGCCGCTCGCCTACAACAAAGATTTGCAGGACACGCAGCAGCCGCTGTTCGAGGCGACAGAAACCTTGGTATCACTTCTGCCACTGGTAACCGGCTGGATGAAGGCCGTAGAGTTCAACCAAGGCCGCATGCAGGCCGCGGCAGAAACTGGATTCATGAACGCCTTCGCCGCCGCCACCTACCTCGTCAATCGCGGTGTGCCGTTCCGTCTGGCGCACGAACAAATCGGCAAAGCGGTGCAGTTGGCGCTGGACAAAAGTTGCGAGCTGCAAGATCTGTCCCTGGAGGAATTGCGCAAGTTGAATCCAAGTTTGATCAGGATTTTTATTCCTGCCTGACCGTGCAAGTCGTGCTGGCCATCCACGATGTCCCCGGCGGTACAGCTCCGGCGCGAGTGCGCCAGGCCATCACCGACGCCAAAAAGAAAATCAGCTCAATGCGGGAGGAAATCCATGCGCACGCGTGACGCGATTCTTCCCGACGCAGAAAAAATCCACGAGCTGATCTCGCCGTACTCCGGCGACGGCACACTTGCTGCCCGCGCAACTTTGCAGAAATTTGCGAAAACGTCCGCGACTTCGTCGTTCTGGAACACCGCGGAAAGATCGTCGGCTGCGGTGCGCTGCACCTTTACGGACAGCATCTTGCAGAAATTCGCTCCATTACGGTTGATCCGAAATTCCAACGTCAGGGCGGGGGTAAACGTCTAATGCAAGCCTTGATGGAAGAAGCAGAAAAACATGCTGTGACCTGCATCTGCTTATTCACCCGCAAACCGCATTTTTCGCACACTTGGGTTTTGCCGAATCCAAGCGGGAAGACCTGCCCGACAAAATCTATAAAGACTGCCACGTCTGTCCGCGCCTGCACTGCTGCGACGAAGTCGCCATGGTGAAGGGCGAGCTGCCGAAATTCGCGATCCTGCCTGAGCCGGAAGACAATGATCATCAAGATCGGGGCGCTCGTCTAGACAATGGAAACTCAGTCCGGTTTTCCCGAACCATTCATCTGCCCAAAGGATTTTCTTTTTCCGCGGTAAAGGCCGGAATCAAGGCCAGCGGACGGCCTGACCTTGCTTTGGCCACTGTGCCTTCCGGCGCATCTGCTGCGGCACTGTTCACCAAAAACCGTGTCATCGCGCGCCGTTGATTGTGGGTCGCGCCGTCGTTGGCAAAAAACAAGGGGCGTGTGCGCGCCGTGATCGTGAACGCCGGCAACGCCAATTGCGCGACCGGCAAAGCGGGAATCGAGCCTGCAAGGAAGTTTGCCGCGAGACGGCGAAAGCTCTTGGTATCAAAGCAGAAGAAGTTTTTCCCTCCTCGACGGGAATCATCGGTGTTCCCTCTGCCGCAAGGAAAAGATCATCGCCAATCTGCCGGGATTGATTGCCAATAGCCAAGCTCGGATCGAAGGCGTTAAGCAATTCGCCGGCGCTATCATGACGACCGACCTCCGGCCAAAAATCGCTTCGGTCCGAGTGAAAACAGGTAAATCGGAGTTTTCCCTGCTGGGATCGCCAAGGGTTCAGGAATGATTCATCCCCAGATGGCGACGATGCTGGTGTATTTATTCACCGACCTCGCCGCCGATTCAGCCGAGCTCAAGCGCTTATTGAAAGCGGCCTGCGACGAGACCTTCAACTGCATCTCGGTGGATGGCGACACCTCGACTAACGACACCCTTTTATTGCTGGCCAGCGGTCAGAGTGGTGTCCGGCTCAAAGATGCCGGTGTCGCCAAAAAATTTGCCGCAGCTTTGCTGACCGTCTGCCAATCTCTTGCGCTGCAAGTTGTAAGTGACGGAGAAGGCGTAAAGCACGTCATCAAACTCTCCATCGAACAGGCAAAAACTCGCGATGAAGCCATGCGGGTAGCTAAAGCCATTGCCCATTCGCCGTTAGTCAAAACCGCTTGGGCCGGAGCTGATCCCAACTGGGGACGTATTCTTGCCGCCGTCGGCTACAGTGGCGCGCCGATCCAAACTGAAAAAGTTGAAATCTGGATTGCGCGGCAAAAAGTTTTCGGCAACGGAGTCGTGCAGAAGTTCAACGAGATGGAAGCGCATCGTGCGCTTTCACAACCGACTTGTGATGTCCGGGTAAAAATCGGTCGCGGCAAAAGCGGCGTGCATTATTACACCACGGACCTTACGTCCGAATACGTCCACATCAACGCGGACTACTCCACATAAACTAGTGCTTCCAGTTCCACGCCGGAGCGCCCTTGGCATCGCGTAGTATGAGGCTGTCATCGCCCTTCGCTACTTCGCGCGCCAAAACCAGGTTCGTCTCGTCCGCCTTCACTTTCGATCCGGTCACCACCACCTCATCCCCTTTGGCAAAAGTGATGCCCATCTCAGTTAGAAATGATTTGGGGCAGAGCAGGACATCAAGAGTATCTTCGCCGCTTTTAAGCATCATGTGGAGGTTGTCTTTCTCTTTTTCCGGAGCTTTGATCTCCAGCACTGTTCCCTTGATCTTCGCTTCAGTCTGAAGATCGTATTTGGGCGCGGGCGGTGGCGCAGGAGCCTTCTGGGCAAACAAAACTCCCGGCAGCAGGCAGGCGAGAGAAGTGGTCAGGGCGAATACGCGGCAAGATTGCCGCATCATACGAAGCGTTGTAGGCATGGCTCCTCCAGGGAGAGAAAGCGCCAGGCGGCAACGGATAGTAGGTATGAAAAGATGCTAGGTTCCTGGTGTAACCGATCAAATGAGATCGGAATGAGGCCGGCTGTTTGAAACAGGAGAATAGTACTACGCTCGGATCAATTGTCTAGTGCATTTGTGTGCGGTCAGAGCAACTGCGGCGAACTTAACAGGTGAGCGCCTGGTCGCAAAATGCCTGCCATTCGACAACATTAGGCACAAAGTTCAACCCAATCTTACTTAAAAAGTATGTGGCTAATTTCAGCAGCAAAAATCGCTTCAGGGCAGTTTTCATGTCTCGCGCCCGGCATCTGAGGTGCAAGTTTGACCCAAGCCACCGGCATGGTTATACCCTTGTACATTCTGCTGAAAAGCTCATGGAAGAAACTTGCAAATGCCGGGTCTTTACGCTTCAGTGTTAATACAATGTTTGCTCGTCCGTAGCCTGTGGGTTTCCCGGCAGCAATAAGACCATTTGGATCATTTTCTGATGCCACTATTACAATCCGAGCGCTGGCTTTTCGGATAATGTCACGCAATCCATCAACAGTTCCCACAATGTGTCCATCGTTTTCAACGCGCGCATAAATCAACAGGACGTCGCAGATGGGTGGGTTAGAGTCACTTTCTTCCATTGCAGAAAAAATAGGTCCCAGAACCTTTTATCCATGTCCAAAATCAATTGAGCATCTGCATTAAGAAGATTTAGAAATCCAATATGCGGGGATTGTATGACTACCGGATTGTTAATCGTGACACGGCGCGACGAACCAAAAACTCGCTTTAGCCAGTTCATCGAAGTCTTGAAGCGCAATCGAAACGAAGAATAAAATCAGCAGCCGGACCTGTAAGCCGAATTTTGTCTGCTGGTTTCCCGGCAGGACGATCATTCCTCTGGGCCGCGCATTGCTGCGCGCCTCTAGCGACCTACCCGAAGGTTTGACGCACCGAGCCGGCACGTGTCCGGCCGAAGCCTGGAACTTCCTCCCTATTTGGTCTTGCTCCGTGTGGGGTTTGCCCTGCCCGCTGCATTACTGCCGCGGCGGTGCGCTCTTACCGCACCTTTTCACCCTTACCCCTTCCCGAGGGCGGTATGTTTTCTGTGGCACTTTCCGTCGAGCGGACTTGAATCCAACCTCCCGGACGTTATCCGGCACACTGCTCTGCGGAGTTCGGACTTTCCTCCCTCGCGCTGAGCGCGAGGGCGACCGTCCGGTCCAGCTGCCAACTTATCCATTATACGTGGTCACTGGTCGTTAGCCGCTAATCGCGGGTCGAACTTTATGAGCTTTGATTGCGTATATAAAGAAGGCAATGATGCCGGTCTTTGTTAGACTTAGATCGGCCAACGACCGACGACTACCGACCAACGACTGATTCATGAACCTTACCGAAGCCATCCGCGTGGCCCTGCAATCGCTTTGGGCCAACAAGCTGCGCTCCATTCTGACCTTGCTCGGTGTTGTGATCGGCGTTGGAGCCGTGATCGCAGTTCTTACCTTCGTCAGCGGAATTAACCGCTATATAGCGGAAAAAGTATTTAATCTAGGCGCAGACGTTTTCATTATCAACAAACATTCTTCAGTCATTACCAACATTGACCAGTTAATTGAAGGCGAAAAACGTAAAGACCTGGCGCTCGAGGATTATTACGCGGTTGCCGAAGGTTGCAACCGCTGCACTGACCTGGGCGCGATGGTCACCAACCTCGCTGGAGAAGTGAAGTATGGCCAGCAATCAATCACGAACACCTTTGTTCGCGGCCTGACGCCTTCCATGCCCGCGATCCTCAATATGGACTTGAGCATCGGCCGCGCCATCAATGATGCGGATATTAATAACCATGCCCAAATAGCGGTGATAGGCACCGACGTTGTGGACAATCTTTTTCCCGGTGAAGACCCGCTGGATAAGGAAATCCGTGTAGCCGGACAGCCCTACAGAGTAGTGGGAATCGGTAAAAAGCAGGGCACTACCTTGGGGCAGAGCCGCGATAATTACGTCATGATTCCCATTACGGCCTATCTCAAACAATACGGCCGTCACAACAGCATCATCATTTGCGGCAAAGCGGATGGAGTCGGAAGTCAGTTGGATGCGGCCATGGATGAGGCCCGCGTCATACTGCGCGCGCGCCGCCATGATGCGCCGGGTGCCGCCGACAGTTTTGCCATAGAAACCAACGAAAATTTTCTGTCCCTTTGGCAAAATCTCACGCAGACCTTCTTTATCGCCATGATTGCCATCGCCGCCACTTCTCTTGTGGTCGGCGGGATTGTCATCATGAACATCATGCTGGTCGCGGTCACCGAGCGTACTCGAGAGATTGGAATTCGTAAAGCTTTAGGCGCTCGTGGAAAAGATGTCTTGATGCAATTTCTGATTGAGTCAGGAACGGTTGCGCTGGTCGGTGGTTTTCTTGGAGTGGTCGGCGGAGTTTCCCTGGCCAAGACCGTCACTCTGATTATTGGAATGCCATCTTCGGTCCCATTATGGGCGGTGCTTGCGGCCTTGATAGTTTCCTCGAGCGTCGGATTGTTCTTTGGCGTTTATCCTGCCAGCCGTGCGGCGCGGCTTGATCCTATTACAGCCTTGAGGTTTGAATTATGAAACGACGCGACTATGGCGAGATCTTCCAAATGGCTATCGCCACCATACGCGGCAACAAGCTGCGTTCCGGACTGACGATTCTCGGTATCGTCATCGGAGTGGTTGTCGTGATCGGCATTTCTTCTTTCGTCAGCGGTCTGAACACTAGTGTGATGGAATCCATCGGCAGCCTCGGCTCCGATTTGATCTTCGTCTATCACATACAGCCTTTCAGTTTTAGCCGTCCCACCCAGGAGATGCGCACTCGCAAAGTGCTGACGTACGAAGACTACGAAGCTATCAGCCAATTACCCCACGTCAAAGCTGCGACCACCGGTTTGCGCTACCAGCGCCCGGAGTTCGGCACTGGAACTTACTCGGTAAAATACGAAGGCCGTAAAACCAAGAACACTATCCTTGAAGGCGACGTTTACAGCTGGAAGGATGTTTACGATTTACAACCCTCACAGGGAAGATGGTTCAGCCAGATTGACGAAGAACACCGCGCGCCAGTGATCATATTGGGGGCAGACGTTGCTGAAGAGCTGTTTCCCAACGGAAACGAATTGGGAAGAGAAATCAATATTGACGGCCAATTATTTACGGTGGTCGGGGTTGCGGAAAAACGCAAGAGTGCATTTGGCGGCGGTAAAAACCCGGAAGACAACCTGGTATTTTTTCCGTTGAGTACTTTCCTTAAGCTCCACCCGGAGACTGAGAAAACTGGTTACTGGATCAGCCTGAAAGCGACCTCTCACGAAGACATGGCCAAGGCCGAGGATGAGATCCGCGAGGTCATGCGACGCCGTCGAAAAGTCGCGCCGCAGGACCAGGACAATTTTGCGATATTCACTCAGGATTCCATGTCGGACCTCTGGAACCAATTGACCAGCATGCTATTCGTCTTTATGTTCGCGGTTTCAAGCGTGGCCCTGATGGTAGGCGGAGTCGGCGTGATGAACATCATGCTGGTGTCGGTCACCGAACGCACGCGCGAAATCGGAGTACGCAAGGCCATTGGCGCGCGCAAAGGCGACGTCCTGCTGCAATTCACCATCGAAGCCGTTATTCTGACTGCCATTGGCGGCATTGTAGGAATATTGGCGGGGTCGTTCATTGTTTGGCTGCTTCCCGTCATCTGGTCCTCGCTGCCGGCGCGGTTGTCGACTTTCTGGATTATTTTGGCTTTCTGCGCGGCGTCGAGTGTGGGACTGGTTTTTGGAATTTATCCGGCATGGAAGGCCGCAAATCTGGACCCGATTGAAGCGCTGCGTTACGAATGATTCACCACAGCATTCAACTGATCGAATTGTTGGCGACGTTGGGAACGCTTTCCAGTGTTGGCTACTACACAATCTGTCTGGCAGGCGCGGCGCGATTTCTCCAGGATAGAAAAGCTGCAAAAAATATTAAACTTACTTATCTGCCGCCAATTTCGATTCTCAAGCCACTTAAAGGCACCGACCCGGAAATGTATGAAAGTTTCCGCAGTCACTGCCTGCTCGACTACCCCGAGTATGAAATTATTTTTGGGGTCAGCGAAGAGGACGATCCAGCGGTTGAACTTGTCCGCAGGCTACAAACACAATTTCCGCAACGGACCATTCAATTAGTTGTCTGCAACAGAAATCTTGGGACCAACCGCAAAGTGAGCAATCTTGCGCAGATGCTTCCCTCAGCGCGTTATGACTACTTGATCGTCAATGACAGCGATATACGAATTCAACCGGACTACCTGCAACGAGTGGTCACTCCACTCGCCGATCCAAAAATCGGCATGGTCACGTGTTTGTATCGTGGCGTTCCCAACAAAACTCTGGGATCGAGGTTGGAATCGATTGGGATCAGCACCGATTTCTCCGGAGGCGTGCTGTCCGCGCGCGAAGTGGAAAAAGGTATCCATTTTGCCCTGGGTTCGACCATGGTCTTCCGAAGAAACGATCTTCAGGCAATCGGAGGTTTTGAGGCGGTGGTAGATTACCTGGCTGACGATTACGAACTCGGTCAACGGACATCCGCGCGTGGATTGCAAGTGAAACTATCCGAAGTCGTGGTTGAAACCTTTTTGCCGCCGTATAAATTCCGTCAGTTTTTTGATCACCAGCTGCGCTGGGCCCGGAGTTTACGGGATGCACGCCGGTGGGGTTATGTCGGCGTAATTCTCACCTTCGGAGTTCCCTGGGCATTATTGGTGCTGGCTTCAATTCGCGGCACATACTGGGCTTGGGGATTGGCGATCCTGGCTGTGATTATGCGAATGACGGTAGCTCTGGTAGTCGGGCGCGCAGTGTTAAAAGACCGCTACGTTTTGCCCTGGCTCGCTTTGGTTCCCATCCGCGATTTGGTGGCAGTGGCTGTCTGGATCGTGAGCTTCGCTGGTCACACCGTAGAGTGGCGCGGGACCTCGTTTACTTTAAAAAACGGCAAACTGGCAAAAGTCGGCGCCGAATAACTAACCTGCTTGCTCGCTGCCCGGCGTATGACGCACGATCCTGCCGCCCTCTAGCAATTTGTAAGTGCTGTCCCGCCACACCGAACCTTTGCTCAGGTAGCTCGCGCACCATACGACGAACCCCAGAAAATCGCGTATGGGATAAAGCCAAGGTGAGTGTAGTGCCCGGGGATCACGCACCACGCCCCACCCAACTAATAGGCACTCAACAATACGATTGAGAACACTTGCTCCGAGCAGCGCAGCGCCAATGCCAATATGTCCCAGTCCGGCCGCACCTAAGAACGCAAAAATCCCATACGGTACGGAAAAAATCAGTCCAGTCCCAAAATGTCCTTTGGGCCGCGAGTAGCGAGTGCTCTTGGCCCAACGTACCTGCCGTTCCCACATCTTTTTGAACGTCATCGGCGGTACGACATGATCAATGACGTGTTCTGACAGGACAACTTTGTATCCGGCTTTATCGATGAAATTTCCAATAACAAAATCGTTAGCAAAATATTCGCCGAGTGTCTGGTACCCGCCGATCTTCGCCAGCGAATCTTTGCGGACCACGATGGTCGGCCCCAGCCCAAACTTCATGCCTTCGAGCATGTTGGCGACCAGAACTCCTGCAGTCATCTCTACTGACATGCCAATTGCATCCATCCCAGACCAGAATCCACCAGCATTTTTGCCGCGATAAACGCAGGTGACCATGCCGATTTTCGGGTCGAGCAGAGGGGCGACAACTTGGCGCAAATAGTCAGGCTGCACTTCAACATCGCTGTCGCTCGTCACCAGAATGTCATAAGCCGCCACGTCAGTCATGCAGTGGAATGACCAAGCGGGCGGATTCGGCCATGGCGGTTTCCCATTTACCAGGATTCGCGTGGGGATCTGCGGATAGCGACCGGCGATCTCGCGCACAACCGCGAGGGCCGGATCATCGGCGGAATCAGCTGCAAACAGGATTTCGTAACTCGGGTAATCCTGAACGTAAAAGCTTTCCACGTTTTCTTTAAGCCGCGCATCCAGCCCGTGTACCGGCTTCAACAAAGAGACCGGTGGGAATGACGAAACGACTAAAAGAGATTTCTTTGCCCGGCGCGCATCGCGATGAAATTTAAAGGTTCCGAATATAGTCAAAAACAGGAATACGGTTGACGATGCCAGACCGACCAGCCCTATTCCCAGAACCAGGTAAAGGATGTGCAAGGCGAGTGTTACTCTCTATCGGCAGATTGCAGGATACGCTGCCGAATGACGCTGAAGATGGCGTGCATGACGCTTAAATGAGAGTCTTCGATGTACTGCACATTGTCTGACGGCACTACAAGGCACATATCGCACAGGGCTTTGACGCGTCCGCCTTTGAATCCGGTAATTGCGATGGTGGTGGCGCCCGCTTGCTGCGCCACTTCCAGCCCGCGAACGACGTTGCCGGAGTTTCCGCTTGAAGAAATCGCCAGCGCTACGTCACCGGCTTCAATGTGGTGAAGCTGTTCCGCAAAAATTTCTTCGTAATCGAGGTCATTCGCCACGGCCGTAAGTAGAGCCATGTTGTCATTGAGCGAGACAGCGCGCAGCCGTCGTCGGCCATTGGCTGCTGCTCCCTTTGCCAGATCACAAGCCAGATGCGAAGCCAAAGCAGCGCTGCCCCCATTTCCGAAGAGGTAGACAGTATGGTCGTGCTCGTAGGCATGCCAGATTTGTTCACTGATGCGGTCAATAAGTTCGGCGTCGAGATGGGCAAGCACGTCCCGCGTATCGCTGAGATAGTCAGCGGCTTTGAGAATCGACGGCTGTTCTTTGACTACGACGCCAGTTTTCACGAGTAGGCTTTAACCCTATGGTTACTAAGATTTTATACAGTAGTAGCAGGAAATTCAGCAATGTGCGGGCTGGTTACAGCAAGGTATTTATTTCGATAAAACGGGTGGCTTGGCGGCCAGAATAGGGTCGTTCTGTCCATCATTATGAATGACTTGGGAGCCGTCATTGCTCATGGTAAACGGCATTTCCTGAAGATGCGCCAATGCTTCTCTCACTTGCGATTGTTTGTCCTGGCGACAATAGAGCAGGAGAAAACCTCCACTGCCGGCACCGAGAAGCTTTCCACCCTCAGCCCCAGCTTCGCGGGCCAGTCGGTAGTTTGATTCGATGGCACTGTTTGTAATGTCGCGTGCCAATTTCGATTTCAGCATCCAACCCGTGTGCAAAATTTCACCGAAAGAATCAATCTGGTTGCGCTCCAGCGACCGGTAAAGGTCTTCGGCGAGCTTCGTCATTTCCACCACGGCGGAAAATTTGTCTGGTTGTGACATATTTCGTCCCTGCTCTTGCAGAATCGAACTAGCCGCTCTTTCTCCGCCGGTATAAAAAAGCATCAATCTGCTTTCCAGCTGATGGCGAGTCTCAATCGAGCAGATGATGGGAATAACCTCAACACTTTCGTCGGGGTGAAACCGAATGCAATTCAGTCCTCCGAATGCAGTCGCATATTGGTCCTGCTTACCGATAGGCTCGCCGACGCGGTCAATCTCAATTTCACAAGAAGTCTTGGCCAATTCACCGGCACTCGGATTTTGTCCTGCGAGAGCATGCAAAGCATGCAGCAACACACCGTAAACGCGCTACTGGAGCCCATTCCAGTCCCTGCCGGCACATCGGCGAAGCTGGCAATTTCCATGCCGCAATCGATGTTCATCATCTGCAAACATTCCCGCACTAACGGATGCTGAATTTCAGAAGTGTTGGATACGTCTTCCGTACGCGAGTATTTGATCCGGATTTTTTCATGGAAATAAGGATGAATTGCGATATACATTGCCTTATCAATCGTTGTACTGACCACTACCCCAGTATGTCGCCGGTAGAAGTCCGGCAGGTCACTACCGCCACCGGCAAAACTGATGCGAAATGGAGACTTGGCCAAAATCATGCCAGTTTCTCGCTCAAAGCTTTGAGTCCGGCGGGGCTGCCCATATCGAAAAATGGTTCAGAAGTGATCCACGCCCGCATCTCTCTGCGTTTGATCAATTTCGGGAACACTTCTTCTTCCAGGGAGCAGATTTGCGCCGGCGCAATGTTATCAAGAACTTTATGGGCGAGAACGATGGCACCTGCATCTGTGCAAGTCATGTTCTCAGGATTTCGCTTCTGATAGGCAGTCACTTGCCCGTCCACAGAAACAGCAAGATTATTAGGGACGGGCATATCGGCACTTTTCCGGGCCACAATCACGGCCTGCGGTTTGTGGTTGATAAAATCAGCGATCACAGCCGGATAGTCCACATCCAGAAAGGTGTCGCCGTTTAATAATAAGAATTTTTCTTCCAGCTTGGAGCTTGCGTTTTTCAGTGCCCCTCCCGTGCCTAAGGGCGAAGACTCGTAAGAGTAACCGATTTCCATTTTCACTGGATCACCTTTGCCGAAATATTGCTCGATTTGTTCTCCAAGATAGGAAACGAGTAACAATACGCGTTCAATCCCATTTTTTTGCAGCAGCTCAAGTTGGTGCTGCAAAAAAGGCTTGCCGCAAACTGGAATCATCGGTTTAGGTATGGTTTCCGTGACCGGACGCATTCGTGTGCCCAGTCCACCCGCAAGAATAACTGCCTGACAATCAATTTTCACGGGCCTGTTCTGCATCAGGCTGAATCATAGTCGATAGGAAAGGCCACAGTCGAGCTAACGGACGGGCTGGTTGCTATAGATGGTTTTGCCGGAGCTTTCAGCAATCACGTATTTCGGTGATGGGATCAGAGCGTCCACCTGCGCTTTTTGATACGTTGTTACAAACAGGAAGATACGAGTCGGTGAGCCCCATTCCCGCAGCAGGTCTGCGTCGCTCAAATAAATTTTAGGAACATCGGGAAACGTCGAGCCGAACCACATACTGGAACTTTTTCCGTTCACCAGCTCGATTGGGCGTTGTAAGTAGAAAAGTAGGGAAGACCCGAACGATTGGTCCCCATAGATCATGACCCGGTCGTTAGGCTGTAATTCCGTCACAATCTTTTCCGCCAGCGGCTTGGAGGAAAGATAGGGTTCGAAGCGTTGCAAAGCGATGTGTGCGGCAAAGAGAAATAAAGTCATCGTCACTGCCATCGTCCAGGTGGCGGCCCAGTTGCGGCGCTTCCATCGCAGGACCAGTGAAGTGATCGGCCCCAGCAAAAAAGCGATTGCCGCTAGCACCGCCGGAAGCCGCAGCGCTGCAAACGATTCTCCGCTTAGATCCAGCATATGCGACATGGAAAGCGTGTCATTGGACAAATCATGTTTCGCCAATACCGTGCCAATATCCGGAACAAATGGCAGATGACGGGAGCTCCACAGTCCAGCCGCCAGAAGACAACCTGAAATTATCGCTGCTACCGCTACTAAAGCCGTTGCTCCGATCAGCCAGCCTGAACGCTTGCTGCCAGCTTCACCAATTTCAGAAGACGAGACGGCGACGGCCAGCAAAACAATCATGGGGAAATAAGCCGGGAATGTGTAGTACTCCTGGTTCGTCGAGAAAGCAAAAAATACCAGAACAATTCCTGACCAAAGCCAGAACAGTAGCCGGCTGCGCGCATCAAAGCGCGCAATTGCAACCTGGCTCCTGAGCTTTTGCCAACTGTCTTTCAGCACCAGAGGGAAGTACATACTCCAGGGAAACAGCCATGCCAGGTGCAGTGACCAGTAAAGGAAAGCCGGAAGTTTACTGTAGTCCTTCGGATAACGCCTTCCCAAAAAACGCAGAAAGTGTTCGTTCACAAAATAAAACCAAAAGAATCCTTTGTTGCGGAATCCCGCCAGTAGATGCCACGGTACAGCGATCAGCAGAAACAAAATTGTTCCTGAAAATAACCGGAACTCGCGCCAGCGCCGCCAGTCGCCGGTGAGCATCACGAACACAAACATGATGGCTCCGACAAAAATCAGCCCAACCAATCCTTTCGCCAGGACAGCGAGAGCGGCGCAAGAGTATCCCGCATACCATCGCCATGCGCCTGCGTGCGGTTCCAAAGCTGTCAGGAAAAACCAGAGTGCGCCAGCAATAAGCAAACTCAGTACGGCTTCGGGAATCAGAATTCTGGAGAACAAATAAAAGCCAACAGTCGTACAAACGAAAAGCGCAGCATAAATGCCGGTTCGCTCATTGAAGGCGCGGCGGCCCCAACGATAGGCCAGCACCATCAACAGGAACATGGCAAGGGCAGATGGCAACCGCACCGCCAGCTCATGTACGCCAAAAAGATGGAACCCAAAAGCCACCAGCCAGTAGATCAGTGGCGCTTTTTCCAGATAGCGCACCCCATTGATGTGCAGCGTGACGTAGTCCCCGCGCACGACCATCTCGCGTGCTGCCTCAGAATGGCTGGCGTCGGCGTCGTCAAGAAGCGCCGGGGAGGTCAGGGACCCCAAATAAATAATGCTAAATAGTAGAAACAAAGCGAGCAACACCCAGCGATTGCTGGATGTTTTCTGGAGTTGGGCCATATCAGCGACAGTGGCCGTCAATCGTGTAGGCCTCAGAGGTCAATTTCATAGTAAAGGGAACTATTGAGTTTATCAGCAAAGCAGCGTGGAGAAGTCTGACCAGGATAGACAAAGTTAGTTGGTGAGTGGGGCCCTCGCAGAGGTTGCCGTCACACTTGTATCCAGAACTTGCCGGATCTTTACTGCAAGTGATTTCAGCCCAAAAGGTTTTTGCAGAAAACTGTTGGTGACGTCAATCGGCCCATGTCTTAGGACGGTGCTTTCAGCGTATCCTGACACGAAAAGCACTTTCATCGTGGGGTGGGTCGCGGCCAGTTGCGCGGCCAGTTTAGCGCCACCCAGACGCGGCATGACGACATCGGTCATCATCAAATCAATCATCGCGCCATGGTTTTTAGCAACACGCAGGGCATCTTCCCCATCTTTTGCTTCAATTACAGTGTAGCCATTGAGGCGGAGGAATTGCCCCGTGGATTGCCGCACGGCAGTTTCATCCTCCACAAGAAGAATCGTTTCCACTCCTCCCGGGGCTTCTTGCACCGGCTTAACCGTTGTTTTTGCCGTTCCTGCTTCTTTCTTTACGCGGGGTAGATAAATCTTGAATGTGGTCCCCATCCCTGGCTCGCTATAGACCCAAATGAATCCGCCATTCTGTTTCACGATACCGTAAACCGTGGCCAGCCCTAATCCAGTCCCTTTGCCCTCTGCTTTGGTGGTGTAGAAAGGCTCAAAAATATGAGAAAGATGTTCTGGAATAATTCCCTGACCGGTATCAGTCACCGCCAGCAGCACGTAGTCGCCGACGGGAACAATCGAATGCGTTTGCACATAACTTTCATCCAGCACGATGCTGGCAGTTTCAATTGTCAGTTTGCCGCCATCCGGCATGGCATCGCGCGCATTGGCGGCCAGGTTCATGACGATCTGTTCGATCTGCATGGGATCAGCCCGCACGCAACCAATATTTCGGCCGTGCACAATGGTGAGCTGAATGTCCTCGCCAATCAGCCGCGGCAACATTTTGCTGATTTCTTTGAGCACCTGGTTTAGGTCCATTAGTTGCAGGGCCTGCATTTGCTTACGGCCAAAGGCCAGCAATTGGCGTGTCAGATCAGCGGCACGCTTGGAAGCTTTCATGATTTCCTGCACGTTGCGCAGCAGAGGATGCCCAGTGGCCAATGAGTCTTGCATCAACTCAGCGTACGCACTGATTACCATCAACAAATTGTTGAAATCGTGGGCCACACCTCCCGCAAGTCGCCCGATGGCGTCCATCTTGTGCGCCATTTGCAGTTGGGTTTCCAACCGGCGCCGGTCCGTGATATCGCGGTCATTGGAGATTAAGTGGCTGACCTGTCCATCCGAATCGCGCAACGGTGTAATGGTTTTTTCGACAAGGAAGGTTTCTCCATTTTTCTTTCGATTGGCCAACACCCCATGGAAAACCTGTCCTGCCAAAATGGTCTGCCACATCTGCTCATAAAACTCGGTCGGATGTTGTCCAGACTTGAGAATTCGCGGGGTAAGTCCCAAAACTTCCCCTTGCGTATAGCCCGTGACTGCCTCGAAAGCAGGATTGACATATTCGATGATCCCCGAACGGTCGGTAATAATCACCATGTCCGCGGATTGTTCCACTGCCCGCCCCAGTTTGCGCAGCATGTCCTCCGCTTTTTGCAATTGACGGTCATTGCAATATGCGTTGACGGCGTTGAGAATTTTTTGCGATGAAAGGTTTTCTTTGCCGTCTTTCTTTTCAATGCTCTTCTCAACCGATTCTTGCAAGCTTGCTCGATTGACGTGGTCACTCAGGAAAATTACAGGCAGTTGCGGTGCAGCCTTGCGCAATTCATGAACAATTCGCAGCGCACTATAGTCTCCCGCTTCGTAGTCGCACAGAAGCAGGTCGTGAC